>JAGOGO010000210.1 GCA_017996625.1 Deltaproteobacteria bacterium | reverse complement strand
TTGTCCGGTTCTGCACTGACAGCGCTCCGGCACTATCCCTGGCCGGGAAATGTCCGCCAGCTTCGCTCAACCATTCGACGTGCTGCACTTTTAGCGGATAGTGTGGTCATGGAGCACCATCTCGATATCACTTTTCCGTCGATCTCTGCGGGCCAAGTCTCTTCGCGTTCAGAGGAAAGTCTCTGGAAGAATCTCTCGTATAAGGAGATTGTCCGTCGCAAGACTATCGCCGTCGAACGCGCGGTTCTCAGCGAAGCGCTGAAACGGACTGCAGGCAATAAAGCGAGAGCTGCTCGAATACTTCAGATCGATTACAAGACGCTGCATACGAAACTGAAGCAACTTGGGATCCAGGAAGGAATTGATACACACTTCAAGTTTCAGAGTTCAAGGTTTGAGGTTGATGGGTGATATGAAATACAGGTCCTATCTTTCGTATAGGACCTGTATTTCATATCACCCATCCTGGCCTCTGGCTCCGGAATCCTCAACCTTGAACCCTGGACCTTGGACCTTGAACCTTCTGACCAGGAGGATCCGCTGAAAACGCAACCGAACATTCAGCAGCAGGTTGCCCCGCTCACAGACTACCCGATTCTTTCCTGAGGTCGGCAGGTTCGCGAGTGCGGTGAGCGCCCGGGCCGTGACTGTTTCCTTTGTATCTCCAGGATGATAGGTGCTGATGCCGATATGTACGCTAAACGAGAGAACATGGTCTTTCTGCACATCATCCACCGAGTATCGAACTCTGGCGATGGCCTTGCTCAGCTTTCGTGCCTGCTTGCGAATGCCTGCGGCAGAGAAGCTTCCCGGAAGAACTACGGCGATCAACTCCTCGGCGTATCGGGCGATAAATTCATCGTCACTAAAAAACTTTCGACACTGCTGAGCCAAGGCCAGCACAATGCGGTCCCCGATGCCCGGCCCATACGTTTTCTTCATCTTTCCATAGCTTTCGATATCAATAAACAAGAGCGAAAAGGAGACGCTCTTCGAATTCTTTCGCTCGATCAAACCACTCAGATAGCGTTCAAATGCTTCCCGACTGTACAGGCCGGTGAGGTCATCACGCCGTGAATCCATTCGTGCCCGCCTGAGTTCCTTTTCCAGCGAAGATACTTCTCGCGAGAGAGTTTCAATCTGTTTTCGGTCGTGCTCCTGCTTCTCACGTACCGTCTTACGGACCTGTTCGACTTCTTCCTGAAGGGCTCGCTTTACTTGTTTGATGTCATCCAGTTGAGTAATACGCTCAATTCTGTCGCTCTGCTCGAAAATCTGCTGGTTATAATTCTCATTTTCACAGTCCAGTGTCGCGAGTGCTCTTGTCAGCATTTCGATGATACCTCGCAGTTCACCATCTTTTTCTTTCAGGTACTCCTGCTGACGCTCAATGTAGGACTTGATCATTAGCTTGCGTTTCTCGAAGAGTTCTTTAGCCTTTTCGGGATCTCTCTGCAATGCAAACGTGTCTGCCAGTGTTTCAACATCCCGTTTGAACCCTTCCGAGCGGATTTCGTCTGCCGAAATGGCAAAATCCTTGAGGCACAGCAGCAAAGCATGAATTGTTTGGATCAGAAGCCGATGCTGGTCTTCGTAGCGTTGAAGTCGCTCCGACATCTCGCCGGACAAAGATTCAGTCTGTTTTTTTCGAAAAAAGAGCATGATCGCAATCCTCGGAACCAGGATCAAAGAGCACAATCAGATGCTTGAGTGAAATCGGTGAGACACCTAATGAATTCAGCCTCATTATTCGTATGTGGTTATCGGCCGAATCAGCAAAAGGTTTAGCGAAGACGGAGGACTTATCGCCAGGTGACTCGAGGTGGCTTCCGAGTTGGACAGCGTTGGTACCGGTAGGCAGGGTAACCGACCATCATGGCTCCACAGGCCCGGTGGTGACCAGGTAATTCGAGTGCCTCAAAAAGAGGAGGATAATTGTTTACTGCGGTGTAAAAATAGCCTGCCCAGCAGGTCCCCAGACCGATTGCATGAGCATACAGGTCAAGGTAGGTAAGCGCATTGGCGCAGTCTTCACTCGCAAAACGCCAGCCGCGGTCTGCATGAGCAAGAATAAGATGGGGAGCACTGCGACAGACCCGGTCATTGCCCATTCCCCAAGCAGTTACAATATGTGGAAAACCACGTCGAACTGCATCCTCTCGATTATTCTTGATCATCTCCTGCATCCAATCGATGACCAGGCCGACTAGACGTCGCACCTCAGCAGGGCGTTCAACGACCAGCCAATGCCACGGCTGTTCGTTTTTGGCTGAAGCGGCATAACCGGCAATTTCCAGAAGCCGTTCGAGCAGGGGACGGCTGAGAGGTTTCTCCGTAAAGGTGCGCGTTGAACGACGGCTTCGCAGAAACTGAGCTGCCTGCGGCTCAGTAAGCACGAGCTCTTTCCGTATCGGGAGGCAATCCTGTGGTTTTAGCCAGGGTAGACTGAATGCACCATGTGGACATACTGCCACACAGTGCCCGCAGCGGAGACAGTACTGATCGAACTCAGCTGTCGGTGTGGGTACCTGCTCAGCTGACCGCAACTGAATGATCCGGCTCGGGCACTCTTCTGCACACCAGCCGTCCCGTTTGCATTTCCGTTCATCGATAGTAAAAGTCATGATCGCTCCTTTTCCTAGCCGCATCAGAAAATCCCTCGAGTCACGGCACGTGATCGTTTATCCCATGGAAAAATCCGTTCGTCAAGCCAAGGATATTCCCTCGTTTTTTTAAAACTGAAACCGTGGGGAATCAAGCGGAACACATCCTAGCCCCTCCATCCTGGAATCCATTCCTCCTTGTATTACACGTACCTCTGCCCTACTATTGAAATATTCCTGAGAGTCTTCGCAACCCTCTCCCACTCAAACCGGAGGGTTCTTCTTATGAAGAAAATTCTTATTTGCGATGGTCTGGCTGAAAGCGGTCTCGGTCTGCTGCGAACTGAACCGGATATGTGCTTCGATGTTCCTGATCAGCCCGGAGCAGAAGAGATCACATCCATGCTTCCCCACTATGATGCTATGATTGTCCGAAGCCGCACCACCGTGACGTCAGCAATGTTGGCAATCCCCGGGGATTTGAAGGTGATTGGCCGAGCCGGTACCGGCATCGACAATATTGATGTTGGAGCCGCGACCAGTAAGGGCATTCTGGTCATGAATACGCCCGGGGCCAATGCTATGGCAGCGGCGGAACATACTATGGCGCTGATGCTCGCTCTTGCTCGCCATATTCCCCAAGCAACCCAGAGTATGCGCGAAGGTCGCTGGGAGAGAAAAGCTTTTATGGGAACGGAATTGTATCACCAGACCTTGGGTGTAATCGGCATCGGCAAGATCGGGTCCCTGGTGGCAAAACGTGGACTGGCTATGGAAATGGAGGTGATCGCGTATGATCCGTTCATTTCTCCGGAGGCAGCAGCTGCGCTGGGAATCAACCTGGTCGACTTAAATACCCTGCTTGACCGATCTGATTTTGTGACCTTGCACACGCCTCTTACCTCAGAAACGCGTGGTCTGATCAATCATGATACCATCAGCAGGATTAAACCAGGTGCCCGGATCATCAATTGTGCACGCGGAGGGCTGATTGATGAAAAAGCTCTCTATGAAGCACTCCTCAACCAGCACCTAGCCGGCGCTGCACTGGATGTATTTGCTCAAGAACCCCCCGTCAAAAACCCGTTACTGAGCCTTCCCAACTGTATTTTCACTCCCCATTTAGGTGCATCGAGCGTCCAGGCACAGGAAAACGTTGGTCGACTGATTGCCAGCCAGATCATTGCCTTCCTGAAGCACGGAATAATCCGCAATGCGGTGAATTTTCCATCTATTGCTCCCAAGGATTATGAACGAATACAACCATACCTGAATCTCGCGGAACGCTTAGGCAGCCTTCAAGGGCAACTGTGTCGTGGGGTAGAGCGCTTAGAAATAGAGTACAGTGGGGTGGAACTCTCCGATATGCCGCTTCCAGCTTTG
>JAGOGO010000209.1 GCA_017996625.1 Deltaproteobacteria bacterium | reverse complement strand
TCACATCTGATTACTCGCCATTATGACGGTTTTATGGGTGCGGGAAAGCGATTCAAAGGCAGACGATAGCCACGTGGGTAGGTATCTCACAGTTGGATCAGTGCCTGACAGCGGCTTGCAGGTTTGAATATTCGATGTGTCCTGTTTTGTGACGCACTTTACTTCGGAGGTACGGTGCGTCGTGAGAATTCGGTTACCTAGGCAGCAATACCGCAACTCCGATGATCTCGTAGTTGACTATGGGCAAAAAGGACGTCATTCAAGTCGAGGGGACCATTGTTGAAGCGCTCCCTAACGCTATGTTTCGGGTTGAGCTTGAAACCGGTCATAAAGTATTAGCGCATATTTCCGGCAAAATGCGAATGCACTTCATTCAGATTCTGTCAGGTGATAAGGTTACCGTTGAGCTGTCGCCGTATGATTTGTCCCGCGGCCGAATTGTCTATCGTTCGAAGTAGACAGAATTGAGAGAGATGAGGTTGGTAGTATGAAAGTTCGTAGCTCGGTAAAGAAAATGTGTGATAAATGTAAGATAATCCGCCGGAGGGGTATTATTCGGGTCATCTGTGACAATCCCCGACACAAGCAGCGTCAAGGATAAACTTTTCTGTCTCTCACCACCTTACGAATGAGGAGAAAAAGTTGGCACGTATTGCAGGCGTTGACCTCCCTCGAGGGAAACGAATGGAAATCGCTCTTACCTACATATATGGTATTGGAAAGGCTACTTCCCGCGCAATTCTGGAACGAGCCGGAGTTGATGTCAACATCAAGTCTGACCAAATTGCTGACCAGGATTTGAGCCGGATCAGAGAAATCATCGACAACGAATATAAGGTTGAAGGTGATCTGCGGCGGGAAGTTTCAATGAATATCAAGCGGCTCATGGACGTGGGGTCATATCGCGGACTGAGACATCGCAAAGGATTGCCCGTCCGGGGACAACGCACGAAGACTAACGCGCGGACCAGGAAGGGACCTAAGCGGGCTATAATCAAAAAGAAGAAATAAGGAACAGCCATGGCATCACCGAAGCGGAAAGTTGGAAGAAAGAAAAAGGAAAAGAAGAACATCCAGGATGGCATTGCTCATATCCAATCAACGTTCAATAATACTATTGTAACGCTGACCGATAAGATCGGTAACACGCTCTCATGGTCTAGCTCGGGAAGTCAGGGATTCAAGGGTTCACGCAAAAGTACTCCGTTCGCCGCTCAATTAGCGGCAGAAGATGCTGCCCGCAAAGCCCAGGAGTATGGACTCAAAAATATCGAAGTATATGTGAAAGGACCGGGATCAGGCCGCGAGGCTGCTCTTCGGGCACTTCAGGTAATGGGATTCAATATCAAGTTAATTCGTGACGTGACGCCAATTCCCCATAACGGCTGCCGTCCTCCCAAACGAAGACGGGTCTAGAGAGGAGGTCAATTAGTTGGCACGATACACTGGTCCATCATGTAAAATCTGCCGGCGGGAACGGCAGAAACTGTTTCTTAAGTCGGAACGCTGTTTTTCAGATAAGTGTGCGGTCGAGCGGAGAAATTATCCACCCGGACAGCACGGTCAGCGTCGGGGTAAGGTTTCTGGCTACGGAACGCAGCTTCGAGAAAAGCAGAAAGTGAAGCGAATGTACGGGGTGCTGGAGAAACAGTTCCGGCGTTATTTTTCAGAGGCGGATCGCCAAAAAGGTATTACCGGTGAGAATCTCCTGGCTCTTCTCGAAAGAAGGCTTGATAATGTGGTGCATCGGCTGGGATTCGCCGGTTCACCGGGTCAAAGTCGACAACTGGTGTTGCACAATCACATTCTCGTAAATGGCAGTAGGGTGAATATTCCGTCTTTCATCGTAAAGGTAGGCGACATCATTGAAGTTCGAGAAAAGAGCCGGACCATACCGACCATTACTGAATCTCTGGAAGCAGTTGCCCGGCAGGGCATACCGCCGTGGCTGGAGCTGAATAAGGAGACTTTCCAGGGGAAGGTTATCGGTTTGCCGGAGCGCAAGGATATTACTGCGCAAATTCAAGAGCAGCTCGTTGTCGAGCTTTATTCTCGTTAAGTGGTCTGAACACATTAGGACCCTGTTGCTGACGGAGTGGAGAGCTCATGTATAAGTCATGGCGTGAACTACTAAAACCAAAGAAGTTAGAAATTGAGAGTGAGACCCTTACCGACTCGTATGGGAAATTTACTGCAGAACCTCTCGAGCGCGGGTTTGGGATTACTATCGGAAACTCGCTTCGGCGCATTCTGCTTTCTTCTTTGCACGGTGCGGCTATTTCGTCAGTGAGAATTGATAAAGTGCTGCATGAATTTTCAACTATACCTGGTGTTCGTGAAGATGTTACCGGGATCATTATGGCGCTGAAGCAGGTACGATTTAAGCTTCATACCCCCAAGGCGGAAATTCTGCGCGTTCAGGCTAAAGGGGAGGGCGATCTCAAAGCTGGAGATATCGTGGCAAACCAGAATGTCACTATTCTGAATCCTGAGCTGCACATTGCCACCCTCTCCAAGGATGCCGAACTGAACATGGAAATGACCGTGAAGGTGGGGCGGGGATATGTACCGGCAGAGAAAGCAGAAGAAGATGGTCAGCCGATCGGGACCATTCCGATCGACGCAATCTATTCTCCGATTCGTAAGGTAAACTATACCATTCGCAATGCTCGTGTCGGCCAGATAACCGATTATGAAAAGCTTATCCTTGAAGTATGGACTGACGGGAGCTTGCGACCGGATGATGCGGTTGCTGTTGCGGCGCGCATTCTTCAGGATCAACTTTCGATTTTCATCAATTTCGAGGAGGAAGAGGAAGAGTATCCTGAGCATGAAGAACAGATTGATGAATATGCCAGCAATGAAAATCTGAATAAAAGCATTAATGAACTCGAACTCTCGGTGCGCGCCGCCAATTGTCTGAGGAACGCTAATATTCGCACGATCGGAGATCTGGTTACCAGAACCGAAGCAGAAATGCTGAAGACGAAGAATTTCGGCCGCAAGTCGCTGAACGAAATCAAACAGATTCTCAGCGAAATGGGACTTTCTCTTGGAATGAAGATAGAAGACGGCGAGATTATCGGGCCGGACGAATAAGACCGTCTGTTCCTTACCTATAAGCCTTTTCAATCCCGCGACGCGCGGGATAATGTATAACCAAGCAGGAATCAGTTCACGATGAGACATCAGAAAGCAGGCAGGAAGTTAGGAAGAGTCAGTAGCCATCGCAAGGCAATGTTGAGGAATATGCTTGCCTCGATTTTTGCACACGAAAAGGTCGAGACGACTACACCCAAAGCAAAGGAACTCAAACCGCTGGCGGAAAAAATGATCACCCTGGGGAAACGTGGTGACCTTCACAGCCGGCGCCGTGTGCTGCGTTTGATCCCGGACCGAAAGATCGTTCACAAGCTTTTCGAAGAAATCGCCCCTCGCTATCAGGAACGAGCCGGTGGATGTACCCGGATCACCAGGACCGGATACCGGCCCGGCGATAATGCTCCTCTCTCGGTTATCGAACTTATCCAGGATGGCGTGCAGGCGAAGAAGAAGAAGGCTAAGAAGAAAACTGGTGCCAAAGCAGCTCCTGAAACAAAAAAGGAACAGGCAGCTGCACCTGCTTCGGAGTCGCAGCCGGAGAAAGCCGAAAAAGCGGCAGCAGGCGAGCAAGCGAATACGAGCGCACCTGAAGCAGAAGCCTCTGCGGAAAATCTGGTCGGTGAGGACAAGCAATCCCAGCCGTGAGTTTGCTGAGCCTAGAACAGAATTGTCTTGACAAGCAGGACTGGTGTGATAAATTGAGAACGTTTGCTCTATCCCTTTATGGATACGCGGTACTGTGATGATACGAACTTCCGATACATTACAGCGATGCTGGTGGCGGGGCCTCACATAGAAAGCACTGTGAGCTCCGTATTAGTATAGATGTTATAGATAAGAGATCGAAACCGTGGGTTTCCAAAACAACAAAGGAGCCCACGGTTTTTTTGTACGGT
>JAGOGO010000045.1 GCA_017996625.1 Deltaproteobacteria bacterium | reverse complement strand
ATGAGCTGAGCCGCATGATTGAGAGCAGGGATTACAGCCTCAGGATCGACGCCTTTTTCGAATCGGGCTGAAGACTCGGTCTGAAGGCCCAGAAAACGTGAGGTGCGCCGAATACCGTGAGGGGTGAAGTAAGCACTTTCAAGGAGGACCGTTTGGGTAGATTCGGCAATCTCGGTATTAAGTCCTCCCATGATCCCACCGATCGCTACATACTTGGAGGCGTCGCAAATCATTAGTGTCTGGTCATCCAGAAGTCGCTCTTTTTCATCAAGAGTGAAAAAGCGATCGTGGGCAGCAGCTCGTCTTACGCGAATCATTCCCTGATCGAGAAGGGAATAATCAAACGCGTGCATAGGTTGCCCCCAGGTCAGCAGTATGTAGTTGGTGATATCAACGACGTTGTTGATTGCTCGGATACCGGCACGTTCCAGGCGCTGCCTCAACCAAAGGGGAGAAGGCTTGATAGTGACGCCGGAAACATAGCGAGCTGCATAGCGCGGACAGAGGTCCGGTGCATCCACAACGACCCGTATATGCTGTTTGACCGGATCACCTTGTTCGTCTACCTGGAGATTGGCTGATGGCAATGAAACCGGGAGATCAAGCAGAGCGCCTACCTCTCGGGCGATTCCGACCATGGAGAGACAGTCGGCGCGGTTTGGCGTCAGATCCACATCGAGAACGAAATCCTTTAACCCGAGCTCGGTAGCAACAAGAGCTCCGATCCTTGCTTCCGGCGGCAGGATCATAATGCCTGTCGACTCCTTCTCCAGGTTGAGCTCTTCTTCTGAACAGAGCATCCCTTCTGAATTAATGCCGCGAATTTTAGAAGCCTTGATTTTAACGCCGTTCGGGAGCTTTGTGCCGATCGGAGCGAGCGCAACCTTGTCTCCTGCTTTCATGTTGGACGCGCCGCAGACGATGCTCAGCATTTTTGTGCCGTCGTTTACCTGACACAAACTGAGCCGATCGGCGTTAGGATGCGGGGAGAGCTCTTCAATCTGAGCCACTACCACATTTTCCAGATCATCACCAATCCTGGTTATACCGGCAACTTCAAGCCCGGCCATGGTGAGACGGTGGGCAAGCTCTTCCGGCGAAATGGTGATGGGGACTAATTCCTTAAGCCACGTATAGCTTACTAACACGGTGAAGTTCCTCACTATCCTTCTGCGTTCGACGGCACGCGACGTCCCGTCAATCGGGCCGGTCGGACAGGTCAGATCTGTCAGACCGGTCAAACTGTTTCAAAACTGCTGCAGAAACCGCAAGTCATTTTCGTAGAACAGGCGGATATCATCAATGCCAAAGGTTAGCATGGCAATGCGCTCGATTCCCATGCCGAAGGCAAATCCAGTGATGTTGTCGGTAGGATATCCCACCATGCGCAATACTGCCGGGTGTACCATGCCTGATCCCAGTATTTCGAGCCAGCCCGTGTGAGAACACACCCGACATCCTTTACCCCGACACATGACACACTGGATATCCACTTCCGCACTGGGCTCGGTAAAGGGAAAGTAGCTGGGCCGGAAGCGAACTTGTGTGTCAGGGCCGAACATCCGGTGGACAAACACCGTCAGAACACCTTTGAGATCTCCAAACGAAATGCCTTTATCAACCAGCAATCCCTCGACCTGGTGAAACATGGGAGTGTGTGAAATATCAGAATCGCGACGATAAACCTTTCCAAGGCAGACAATCCGGACAGGGGGTTGTTGTTTTTCCATTACCCGCACCTGCACCGGCGAAGTATGAGTCCGAAGCACCATTTCTTCAGAAAAATAAAAGGTATCATGCATGTCACGGGCCGGATGGTGCTTTGGAATGTTGAGCGCTTCAAAATTGTAATAATCGAGTTCGACTTCCGGCCCTTCCGCAAGGCTGAAGTCAAGTGAGGAGAAGATCTCTACGACCTTTTCAGTGGCTTGGGAAATCGGATGTTGGGCGCCGAGTGCAGGTCTGCGGCCGGGCAGGGTAACATCGATTCGTTCTTTTTCGATTTTTTCTTCGCGCTGTTTCTGCACGAAGCGGGTGAGCGCGTCGGTTATGCTGCTCTCTAGGTCGCTCTTCAGGGTGTTGAGCAGGCTTCCAATCGCCGGTCGCTCGTCAGGTGATACGTTTCTCAGTTCTTTAAGGAGCGAGGTCAAGGCCCCTTTCTTTCCTAAGTACCGGATTCGAATTTCTTCGACCTCCCGGTCACTGTCGGCCTGTGCAAGCTCCTGTTCTGCCTGAATACGAATCTGTTCAATGTGCTCTTTCATAGGATCGCCTAAAATCTGATGCAGTGGCTTAAACCTGTCGATGCACGGATGCTGTCGACTCCCAATCAGTCGGAGTTTGCGTGCGAAAAATAAAAAGACAGGAGAAGCGAACTCCAATCTGTCTTTTTAAACAGGATTAATGGAAGCGCAGCATTGTCGGTGCAGGATCGTCGTGTGTGACCGCGTCGCGATGCGGCAGGTCCTTACTTGTGTTCGTTTGCGAGGGCAGCGATGCGAGAAAAACCCTGAGGATCATGCACTGCGAGATCCGCCAGAATTTTCCGGTCCAGCTCCACCTCGGCTTTCTTCAAGCCGGTGATAAATCGGCTGTACGACAGATTGTTGATGCGAGCTGCGGCATTAATTCGCGCAATCCAGAGATTTCGGAACGCCCGCTTTTTTGCCTTGCGATCCCGATACGCGTATTTTAGAGCTCGATCAACCGCCTCCTGAGCGCACTTATAGAGCTTGCTCTTGGTTCCCCGATAGCCTTTTGCCATCTTGAGGATTTTTTTGCGACGGCGTCGCGATTGGACATTGTTTATTGCTCGTGGCATGGCCTTACCCTTTCTAGCCGGAATGATGCTGCACGATTCCTTGTGATCGGTTTCTTGAGCTGCCTTTACTTGTAAGGAATCAGCTTGCGAATATTCTTCTGGTCCCGCTTGTCAACCAGGGTGGTTCCACGCAGCCTGCGTTTCCGGGACCGCGACTTCTTGGTTAGTATATGACTTTTGTTTGCTTTTTGCCGCCTAATCTTTCCGGTGCCAGTGACCCGGAACCGTTTGGCAGCTCCTTTATTCGTTTTGAGCTTCGGCATTTCGTACTCCTTCGTCTTTCCTGGATGCAATTATACCGTGCGGGCATGGTCCTGGAGTTCGACCTGTCCTCGTGTAAACTGCTGCAACGGTTCAAGCGGCTCAAACAGTTCGAACAGTTTAAACGGCTTAAGCAGCTTGAACGGTTTAAGCGGTTCGCCCCGCTCCCGTTCCTCGATGTTCTACGAGCTCGTTAAGGACAGCCCGCTTACGCTTTGGGGGCAAAGATCATCGTCATGAAGCGACCCTCCAGGCGGGGTTCTTTCTCCAGTACCGCCTCTTCCTGCAGGTCGGCGACAATCCGTTGCATCATTTTTTGGCCAATATCGATGTGGGCCATCTCGCGACCGCGAAACTGCAGCGAGATTTTAACCTTGTTCCGCTCAGTCAGGAACTTCTTTATGGTCCGCATCTTTACCTGCAGATCGTGCTCTTCTGTTCGCGGCCTAAGTTTGATCTCCTTCAGGTTGATTTGAGCCTGAACTCGCTTCTTCCGCGTTTCCTGAGCGCGTTTACTCTGCTGGTACTTATACTTGCCGTAATCCATAATACGGCAAACCGGCGTCTTTGCCTGCGGTGCGACCTCAACCAGATCATATCCGTCTTCCCTAGCAATCCGGAGAGCATCGAGTGGGTTCATTACACCCAGCTGCTGTCCGTCGGCACCGATGACAAGAACCTCCCGGCAACGGATATCCTCATTAATCCTGGTCCTATCCTTACTGCCTCGGTTTTTTTGAACTGTATTAACTATGTCCTACCACCTCCTCGTTAGGTGCTTCACGTTGATCTTTAAGGCTTGCTATAAACTGCTTCAGCTCCAGGCAGCCAAGATTGCTGCCTTCTCTGGTACGCGGAGCAACGCCTTTAGTTTCCACCTCCTTGTCGCCGACCACAAGCATATACGGGATCTTTCTTAGCTGGGCTTCTCGAATTCGCAAGCCGAGCTTCTCATTACGGAAGTCTTTTTCGACTCTGAACATTTCATTCCGCAATGTTTGGAAAACCTCTTCGCTATATGCATGATGCCGATCAGCGATGGGAAGAACAATCATCTGAACCGGAGCGAGCCACAGGGGGAAAGCGCCGCCATAATGCTCGATCAGGACACCCATGAACCGTTCCAACGCGCCGAGAATCACCCGGTGGATCATCGCCGGCCGATGTTTTTCGCCATCAGGACCAATGTAGGTCAGATCGAAACGCTCTGGAAGGGTAAAATCACACTGGATGGTTGAACACTGCCACTTACGGCCAAGATTGTCCTTCAATTTAACATCTATCTTTGGGCCATAGAATGCACCGGCACCTTTATCGACGGTAAACGGAATAGCATTTTCCTGCAGGACTTCCATGAGCGCTTTAGTAGCGTTTTCCCAGTCTTCATCGTTACCAATCGACTTTTCCGGTCGAGTGCTGAGTTCGACTTCGTATGGGAAGTCAAAGATGGCCATAACGTCTCTGATAAAATCGATAACACCCTTGATTTCTTCTTTGAGCTGGTAAGGAGCGCAGATAATATGAGCATCATCCTGGGTAAACTCCCGGACCCGTAACAGTCCGTGAAGAACTCCGGTTTTTTCATGCCGGTGAACGGTACCGAGCTCGAAGTACCGCAAGGGAAGATCCCGATAGCTGCGAATCTTTGACTTGTAAATGAGCATATGGGCAAGACAGTTCATGGGCTTAAGCCCGTACTTCTGGTTTTCAACTTCCGTAAAATACATGTTTTCGCGGTAATTGTCCCAGTGCCCGGAACGCTCCCACAGGTTCAGCTTGAGAATTTGAGGCCCTTTTACAATCTGGTAGCCTCGTCGCAGGTGTTGCGCTTTTTCAAAGTCTTCGAGCAGGGTCCTCAGCATTGCCCCATTAGGGTGGTAAATAACCAATCCGGCTCCAGCCTCATCCTGGATGCTAAAAAGATCGAGCTCTTTGCCGAGACGACGATGATCTCTTTTTTTTGCTTCCTCGATTTTTTCGAGGTACTCATCAAGTTCTTCCGCCGAAGGGAATGCAGTTCCGTAAATCCGCTGCAGCATCTGATTGCGCTCATCGCCGCGCCAGTAGGCTCCGGCAACGCCGGTGAGTTTGAATGCCTTTACCCAGCCAGTGGAGGGAAGGTGAGGACCGCGGCATAGATCGACAAAGGCATCACTGCGGTAGAGAGACACTGTCTCATCGGGAATTGCTTCCAGTAGTTCTACTTTGTAGAGCTCGTTACGGCTCTTGAAAAGACTGGTTGCTTCCTGCTTCGACAGCTCTTCACGCACGAACGGTTGATCTTTGGCAATAATCTCCTGCATTCGCTTTTCGATGCCATCGAAGTCTTCAGTTGTAAATGGCCGGGAGTAATCAAAATCGTAGTAGAAGCCATTTTCTATAGCCGGTCCGATGGAAATTTTTGCTTCCGGAAATAAATCCTGCACTGCCTGGGCCATAACATGGGAAGTACTGTGCCGGAGAATTTCCCGGCCCTCAGGAGAATCAAGGCTCACAAAATCGAGGGTTCCATTCTCGGAAAGCGGTGTATCAGTGCCTATTAGGCGTCCGTTGAATGCACCGGCGACAGTGGTCTTTTCCTTATTCTTATTCACAAGAGCAAGAATTTTTCCTACCGTAACACCAGCAGGAAATTCCCGGGAGGTCCCGTCAGGAAGCGTTACGGTGATAATCTGTCCTATAGCTGTTTCTTTCTGGTTCATTGATCGTTTCTAACGACTTTGTCAAAAGCTCCACCGAAGTCTCGCTTTGCGGGACCTGGAGAACTGACGAATAACCCGCGAGGAGCGGGATTCAGGTTTTATCCTCCGCCGCAGACGAGGCTTGTGCTTGTCCTTTGCCGCATAATGTTTATGTTTTTACGAGCTGGCCATTCTCTATACCAAAAAGGGCACCATACCTGGAAGCATGATGCCCCCGCTCGCAATAGACTTCGAGCTCTCTCGTTTCCAGGAATGTACTAACGCTTGATGCACGTGGTAATTTTGCCTGTGTTGCTCAGGAGTCCTGGAATATGCAAGAAGCGGAATGCTGGCTTCCGGTATCTGATAAAAATCAGTTTCAACAATCATCAGGCGCCCGAAATCCAGCATTCATAAAAATAGGCACGGGCGGTTTCGAACCGCCGACTTCTACCGCGTCAAGGTAGCGCTCTCCCCCTGAGCTACGTGCCTGTATTGAGTGTCAAAAGAATTCTTTTGAATTCTACTGCTTACACATCACGAGCCAAGTAACTTCAGGATAATTTTAGACTAATTTAAATGCAATTTGTCGGGATGTCAAGAGTTTTGTACTTTAGCCGTGCTTCTGAGGAAACGGTTCACAGTTATATATTTTTGCTGTAAAATAAGAAGTTATATACCCGAACGGCTAATTGTAGTAAGCAGTATTTTCGCCACGAGGAATCGTTATGGAATTGGAAGCTGTCACGGTTCTACTGAATGCAGAAGTACTACTCCGGCTCGGGGTGGCATTTCTCCTGGGAGGGATAATCGGGTTTGAACGACAGATGCACGGTCGACCCGCGGGGTTGCGGACCCATATTCTGGTCTGCGTCGGTTCGGCGGTGGTCATGATTGCCGCCAAGAGCCAGCCGAGCTTCTATGCCCTGGCCCCGGATGTGCATATGACTATTGATCCGGGCCGGATTGTCGCTGGCATTATGACTGGCATAGGTTTTCTCGGCGCTGGCGCTATCGTCCGCACTGGTGATTTCGTTCGCGGTTTGACTACTGCTGCTTGCATTTGGCTGGTGGCAGCGCTTGGAATCATCATCGGAGACGGGTTATACGGGCTCGCATTTCTTTCGACTGCCGGAGTCTTGGTGGTGTTGGTGGTGCTTCGGCACCTGGAGCATCAACTGGAACCGCTCATTTACCCGGCTCTGGAAGTGAGCGGACCCCTGGAACAGTTCGAGGCAGTCGAGTTGCGTTGTGAAGCGATCATACAAGAGCGGAATATACGCATCCAGCGCCGGAACTATGTTATTTCCCGTGAAGCAGGCCAGTATACTATTATCCTTTTTCTGCGCATGAAAAGGATGAAGCGCAGCGGAGATCTGATCCGGATTCTTTCTGTAGTGCCCGGCATTATGAAGATAACCTGGCGGTAGGGAGCAGGGGCTTGAGGGGCGAGAAGCTAGAGGCGCCGCCTGAGGCTGAGGTAAGAGGCAAAAGGCAGGAGGCGCGCTACGCTGAGGCAAGAGAAGATGGTTACTAGGGTTGCTTGGGTTTGTTGCCTGGTTGAGCGAAGCGAAACCGGAGGATTTCTGCTGCCAGCCGCACTCTTGAGAGGGTATACAGCATGGAAACAATCAGCGTACGCACTCGTGAGCGCTCCGAAATGGTGAACATCACGGCAGGGGTGCGGGCAATCGTAAAGAAAAGCGGTGTTGCTGACGGCATCTGTTATCTCTATGTTCCGCACACTACCGCCGGGGTGGTGATCAATGAAGCTGCCGATCCCAGTGTGGTTCGTGACATTGGAGAGACGCTTGCTGCTTTGGTACCGTTTGGGAAAGGGTACGCGCACACTGAAGGGAATGCTGACAGCCACATCAAGGCGTCACTAATCGGGTGTTCACAAGCCGTTCTGATTGAAAACGGATCCCTGGTATTGGGGACCTGGCAGGGTATTTTTTTCTGTGAGTTCGACGGCCCGCGCAGTCGGACAGTCTATGTGAAGATCATTGCGGCTTAGGTGCTGAGACACATTCTTGAAAAAAATATCAGGCTCACCCTTCGACTCCGCTCAGGGTGACATGCAGTGATCGTTCTGAGCAAGAATAAATTTTCAGGTGACGGTCTGCTGAATCGTTCTCATTTGGATATGTCATCCTGAGCGGAGTCGAAGGATCTAAGGTGTACTCATGTTGATCGACTCTCATGCTCATCTGACCATGCCTCAATTTGATGCGGATCGTGAAGCGGTGATTGTGCGGGCTCAGGAGGCGGGGCTGGCGCACCTTGTCACGGTGGGTACCGATCTGGCGGATTGTGAGCAAGCTTTGGCCTTGGCTGAAGCCTATGAGCGGATCTCGGTCGCCGTCGGTATTCATCCTCATGATGTGCAGTCCATCACCGATGATACCTATGAACGAATAAGAAATCTTGCTTCTCACAAAAAAGTGGTCGCAATAGGAGAAATCGGTCTTGATTTTTACCGAGACTGGTCACCTCGGGACGAGCAGCGAAAGCACTTTCGAAAGCAGGTGCAGCTAGCTCGTGAGATTTCACTTCCGGTTGTTGTTCATGACCGTGACGCACATAAAGAAGTTGTAACCATTTTACAGGAAGAGAAGGCTTACCACATTGGAGGAGTCATTCACTGTTTTTCTGGAGACTGGCCGATGGCTAAGGCTTGTCTGGACATGGGTTTCTATATATCCATTCCAGGCACGGTAACGTATAAAGGCAGTCACGCCTATCGTGATCTTATCCGCGCCATTCCGACTGACCGGCTGCTTATTGAAACTGACTGCCCGTTTCTTTCCCCACATCCATTCCGGGGAAAGAGGAATGAGCCTGCCTACGTTCTCTACGTTGCCAGGGAAGTAGGCCGCATCCGGGAAGTCGATAGCGAAGAGATCGGTGAACTGACAACACACAACGCTATGACCCTGTTTAATCTTGCTGTCTCGTAGGGTGTGATTCCTCACGATATTTTTGTAAGGCATGTCTTCTCTTCGAATATCTCCGTCGGCTATGATAAGAAAGCTCTTCGTGCTCCTGGTCATCTGTGTCATTGCTGCTACCGCCTTCAGCATCGCAGCATTCTATTCTTTTGACCTTCGGGCTGGAAAGCCGGTAATCGAGCAAGAGCTTTCCTCCTTCCTGCAGCGGCCGGTACATATTGGTGAAATAAGTCTCCAAGTTATTCCCACTATTGCGTTAAATCTGCAAAAAATATCCATCGGGGAATGCGACCAGCGGTCGGCCTGCCTTACTGCCGATACCGTGCAGGTAGGCATATCACTTTCTCGTCTATTGCAGCGGGTGGTTTCTTTTGAAAACCTGGTGATCGAGCAACCGTATCTTTCGATTACCCGAGATATCCGCAAGCGCTTTAATGTCGGTGACCTGGTAGCACTGTTTTCCGGGGAGAAGAAGGTACGACCCGAAGGATCGCGCTCCTTTGTTAAAGAATTCCGCTTCCGTCTGGAAGAAGTTACGATTCTGGATGGAAAGGTCGTATTCAGGGACTATGCATTACCCGGTGGCCCGACCAGCGTCAGCGTCGTTCATGTGTATCTGCGTTGCGGAAGTCTCTCCTATACGGACGCCGCTCCTCTCACTTTCAGCTGTATGTACCCTGGCGAAGAGCAGAAAGCTACCCTCAAACTTCAAGGGCTCCTGGGCCCATTGCCGCGGCAGGAATCGCTATTCACTGTTCCATGGAACGGACATCTAGCCGTAAACAACATTCCCCTCAGGTCAATGCAACCCTACCTCAAGGGATGGACGGAGTCGCTTCTCGGAAGTCTTGACGGTGAAGGTTCTTTTTCTGGCGCCCCAGGAGGTGATTTCCAGATCTCGGGAACGCTGAGAGTGCGTGATTTTGCTGTGGAGCGGTCGGACCTGTTCGCTCAGACGGTGGCAGCAGAGGAGATACGCCTCGATGGCACCTGCTCGAAAGGGGGAGATCAGGTGCGCATTGCTCGGGTTGCCATTGAATTACCTGCTCTGCGACTGGAAGGGAAGGGAGTCGTAGATCTCAAATCAGACTATCCGGCCACGATTGAAACTGAGATAGCTCATGTCGAATACGCGACTCTCCTTGAATGCCTCCCGATACGAGCGATGCCGGAGCGGCTGCAAACCATTCTCACCCGCACCATACAAGCAGGTACGGTGGAGAATCTCAGCGCAGCTTACGCAGGAAACCTCGCCGAACTTCCGGAGGTGCTTCGCCGTGATTGCTGGGAAAAAGTGCAGTTGAGTGCTTCCCTCCGCGAAGTCTCCTTCGCAACCGTGGACGATATGCCGCCGGTAAAGCATCTGCAGGCTGAAGCGTCACTGAATGACGGCACATTCGGCATCACCGGTATCCGAGCCCGCTTTGGTAATTCGCTTCTTGAGGACGGCGAATTAACAGTTTCTCCGGCGGGAGAGCTCAAACTGCAGTTCGACTGCGGTCTCGATCTATCCGATGTGAACACGATCATTCATGCCTCGTCGATGCCTGCGAACAGCAGGCACACTGTGCAGAAGCTCAAACATTTTGATGGCCGGGGTCATCTGAAAATGACTGCTTCAGGTCCGGTTGATTCCCCCAGTCGTCTCAGGTACTCAGGTACTCTGGCGTTTACCAACGCTACGCTGGATTATCTGGATTTTCGCAAGAGAGGAACCAACCTCGCTGGACAGGTCAGCTTTGATCCGACCGTGATTACCGTTCACCGGACAACCGGACTATGGGATCAATCACCATTTGTCTGTACCGGGACAATAACGAACTACCGCAGTAAACCAGACTCGCGGATTCAAATTCATGTCGCCTCCGAACAGGCTCGACTTCAGGATCTTTCCTCCGCATTTTTCTCGTGGCTGGTGAACGAAGCAGAAAATACGATCTTGGTCGATATCGATTTTTTCTGTAATGGGTACCGGAAAGAAGGATTCTTTTTTAGTGGCCGGACCAGGTTTGACAATCTTGCCATCTCCATGCCCGCATTTCCTTATCCTTTTACCAGCCTGACTGGCGCAATCGACTTTTCTTCGCATGGACTTGCGTTCCGATCCGTTAAGGGGACGACCGGCACATCGACAGTTTTTTATACCGGTGAGTGGCGCAACTTCAAACAGCCAGTCATGACCGGAAGAATCGAAGGCCAGGTCGTCAACTTCACGGATTTTCTCAAACCTCCGGAGGAAGAACCAGCGGAACGCCGTTCTTCCCACCGCTTGGACGATGTTGAGATTGTTGTTCATGAAGGCCGCTATAAGGACCTGCTTTTCAGTGACCTCAAGGCATCAGTCAACTATTACGATGGCCTTGTTGAAGTTACGTCACTTCAGGCTGAGAGCGCGAGCTACAAAGGGATCGCGGGTGAGCAGCTAAGTAACCGTGTCGATGACCGACTTCAGACCATTTTGTACAGCCGTGGAGTGGCATATGCACCCAGTCTGACGCTGAACATGTATGGGGGCGTATGGTACGGCTCAGATATACGAATACCCTTCCGGAATGCCGGGCAGAGTCAGTTCTCGCTGACCAGCGCAATCCGTGATTTCTCGGTAGCTGATGTAATCGCCATTCTCCCTCCGGAAAAAAGGACCCTGACCGGAACGCTCGATCTGGACGGCACTATTTCCGGTTCGAGCAATTCCTTGAATGATTTATTGAATACTATGGAAGGATCGCTCGCATTTTCGATCAGGGACGGCACTTTGAGGAAGGCTATAGTCTTATCCAAGATATTTTCTCTCCTCAATGTTTCCAGAATCTTCAGCCAGGATTACACGAACCTGCTGGAAAGCGGCATACCATACAATAGGATTACCGGTTCGTTCGAACTCAGTAATGGGGTTGCGCGGACTGAGAGTATTTTTCTGGATAGCGCGGCAATGAAGATGAATGCTCTCGGAACAATCGACCTTAGCGAGCGCTTCGTGGATATGGAGATTGCCGTGGAGCCATTGGAGACCGTGGATAAGGTGCTTGACAAGATCCCGATTGTCGGAACGGTGTTAATGGGCAAAGAAGGTGCCTTTGTCGTCAGCTACTATAAGCTGGAAGGACCGCTCAACGATCCGAAGCTCGACAGCATCGTGTTCCAGTCATTGGGGAGAAAAGGGCAGGGGATTGTACGCCGCATTTTTCAAATTCCGGAAAACATTCTTAGTCCCCCGGGAAAGCTCATTATGGAAACACTATCGGGCAAAGATGAGACTGAAGCGAGCGAACCCATTGAAGAACCCTAATCCTCGTCCTGCGCGTGAAGACCCATGAATGTTGTGAATGCGGGCGACCTGCCGTTGCTGCAATTCAGTATCTTGAGGGACCACCCAGAAGTGGTTCACGCAGTTACGACCAAGGCTGGAGGAGACAGCATTGGCCTTTACCGGGGTCTCAATCTCGGACTTCGGCTGGGTGACGATGATGAGCTGGTACGAGAAAACCGGCGGCGGGTGGCTAAAGCCCTTGGCTTTGACTTGAGCTCAGTGGTTACGCCTCTGCAAGTGCATGGCGCTACCATAGAAGCAGTAGTTCAGGACTTGGCGGACAGGGGAGGAAGCAGCTATGAATCGGGCATCCCTTCGGCCGATGGGCTGCTGACAAACGTGAAGGGCATGCTTCTGATGATCAAAGTAGCCGACTGTTTCCCTGTATTCCTGTTTGATCCACAAAATCATGCGGTAGGTCTGGTGCATGCAGGATGGCGCGGAACGGCTCAGGGAATCGTGGCTTGCGCAATCGGTGATATGGTTCGCCGGTACGGTTCCCATCCAGACCAGGTGATTGCCTGTGTTGGGCCGGGTATTCAAAAATGCTGCTTTACCGTGGGGGAAGAAGTTCTTGCTGCCTTCGGAGAAGGACGGTGTCGCCCCGGCAGGCTGAGCGGCGCGGAAGTGAAAGCCGAGATCCCCTGCCGCTTCGATCTGCAGGGAGCCATTTATCGCCGTTTGAGAGCATGTGGAATTCGCCACCACAATATTGAAGTGTCCGAAGACTGTACTTTTTGCCGGAGAGATCTGTTTTTCTCCTATCGGAGGGATGCGGGCAAGACCGGCCGAATGGCAGCGCTGATTGGGGTGAAAAAAGAGTAAGAAGTAAGGAAACGTTGACCGTTATCCGTTCACCGTTGACCGTAAGGGAATAACAGGAGACTGTATTCTTTGTCGGTGAACGGTAAACGGACAACGGTGAACGAATAACAGCGACAATGAGCTATGCTGTGTGCAGCATGCCAGAAGGATCGGTAATGGTGTAAGCGATGATCATTTGGGGCTTGCCTCACAAAATGCAATTGCGGCATAGCTTACTGTCGAGGAGTAGTCACCATTCAGGTCTCCCGAGGTGTAGTAGGTAAGCAAGGTACCGGCTGCCGTCTCGGGAAGAAGTCTGAGAAGCAGTGCGATTGGCCTGCTGCCGCAGATGGTACTACCGGTCTTCTGAATATAGTTATTGAATCTTTCGACGTTTTTTGCGAGAATCGTCTCCACCGCACCTCCGTCGAGGTTCGTAAGCCGCTGCTTGATAGCATCAGTGAATGGCAGATAGCCGAACCGGCGGCCGTAGTGGGTGAAATCAGAGCTGATCAGAATGAGAGTACGATCCGTAATCAGAGATCGCAGCTGCTCCGCTGCCTGAGCACAGTCATGGTCATCTAATTGACCGACAATGATTGGCACGATGGCAAATCGTTTCAGGGTTAATTGCAGGAAAGGCAGCTGCATCTCCAGACTATGCTCCGGTGCTTCCGCAGCAGGTTGGGGGCGGAACAGAGGACATCGTGCAAGCTGGTCGATTGCACCTTTATCCACCGGCACCGGCCCCAACGGTGTTTCGTACGCGTCATATGCTGAGATGCCGAGGCCATGAAAGCGCTCGTGATGAGACGGGCCGATCAGAAGTACCCGATCATACAGTTTCCCCTCCAGAAGTTTGAAGCCGTAAGCGGCAGCCTGTCCGGAATAACGATATCCTGCATGAGGGCAGATGAGGCCAATTACGTGGCCAGACAACCGGGGAGGATTAGCATTGTTCAGATAGGTTCGTACCATTTTCTTCAATGCTGAGGCGTCTTCGGGATACCAGGACCCTGCCAGCGGTGAACGGCGGGTGCTTCCACCTGCCGAGAAGGTGGAAAGACTAAGAACGACGAGCGTTGCGGTGAAAAACAGCACACAAGGGAAACGCATACGTGTATGAATCATAGATTCCTCGCGGCGGCAATCAGGTGTCATATTGCACGTGTTATCCCAGAAGGTACGAAATGAACAGACTCTATCATACATTATGAATAGTAAAGAGTGAAGAGTAACGAGTCCCGCCTTCGGCGGGATTACAATGACGTACTATGAAGAAACATGAATTATCATTAGCAACCAGAGCTCGGTGGTGGTTCGATGCAAAGGCATTGTACTGCTTTGCATCACTGGTAGAATCCTGTCCGGAGCGGTTTCTGCCTCGGCTGGCTGCCGGCTTGGGGACGCTGAGCTTTTATCTGCTGTCGGGCCGGCGTGCCACTGCCTTGAGAAACCTGGAACTGGTCTGGGGTTCGACCACATCAGCCGAAGAACGAAGAGGGCTGGTCAAAGCTCTCTTCAAGAATATATCACGGGATCTTCTCGAAGTAGTTCGTTTGAATGGTAATCCGGAACGCCTTGGCGAATTGCCGATTAAAGTACACGGCCGGGAACATCTGGACAAAGCTTTTGAAAAAGGAAACGGTGTTATTGCCGTAAGCGCTCATGTGGGGAATTTCCCTCTTATCGGAGCTCGCCTGGTATCGCTGGGGTATCCTTTCTGGCTGATCTACAAAATTCCCAAAAATCACCTGTCAGCTGCGGTATTCAAGGAATGGATGGACAGGGCAGGTGTAGGAGTAATCCCGTATAAGCCACGCCGTGTTTGTGCCCAGGAGTCGCTCAAGATACTCAGAAAAAAGGGGATCGTACTACTTTTTATCGATCAGAACCCGCGGGAGCGCTATGGGATGTATGTCGATTTCTTTGGATACAGCCTGCCGACCTATAATGGCCCGGTGGTGCTGGCACAACGAAGTGGGGCAGCGCTTGTCCCGATGTACATGCATCGTGAATCTGACGGCAGTCAGATCCTCACCATTCTTCCAGAGTTATCGATCACCCAATCGGACAGCCGAACCGAAAGCCTGATTGTGAATCTCGAAAACATCAATCGCTTATATGAACGCTGGATCTCCGCCTATCCCGACCAGTGGTGGTGGATTCACCGCCGTTTTCGGCGCCGTCACGGGGAAAGACGTTCACCGTTCGCCGTTGACTGTTCACCGAGAAAGAATGGAAAATGGTGAATTGGAGAATTGGTTGCATATTCAACCCCTTGACCATTCCACCACTTAACCAATGTGCCATTTCACTAGTCCGCGGGTCAACGGACAACGGCGAAGCCGCGGGGAACTTTTTATTGCTATTGGAAGGGAAGTTTGTCATATTTCTATACCATGGAAGCCTATGTGGAGAGATTTGATAATTATCTGAGGGCCATCAAGAATGCGTCTCCGCACACGAGGCGGAGCTACCGGAGCGACTTGCAGGATTTTATGGCTTTTCTTCAGGAAAGTGAAGAAACGTGCTGGAATTCGGGCGCTGTTGCTCTCGATAAGATCAGTCCCGCAACAATCAGAAGCTATCTTGCGTACCTGCATTCCCGTAATCGAAAGTCCACGATTAGCCGGAAGCTTGCCAGTCTGAAATCCTTCTTTAAGTTTCTTATCAAGGAAGGATTTATCGCTGCCCATCCGGCGAATGCAATTTCAGCTCCTCGCAACGAAAAGTTCATACCCTCATTTCTTTCTGTGGACGAAATGTTTGCTCTGATCGAACAGCCGCAGACTGAGCAGGCTCTTGGTGTCCGTGATCGGGCGCTTCTGGAACTCATGTATTCCTGCGGCCTGCGGGTGAGTGAAGCGACGGGCCTGAACCTGGACAGTGTTTTCCTTGAGGAAGGGTTTGTTAGGGTACGAGGCAAAGGTGATAAAGAGCGGATGGTGCCGATAGGCAGCAAGGCCTTGGAGGCGATGAACGAATACCTGGCAGTGCGCGACACGCTTATCGGGAGCGCAGCAGCAAAATCGAAGGCTCTATTTCTTAACTACCGAGGCGGCCGGCTTACGACCAGGAGCGTCGGCCGTCTGCTCAGCCGGTATGCCGGACAGATCAACCTCTTTCGTCCTGTTCATCCGCATGCAATCCGCCACACCTTCGCCACCCACATGCTGGACGCCGGAGCTGACCTTAGGGCTATTCAGGAGCTTCTGGGACACAGTAGCCTTTCGACGACGCAGAAGTATACTCACGTAAGCATCGACCGGCTCATGGAAGTTTATGACAAGGCTCACCCGCGGGCAAAAGCGAAAGAATGAGGACTGCAATCTCGTAAAAAGGTACCGATGATACGGTGCAATGGGATTGTTCCAGCTGCTGCAACCGCGCGCAGCGCCGGGCTCAAGCTGAGAGACACGAACGCTACCAAGAAGTAGGAATCGGAAATTGCGATGAACACTGATACCATCACTATGCATGGGACGACCATTCTGGCCGTGCGCCGCAACGGTGTGACCGCAGTTGCAGGCGACGGTCAGGTGACCTTCAATACCATTGTGCTCAAACACACAGCACGAAAGATTCGCCGGCTCTATCACGACAGGATTATTGCCGGTTTTTCCGGGGCAACGGCCGATGCCTTTACTCTTTTCGAAAAATTCGAAGCAAAGTTGGAGCAGTACAACGGCAATATGACGCGAGCGGCGGTCGAGCTTGCCAAGGATTGGCGTACGGATAGAGTGCTGCGCAGGCTGGAGGCACTTCTGATTATTGCTGATGCAGATTCCTGTTTTATCATATCCGGGACAGGTGATGTTATTGAACCCGATGATATGGTGATTGCTATCGGCTCCGGCGGAGCATATGCGCAGGCCGCAGCCAAGGCGTTATTTGACCACACCGACTTGTCTGCTCGCGAGATTGCTGTGGAGTCAATGAAAATTGCCGCTCGCCTGTGCATTTACACTAACGATGAAATCACTGTTGAAGAGCTTTCGGGATCCTGAAAAAGACTCATCTGCTGCGTTGTGCTTATTCCTCGTCCTGCGGCGTACTGTCTTGTACGCCTCGCTCCTCGGAATGGCGCACGCCTTGCATCTAAGCCTTTTTGAGCATCCCGAATGGAATACAATCGACTGAGGGATACAATGGGCAGCTTAACACCAAAAGAAATTATCTCCGAACTGGATAAGTATATCGTTGGACAACACAAGGCTAAGCGGGCGGTCGCCATTGCGCTGCGCAACCGCTGGCGACGGCAGCAGGTTTCTGACGACCTGCGCGATGAGATTGCTCCGAAAAATATCATCATGATCGGGCCCACCGGCGTGGGAAAAACCGAAATCGCCCGTCGTCTTTCTCGACTTGCGCAATCGCCTTTCTACAAGGTGGAAGCCTCCAAGTTCACTGAAGTAGGGTACGTTGGCAGAGATGTCGAGTCCATGATCAGAGACCTTACTGAAATCGCAGTCAACATGGTCCGGGCTGAAGAATCTGAGCACGTGCAGGTCAGGGCGCGAACCAATGCTGAGGAGCGGATCCTTGATCTGCTTTTGCCATCCTCGAAGGAACCATCCCCGGATTCATCAGCCGCTCCGGGAACGTCGATAGAAGGATATGCTCCACCCCGGGAATCGACCAGAGAAAAGCTTCGGCAGCTGCTGAGTGCGGGGAAACTTGACAGCCGGGAAGTTGAGCTAGAGACGAGCCATCGCAATGCTCCGGTTATCGAGGTGTTTTCTGCCAGCGGAATGGAAGAGTTGGAATTCAACATGAAAGAAATGTTTGGGAACCTTTTTCCGAAGAAGACCAAGCGGCAAAAAATGAAGGTTCCACAAGCGCTTGAAATACTAACCCAGGAGGAAGCGCAACGTCTGATCGATATGGATCAGGTAACGCAGATGGCCAAACAGCGGGTTGAGCAAACCGGTATTATTTTTCTCGATGAAATCGACAAGATAGCGGGCCGAGAGTCGCATGCCGGACCGGATGTCTCACGCGAAGGAGTCCAGCGCGATCTGCTTCCGATAGTCGAGGGGACGACCGTCACCACGAAGTATGGGATGGTACGCACAGACCACATTCTCTTTATTGCCGCTGGAGCTTTCCACACCACTAAACCTGCAGATCTGATTCCCGAGCTTCAAGGCAGGTTCCCTATTCGGGTAGAACTGGATTCGCTCGGACGCGAGGATTTTATCCGCATCCTTCAGGAACCGCGCAATGCATTAACCAAACAGTATCAGGCGCTCATGGAGACTGAAGGTGTAAAACTGGATTTCCATCCCGATGCGGTTAATGAAATAGCCCGCATTGCCGAAACCGTCAATCAGCGAACTGAAAATATCGGTGCGCGGCGACTCTATACGATTATGGAGAAGCTGCTGGATGAGATTTCGTTTGATGCTCCCGACATGGATGGGAAACACATAGAAATCAGCAGATCATATGTGCAGGAAAAGCTTCAAGAAGTCGTAACGGATGAGGACCTGAGCCGGTATATCCTTTAGCGGGATGGAGAAAAAGGCACACTGGTTCAGAGTTCAAAGCTCAAGGTTCAAGAGGTGTGATTGTGTGGACAGTAGAGGACATTTACGACATATATGACCTATACAAAGACTCATCCTTGAACTCGGCTTCTGCTTACCCATTACTTTACACTATCGTACTATGAACTACTACTCGTATCGCCAGCTCTCATTCGGCGGCCCGATAACGCCGATGATCAAATACATCATCGGTGCCTGTGTAGGTGCGTTCCTCCTACAGTTCATCACCCGTGGCGAGATGGTGAGCACTTTCGGGCTTACGCCTTTGTTAGTATGGAAAAAAGGGTATCTTTGGCAGATCGCCACCTACATCTTTCTTCACAGCGATATTTTTCATCTGCTCTGGAATATGCTGGCGCTGTATATGTTCGGCTGTGAAATGGAGCGGGCGTGGGGCTCACGGTTTTTTATCCGGTACTTTTTTGTGACCGGAGTCGGCGCCGGATTTTTCACCCTCTGTTTGACGCCAACCATGTTTGTTCCCACTATCGGTGCTTCCGGAGCGATCTACGGTATTCTGCTTGCTTATGCTTTGTACTATCCCAACCGCATCATCTACTTCTACTTTCTGTTTCCTATCAAGGTAAAGTACTTTGTCCTGATTATCGGACTGATGACTTTCTACTTTTCTTTCATGCAAGCGGGTGGACACATTGCACATCTTGCCCACCTCGGAGGAATGGTGTGCGGGCTCCTCTACCTCAGACCGGAGTTCATTCAATTCCACCTGCGTCCGCTCCTGTCCCGGCTGAAAGAACGCTGGCGTCGCTGGCGTTTCCGGGTTATCGACGGAAAACGCAAGGATGACGACATTTGGAGACACTAAAAGGACAGTGAGGAATAAAGAGTGAAGAGTAAGG
>JAGOGO010000208.1 GCA_017996625.1 Deltaproteobacteria bacterium | reverse complement strand
AACCATGAGCACTTCAGGTTCGCGCTCTGCTTTCAGACAAGCAATGGACCTTCCTGATCAAAAGATTTTTTTGCCCCTATATGCTCAATCCGTCTTCTCCAGTTTGCTCCCAAAAAATAAAACCGCAAGCTATCCTCCTCCTGATTGATCTCCTCGATCAATCGGTCACGGAGGAATGTCCACTGCGCAGGATCAACAATACATTCGAATACTGAAAACTGCACTCGCTGTCCATAGTCTTCACAGGCTTTGGCCACCCGTTGAAGGCGCTTGGTTCCGCCAGGTTTCGACGTCGCCACATCATATGTTATCAGTACCAGCATGACCTTCTCCTACTTCCAGATAAAAGGAGGATACCCATCCAGATCGCCACGAAGATAGCGCGCAAAAAGCATAGCCTGAATATGAAAGAGCAGACCTATGGTTATTTTTTCTTCAATAAAAGGATGCATGATCTCTTCCTGCTTCCTATTTTGGTAGGCTACCAGCACTGCTTTTCGTGTTTCATCGCTCATTGTTATGGCGCCAGTCTCTGCCTTCTTGAATCCTTTCTTTTGTACCTGCTTGAGATTGATCAGCGAGAGTGTAAGCCGATCAGCAATGAAAGGTCTCAGTTCTTCCATCAAGTCCAGTGCCAGGCCAAAGCGGCCGGGCCGATCCCGGTGAAGAAAGCCAACTGCAGGATCCAATCCGACTGCTTCGACTGCTGAACGAACATCATGCATGAGCAATGTATAAAGAAATGAAAGCAGGCAGTTTACATTGTCCAAAGGCGGCCGACGATTTCGTCCTTCAAATAGAAAATCTTCTTTTTGCGATGTAATCAGGTGATTGAACACACTGAAGTATATGTGTGCAGTATCTCCCTCAATGCCCCGCAACACATCGAGATCCGGCTCCGTTTTGATACGATTCAGGGCCTCGCTGAACCGCTGCGATGCACTCGTAAGATCTTCGCAATCCACCTTATTACCGTGATCACGCAATGCGCGCTGAAGCACAGTGCGGCAGTTTGCCAACTTACCCGTAAGAATCACTCTCGTTACTTCTGCTGAAGCATTGGGATTATCGGCTCGCCGATACTGCTCCCGCCGAAGCAGCACATTGCCTGATACCGGGCCCTGCACCTTGGCCAGGAAACGGCCGTACTCGGTAAGAAAACTAATGGCAACACCATTCTCCGCACAGAACCCCATGAGAAAAGGGCTGCAGCCGACATTGCCAAAGCAGACAATACCGCCGATTGTATGGACCGGCACGCGCAAACGAACCTCTTGCTCAACTTTGACAACGACGGTTTCACCTTCCTTGGAAAGATATGCACCCGGTGTAGTGACAAACAGCGTATTAAGATGTCTCTTCATTCGTCCTCACCATACTGCTCAGATACCGTTTGACTGACTTACTCTTTTCAATTGTCTTGGGTAGGCACTCCTGTATAAGCGAGCAACTATCACATTTTGGTCCGTACCGTGCCATAGGCGTCTGCCCGGCAGTGATCAGATCATGAACCTTATGGGCTATTTCCTCTGTCTCATGCCGTAGCTTCTCGTCGAATTTGACATCCCGCCTTCGATGAGTTTTTCCGTAGTACAGTGCACCTCCGGGAACCTCAACTCCCAGCATCTCCTCCAAACATATTGCTTGAGCGCAAAGCTGCACTGCATCGCAATGATCCGGCTTGGGCTTGCCTCTTTTGTATTCCACTGGAAAAGGCTGCCATAGCCCCTCACACGGCTTGCGATAAAACTCAACCACATCAGCAATTCCGCTCATTCCGAGTCTGAACGACCGAAGCGGCACTCCTCGCTCGCACCGGACCTCGCCTCTGCTCTCTCCACCATGCTCATGCACTCTCTCGTGCATGATACGGCCTTCGGCAGTAAGACGGTTTTCTTCCCACACCTGCTCAATGTGAATCAGAGCGCATTGGCGAGGGCAGAAGACATAGTGCTGCAAAGCGGAGATCATGATAAGGTCGTCTTCAGAATAAGTCCTATATGTCATATATGACCTATGTTTTGTCTACTTCTTAATTTTGCGCGCTTCAGATCGGGTTCGATAAAGTCTCTCCGTGAAACCGCCTTTATTCAAGAACTCTCCTTCGAGCGTGCGCAGCTGCTGGTCCAGAAGATAATTGGTCTGGTTAATGAGGCAGATCAGAGCATTTGAGGCTACCTCGGCAGAGCTAGCCTCAACATACGTCTTATAGGTCATATAAGACCTATCTTCTCGATAGCAGAGTCTTCGCACTTCTTTCGACGTGGGATCGTCCTTGCCCCAAAGGGGCAACCAGTGCTGGCGAAGATAGTCTTCAAAGTCCAACAAAAGCTCCTCCAGACTTGCCCGAGCAACGCCGATGAGCTTGAGTTCTGTCTTCTTCGATGTGCCGGAGGCCATGCTGCCTTCGGCGATATTCTGCTTGCCGCTGCGCGCCGCCTGCACCATCTGGTCATGCGTACGCGAGCGGCGATCAAGGAAGCGGTTGCAGAATGCCACCGTAGCGTCATACACAATCTCCGCCATCTGATACGACTGCAACTCACGATATCCGCCGTGAGGCGGGATGAGTTGAGGTGAGTCTTTGTTGTCAGGCATAGGGGGACTCCTTCATTGATCAGTTTAATCCGGTCGGTAGCTCTATAATGCTCACTCCAGAAGGTAAGTTCTCTTTGTTTATTTTGAGTTCATAATCGCTGAAATCGCGAGCAGGCTTTGAATCATTTCTTCTAGTTAACTGGACACGATCGAACAAAGAGTGCGCCGGAGCGTTGCCGAGCGCGGATTCATGCTTGAAAACAATTAGCCGTTGCGTTGACATGAGTCCACGCGCGGCAGAACGGTCATGTTCGAACATGTTGCAGAGAGCTTTCCAGAACATGTTGAGATCTTCCTCACCAAATCCGGTTTGTGCTGCTAGATGGGATGAAACAAACCCATGTGCAACATAGGCGCCGTAAGGGACGGTGTTCTTTCGACCCATGGTACGGTTATCCCCTTGCTGCTTATCTGCTTCAGTTTGAGTAGCGACTGCCATACGAGTAATGGAATGCTCCAGCGTCACAACCGGTTCTACAGATCTGCCGAATGTCATCTGTACCGGCCCTCTTACTTGTCCACAATTTGGCGCAGATTTGAGCGACATAACTGCACCAAAGGTTCTTATGTCATAGAAGCTTTCACACATCTTTTTACGACCCTGCTCTGTTTCCTCACCTGTTGGACGACGTGGCTTAGCTTCCTTAAGCGCAGCGTTGATAATCTCTGCAATCTTTTTTTCGGGTTTTTCTTCTTTTAGCCATTCCTTTATACTCTTCTTGTCTGCATCAGGTGCCACAATAAGCATCCCCCCGCGTTCATCTTCGCCTTCGAGAAATGTTAGACCATCTGGCAACGCAAGATCTAAGAATGTGTCAGCCAACTCAGATGGCACCGGTTTTCTGGATTCTTCTCCAGTGCTGATACCAAGTTCACGGAAAGCTTCAAAATGAGCATCCCCAAGAACTGCCTTTTCTTTGATGTAAATATCGTAAGGTTTTTGAAATTGTTTTATGACCTGAATATAATTTCTCACCTTCCGCTTCAGGCAAACGTCTGTCACCAAGCCGTTGCCGGTCTCAGGGTCGATACGCGGCAGGTTTCCTGCATCCGGATCACCATTCGGGTTACCGTCTTTTACATCGAAAACGAGTACAAAGTCATAGCGGTTTCTGATTGGGTCGCTCATTTTGCATCTCCTTATTTGGTTGCCTGGTGGTCATTGTCGGTTTTTTTCGTGAAAAAGTTCTGCATCTGGTGGTAGTAGCCAACTGCAAAACGCCCCTGATCTTCAAGATTCAAATGGGCCGGGAAAGCGGTCTTTGCTTCAATGCCGTCGAGGATCTGGCCTAACAACTTTTCGAAGAATACCCTTCGTCCCGCACTTTCGAGTTTTGCCAGGTGATGGTTTTTCAGACGCATCAGGTTGCCGAAAACCGTGCTGGGCGTACCGGAAGCGGCTCCGTAGAAACGGTCGCGGATGGTGGCGTTGATGCCAGG
>JAGOGO010000207.1 GCA_017996625.1 Deltaproteobacteria bacterium | reverse complement strand
ACTGCTCCTGAACCGTTTTATCATCAACACTGATCTTTGCTTTCTGACTTTCCTGATAGAGCAGTTCACGATCGATCAGCATATCAACCACCCGCGGCTTTATTTGCGGAAGTTGACCATCAGGAATCGGGTTTCCCATGGCGGCAAACTGCCATTTAACAAACACGATTTCCCGATCTAGATCACTCTGACTAATGATGGTCTGATTCACCACCGCCACCTGACCTTGAGGCAAGTTCACGGTTTCACCTACCGTAGCAGCCGTGATAGCTGCTGCAGCAGGATTACCTTTCCCAGCTTCTCCGCTCTGACCTTGGTTCTCCGCCCCTGCAGAAAACCCCGTCGTCAGCAGAAGCAGCGACACAGTGGTGGTCAATCTCACTAAGCGTCGAATTCCCATACAAAGCTCCTTTCTTACAGTATCAAAAAGAAAAAGCCCCTGAAGGGCTCGTAAGCAGTCCACAGTAAAGCAACCGGGGCTGCAAATTTTCCATTCATCCGCCATCTTGGTATAGTCAGTGAGCCCATTCCCGCTCTGAAAAGCTCACTAACTGCAACTCATGCACTTAAAAATACTTGCATTGTTCTCGCTTTGTCTCGATTTTTCCTTTCAGCCAGCCATACCAAGCATCCATGCCCTCACCGGTCCTTGCCGAAACGCCGAAGCATTCAACGTCCGGATTCACTTTTCTAATAGAACAAAAATAGGTCTCAAGTGTCTCTCCCAGCACGGCCAAAAGATCGGTCTTGGTTACTAATACCGCATCGCTGCTTATAAAAATGGAAGGATACTTGAGAGGTTTGTCTTCACCTTCCGGCGTACTCAACGCTACCACTCGATAATCCTCTCCCAGGTCAAAGGCCCCGGGGCAGATAAGATTACCAACATTTTCGATAAAAAGAAGGTCAAGTTCTCTGAGCACAAAGTGATCCAACGCATGATGCACCATATGAGCATCGAGGTGGCAAGCATCTCCGGTGATGATCTGGTGAGCAGGTACTCCGGTGGCGGCTATTCGCTTGGCATCGCGGTCGGTTTGCTGATCGCCTTCAATTACTCCGATGGTCAGTTCATCACCCAAAGCCTGAATCGTCTTTTCCAAAAGTGTTGTCTTTCCCGCACCCGGCGAACTCACAAGATTAATCACTAAGACTTTCGAGGCTTCAAAAATTCCCCGATTTCGTTCCGCAAGGCGATCGTTCTTTCCAAGAATATTCTCCTCAAGTGTTATTATCCGCTGTTCTTCGTCGTGGCGGTGAAAGACTGTACGTTCCCCGCATCCGCAATGGTCACACATTTACTCGACCTCCAATCCCTTTATGATAAGCTCTCTGCCTGAAATGATACTCCAGTCAGCCTCCTTGCACTTTGGGCAGCAATAATCATTCTCAACCAACGGAAACTCTTCTCCGCAATAACGACAGTGAGCTACGGCTTCGCGGCGCTGTATTTCAAGTTTGGAACCAGCCAAAGTGGAATCGGCAATGCACAGCTCGAAGCAGAATTCAAGCGATTCTGGAACAACTCCGCTCAAGCTACCGACTTCGATTATTATTTTAACTACTCGATCAATACCATTTGCCTGGGCATACTCCTGAACGGTACTGACGATATTTTGCATTATACTAAGCTCATGCATGCTCTTGCTTTGGCAGGGAATGTTCTCTTATAGTTCTGACGATGCCTGCCATCGTCAGGAAAACTAATAATACGGCAAACTCAAGAATAAATGAAGGGCCTGAAGCAGCAAAAGTCATGGGCAGCAACGATGACGTGTCTCGCGTTTTTTTCTAAAAAAACGGGGTTAAGAAAATCTTAACCCCGATGTACACCTGTGATTTCTTTTGGGCAAAAGCGCCTTACTCGTCTCTGACCGGATGTTCGGAATATCGCGGTAGTTGTTGTGGTACAGCTGTATCTATTCTTCCGCGTGATATTTGAAAGAAAGATTTACCCGAGCCCGGAAGGAAGTTACTTTGCCGTCTTCTACGGTCATGTCCAGCTTCACTATTTCGGCAATACGTAGATCCCTGAGGCTTTTTCCGGCTGTCTCGACCGCATTCTTAGCTGCCTCTTCCCAGGAATTGGTACTGGTTCCGACGAGTTCTACGATTTTATATGTGGTTTCGACCATGGTGTTCCTCCTTTCAATGCATTTGTGCGTTAGAGAAACCTTAGTGCTCAAACCGGATGTAGCACCCCTCTTCTCCCAAGCAGGGATCCGCGGCCTAGGACGTGAACTCGCGGTCTATGTATGGTTATAATTGAAAAACCGCCTGTTAGTCAAGTCGGATTTTGCACAATCTAGAAAAATTCAGGTGTAATACGGCAGTAAGCGAGAATAGAGCACTGCTGTCTTTTCCGTCACTCTGATGAGACCATGTGCAGCGCTCACTGAGAAAATGCCATTGGGTGAGGAGGGGGGAGGAGAGTCTCTATTGTGGATTTTTCGGGGAAAGTGCCTCCCCACCCGTAGCGATTCACGGTACAAAAATGATACGGAGAATCTTCGTCTCGGGAAAGCATAGTTCGTACCAACGACCAAAGGCCGTATCAGCCGGAATAGCGAACAGAGCCCTGCTGACCAAGAGAGCTGGTTTAATCATCAGCTCAATTAGCAAACGAAGAGTCCCACTGTTCAAAATTATTAAGCAGATTCTTACTCTTGCGTGTTCAATTCCTGAGAATTTCGCCTTTACCGGGTTGATCCATAGGACACCCTGTCTGAAGTTGACTTTCTTTATCGTTGTCGGGTATGATGCGGCCAGCCCAGGGGCCTACCTTCCAGATCATGGAGCGGGCGCCATAATTCTATGGCATCATTGCCCAGAAACAACATCCATGGTCAACCGCCAGCACACTACATATAAGAGGGGGGATCGATCCGTGAAAAGAGCTGTGCCTCGTATTCTTATCGTCGACGATGATGTAAGTACTGCTTCTTATTTGCGTCGGCTCATGGAAAAAGAAGGGTATAGATCACTGATAGCCGTAAACGGGAAAGCTGCAGTAAAAAAACTCCCCGAAGATCCCCCTGATGTCCTGTTCCTTGGTATTGCGATGTCGGGTATTCACGGCATCGAGATCCTCAAAGAAGCGAAGAAGCTCATTCCGGCCCTCCCTGTGATTATCATCACCGCCTGCGCTACTGTTGCGACTGCAGTCGAAGCGATGAAACTCGGCGCCCACGATTATCTCAGTAAGCCCTTGGACTGCGAAAACGTCGTCAACGCTGTCCATAGTGCGGTACAAAAACGAAACACTCTCTGCAGCCTCGACCCAGACAGCTTTCCTTCAGGACATCAGAGCACTCTGGCCGAACTGATGGGTCCAAGTGACCGTGTTGCTGAGTTGACTGCCCTTGTCAATCGCGTAGCCCAGTCCGATTACACCATTATTCTGCAGGGAGAGACAGGAACAGGAAAGGAACTTCTCGCTCGCGAGATTCACAATTCCAGCAAGCGCGCGGCTCGACCCTTTGTGGCGATAGACTGCGGGGCGATTCCTGAACACCTTCTCGAAAGCGAACTGTTCGGCTCAGAGAGAGGCGCTTTTACCGGCGCCGAACATCAACGACCGGGAAGGTTCGAACTCGCCCAGGATGGAACAATATTGCTTGATGAGATTTCGAATATGCCTCTCAGCAGTCAGGCAAAACTTCTTCGGGTTATGCAAGAAAAGAGCGTCTTCCGGTTGGGCGGTACCAGATCACTGCCGATTCAGGTCCGGGTGCTCGTGGCAAGCAATCAGGATCTACACAGCCTCGCCGCATCAGGTGTGTTCCGAAAGGACCTATTCTATCGACTCAACGAATTTGTCATTACCCTGCCTCCCTTGCGAGAACGGCAGGAGGACATCCTTTATTTAGCAAACCGCTTCCTCACGCTCGCCAATGTCGAACTGAACAAAACAATCCGTGGTTTGTCCGGTTCTGCACTGACAGCGCTCCGGCACTATCCCTGGCCGGGAAATGTCCGCCAGCTTCGCTCAACCATTCGACGTGCTGCACTTTTAGCGGATAGTGTGGTCATGGAGCACCATCTCGATA
>JAGOGO010000044.1 GCA_017996625.1 Deltaproteobacteria bacterium | reverse complement strand
CTCTTGGTTAAACTTCTTTGCCTGACCGAGAAAGCCCGTGGATTTTGATCAACAGATTACCAGCAGCTTATCCCGCCGTACGGTTATCCTGGTTGGTTTTCTTTTCCTTTCCCTGCTCGTTATCTTTGTCCGCCTCTGGCAACTTCAGCTACTCGAGGGCGAGTACTACTTCGATCTGGCCAAAAACAACCGCATAAAACTCCAGGAAATTATTGCTCCCCGGGGAATCATTTATGATCGCAACGGTCAGGTGCTTGCTGACAATACTCCATCCTTCGATATCTCATTACTTCACGAAGGCCTCCAAGATCTCGAAAGAATCATCCCGCTGCTGAGCACCATCCTTTCGCTCAGTCCAGAGGAAATTCGGCAACGAGTAGAACAAACAAAGAACCTTTCCCGGTTCAAGCCGATTAAGATAAAAAAGGACGTAAGCCGCAAGGAATTGGGTCTGATAGAGTTTTATAAAATCGACCTTCCTAATGTGGTCATCGAAGTGTTTCCTAAGCGTCATTATCCTCTGGGAGAAGCGATGTGCCATGCTATCGGAAGGCTGGGAGAGATCGACGAAACAACTCTCAAAAATCTCAAATCCTCCGATTACGGGCTGGGTGATTTTATCGGAAAGTCGGGTATCGAGAAAGCCTATGAGAACGAGCTCAAAGGGAAACCGGGTTGGCTCCAGTTTGAAGTAGATGCGCTCGGACGGCGAAAGCGGGTTCTCAGCTCAGAATATCCTGAGCCAGGAAATGATGTATACTTAACCATTGACGCGGATCTTCAGCGCTTTGCGCATAAAACACTCGGAGACAAGAACGGTGCGGTAGTTGCTCTCGATCCCCACAACGGTGAAGTACTCGCATATGTGAGCCATCCAACCTTTGACCCCAATCTTTTTTCCCGCGGCATTTCGTCCAAGGACTGGAATGCACTGGTGCACAGCCCATTTCACCCTCTGACCAATAAAGCGATTCAGGGAACGTACCCTCCTGGAAGCATTTTCAAGATTATTACTGCCATCGCCGGACTTGAAGAGCAAATCATCGATCCGCAGACCACCTTTTTCTGTCACGGTCGATACGATTTTATCAACCGGCCTCGCTGCTGGAAAAGGGGTGGACATGGAACCATGGATCTTTACAGCGCCCTCGAGCAGTCCTGTGATGTTTACTTCTACAGTGTGGGACATCGCCTCGGTGTCGATAAGATGGCATACTATGCCAGCCTTTTCGGCCTTGGAAAAGAGACCGGCATTGTTCTCGAAGGCGAGAAGTGTGGTCTTATTCCTACCACTACCTGGAAGAAAAAGGTGTATGGAGTCTCCTGGCAGCAGGGAGAAACCCTTTCGACGTCAATTGGTCAAAGCTTTGTTCTCTGCACTCCACTTCAGGTGGCTTTGATGATGAATACTGTCGCCAGCAACGGTACCCTGTATGTGCCTCACCTTAGTCTAAAGGTCATGAATCGAGCCGGAGAGGTTCTCGACATTACTGATACTGAAGTCAGGTCAATCACTTCTGTTTCACCAGCTACCCTGGCGGCTGTGAAAGAGGGACTTTGGCGTGTTGTGCATGGGGACCGCGGTACTGCAAAAATGGTCCGTATCTCCGATCTGGAAATCGCTGGGAAAACCGGTACTGCCCAAGTCATTCGTTTAAAGGAAGATAAACAGGATATTAATGATATCCCCTACCAATACCGGGACCATGCCTGGTTTGCTGCTTTTGCGCCTTTCACGAACCCTTGCATTTCTGTGGCTGTTCTTGTTGAACATGGTGGATTCGGATCTTCTGTTGCAGGCCCGATAGCCCGGGAGATTATCGATTACTACCTTAATACGATTCTTCCTTCGAAGAATCCTTCGATCCCCGAAACCCTCTATCAGCAGAGTACTATTAACGATGTTTCTTATTGATCGACGCCTTATTCTTCGCTTTGATTGGGCTCTCTTCTTTGTAGCTCTCGCGATCGTTCTTATAGGCATCGTGAACATCTACAGCGCCGGGTACTCACTTGGCCCCGGGGTCGCAATGTATAAACGGCAAATTTACTGGCTCTGCCTCGGCATTATTTTCCTCTTTGTCGGCGCCTTCCTTGATTATGCGTACATTGAGCAATACTGCTATGCTCTCTACTTGCTTACACTCGTACTTCTCTTCTATGTGCTGTTTCAAGGCAAACTGGTTGGAGGCTCTCAGCGCTGGATTCCCCTCGGCTTTTTCAATCTTCAGCCGTCAGAACTCGCCAAGATCTCTCTGGCAATGGTGCTGGCTAAGTGGTTTCAGCGTAAGTACGATCCAAAAGGATACACGATCAGAGCGCTTCTTCCTCCCCTCGCGCTGACGGCAATTCCATTCAGCCTCATCTTCCTTCAGCCGGATCTTGGAACCGGTCTGATGCTCCTGGCAATTTTCTGTTCTATCGTTGTTTTCGTCAAGTTTCGGCTCACATCTTTTATTTTCACCCTGTGCTGCTTTATCAGTCTGGTGCCGTTTGTCTGGCACCTGCTGAAGCCGTATCAGAAGCATCGTATCCTCGGATTTCTTGATCCGGGTCTAGACCCTCTGGGAAAAGGGTATCAGCTCATTCAGTCGAAAATTGCCATCGGCTCAGGACAGCTTTGGGGACAAGGCTATCTGAAGGGAACCCAGTCTCAACTTGACTTTATCCCCGAAAAATATACCGATTTCGTATTCTCGGTTTTCTGCGAAGAGTGGGGATTCTTGGGAGCAGCGATTTTGCTTGGACTTTATTTTCTTCTTTTCTTGCGGATTGCCACTATCGTATCGCATGCCAGAGACAGCTTCGGAATGATCCTCGGATTTTCAATCGCCTCTCTTTTTCTCTGGCAATTCACAATTAACCTGGGTATGGTTCTTGGCCTTCTCCCTATCGTGGGTATTCCGCTGCCGCTCTTCAGCTATGGGGGATCGTCTCTGTTAATCAGTATGTTTTCCCTGGGAGTGCTCATTAACATTCACATCAAGAGACACATCTTCTAGCATTTCAAAAAAAGAATACTCAACATAGGAACAATAATGATATAGTTTTTCTAGAAAGAGGCAGTAAACGAACAATATAAACAAATAATGCACATACTCTGTTGTCTTAATAAAGTTCGTCTTTTCAAAAACTTATATAGTTGTTCCACATTATTCAACCTTTAATAACTACAGCAAAAATTATGAAGTGTAGTACTTTTAGTAAAGATATTACCAAGTGCCTGCAAAAAGTTCAGAGCATTATTGAACGAAAAGAAATCAAACCGATTCTTTCCACCGTGCTCCTCAGCGCTCAGAACGATTCTATTCAAATTCAAGCTACCAATCTCGAAGTAAGTCTGCGGGAACGCTGTCCCGCAACCATCGTAGAGGAAGGAAGGATCGTTGTTGATGCGCGGAAGCTTTACGAGATCGTCAAGGAAATGCCGGATGCAGCTATTTCGCTCGAAAGAAAAGAAAACAACTGGGTGGAAATTTCCTCGGGAGACATTCTTTTTGAACTGGTTGGCATGGACGCAAAGGAGTTTCCTGTAATCGAGTTTTTTGAACAGGATTCATTTCAGGAAATCGATGCCGGTATTCTCAAGAACATGATTGACAAGACGCTCTACGCAGCGTCTACAGACGAACGCAAGCAGAATCTCAATGGCGTCTTTTTCCATAAAACGAAAAAGGACGATATTGAACTCCTTCGACTTGTTGCTACCGATGGTCATCGTCTTTCTATAATTGGCAAACCGCTGAGTTTGTTAAATGAGCACGGCCGGCTAGATCCTGATCAGTTCGATAAAGGAGTCATTTTTCCTCGTCGCGGACTTCTCGAACTGAAAAAACTGCTCGATGATGCCTCGGAACAAGATCGCCTGAGTTACTTGTGCAAGAAAAACTGCGGACTTTTCAAAAGAGGAGATACGCTTCTGGTAATCCGCATTATCGACAAAGAGTTTCCCAACTACATTCAGGCCATACCTGTTGATGTTACCAAAGAAATAGCCATAAGCAGCGAAGGATTGTTACGGACCCTGAAACGTATTTCAGTTGTTGCCGAGGAAAAATCGAAAGCGGTCAATCTGATTTTCAGTCAGAACCAGCTCGATATTCATGCGTCAAACCCTATCATTGGACAGGGCAGAGAGCGGCTAGCTCTTGATTATACCGGTGAATCCATGAAGCTCGGATTTAATGCTGGATATCTTATAGACACCCTTAATGCGCTTGATGGTGAGAAGGTCCTCATCAGGATTAAGGATCAGGACAGTCCTGTTGTTTTCCTGCCCTTTGATAATGAAGAGCATATTGGTATTATTATGCCGATGGAAATAGAAGATTGACATGTACGAACTTAGTGCTTCGAAAAAAAAACTTTTTTCTATTGCTCGAAAGACAGTGTATATCCTGATAGTGCTGCTCCTCATAAGTTTGCTCTATCAGTCAAAACAAATCTTTTTTGGTGTGATGTTCGGAGGTGTGGTCTCATTGCTGAACCTATTGCTCCTGGTGAAGATCGGTCAGAATGTCTTTTCTCAGGAAGAACCAAGCAAAGCACCAGTGATTATAGGGTACCTGCTCACAGTAGTGCTGTTGCTTGGTATCATTTATGTGATTATCACCTATCATCTTGTTGATCCAATAGCCTTTGTGATCGGGTTTTCCGCTTTTATGGCAGCTATCTTCCTTGAAAGCGTGTTTCCTTCACCTCGTTCGTCATGACCAGTTAAGAAATGAACGGGCTTGAATAACAAGCAGATAGAACAATTCGGAATCTTCTTTGCTCTCGCCATTGATTTGACCATATCCCTGGTAGGTGGATTCGTCGTAGGGTACTGGCTCGACTCACACTTCCATACCTTTCCCTGGCTAACAGTAATCTTCTTCCTCGGCGGAATCGCAGCCGCAGTGAATACCGGCATTTTTATTGTGAAGCGGTTCCGAAAATTTTCTAAAGAGTAGCCATAACAAGGTTATAAAACAGCCAAAATAGGCAATAAAAAGATACAAATAAGTCTTGACAACACAGTTGTGGCATGGTAGGTGTGTGTTTTCTGAAACCGGCTTGTATTCTAGCGTTTTTGCTTCTCAGAAATAAGCATCCGGTAGGCCATCTACTTGGCAGAGGTGAGCCTGATTGTAGCCAGCCGCTCAATTAATACCTTTTATGGTTGACCGTTCACCTTTACTTGCCGAATGTCCGCAGCCAGAAACGCGTCTTGCTGCAGCTGATCACGAATGATCAGTTACAAGTAGCGAAATTGCTAGCTCATTCATGACGAACAGATAAAGATTCAGAAATGATGCGGCAAAGGAAAGGGCTCTGGTTCTGCCGACAGACGAACGAGCTTTTGACGATGCCGGGAGTAATCAACTACATACTGGTGAAGAACGACCATGGAGCATCCATTTACCTGGTTAGGAACAATTCCTTATTTCACGGAGAGCCCTGAGCGTCCTATTATTGCAACCACAATTTTTGTTGCCGTTCTCCTGTTTATCATTTCCATCAGGGTGGTGTCGGTTCTAAAGAAATCATCTCAGCGACTAGTTCCGGAAGGAAAATTATCTTTCCGGAATTTTTTTGAGGTGGTGGTTCTTTCGCTGGTCAATCTTCTCAAAGATATTATCGGACCGCATGGCGAAAAGTACCTTCCCCTTATCGGAGGGCTGTTCGTTTTCATTCTCTTCTGCAACATTCTCGGACTGATTCCCGGATTTCTGCCTCCAACGGCCAATCCTCATACCAATGCAGCGCTTGCCCTCATTGTATTTCTCTATTACAACTATCAAGGATTCAAAGAGCACGGCATCGGCTATCTGAAACATTTTGCCGGACCGCTGATCTACATTGCTCCTCTTATGATTGTTATTGAGCTGGTCAGCCACTTCTTCCGGCCACTATCTCTCACGGTTCGTCTCTTCGGAAATATTTTTGGTGATCACGAAGTAATGGGAATTTTTTCCGGACTGGTTCCGTTGATTGTCCCGGTCATTTTCCTGATTCTCGGGCTGATGGTCTGTATGATTCAGGCGTTTGTCTTTGCCGTTTTGTCTGCAGTCTACATCGGACTGGCGGCTTCACATGAACACTAAATAGAAAATCAATGGTTCTATAAAACTCTACGTAAAAGGAGGTCTGTAGGTCATGAGAAAGTTGGCAATGGTAATGGTGATGATGTGTGGAATGATCTTATTGATCGCGTCAGCAGGGCTGTGCGCTGAAGAAGTAGCTGCGGGTGGATCCTTAGCGAGCGGCCTCAGTGGCCACGGTGCCGGCCTAGCGATTGGCCTGGCTGCATTAGGTGGTGGTCTTGGTCAGGGTCGGGTAGCCGGTTCCCAGCTTGATGGTATTGCCCGGAATCCTGGAGCTGCCGACAAAATGTTTGTTTCGTTCATTCTTGGTTTGGCGTTTATTGAGTCCCTGGTTTTGTACGCCTTTGTTATTGCCTTTATGCTGATGTAACGAGCCATGTTCTCACCATACGAAATTCTCGGACTGAAGGTTATTCCAGGCCTTTTGCTTGTTCAGGGAGTCATTTTCCTCATTGTGGTCTGGGTCCTTAATTCGGTTCTCTTTAAGCCTCTGTTAAGTGTCCTGCGCGAGCGGGAAGAAAAAACCGAAGGGTTTATTCGTGAGGCTGATACTACCGAGCAAAAGGCTCAGGCCACCCTGAAAGATTACGAAACGCGGTTTCGTCAGGCTCGCAAAGAGGCGCTGGAAATAAAAAAGAAATATATTGCGGAGGGTGCAGACGTCAGACATGCGACACTGGACCAAGCCCGCAAAGAAGCCGCCGTTTCTCTCGAAGGGATGAGAGGCACTATCGCCAAAGAGGCGGAAGCCGCCCGAGTTACTCTCCGCATGGATATGGAGACCTTGGGACGATCTCTGGCAGAGAAAGTATTAGGAAGAAGTATATCATTATGAAAAAGATCTTCTTCTCTGTAACGCTTTTGTTAGGTGTGGCTGCAGCCGGTGCCGCCGGAGCCTCTTCGGAAGGAGGACACGGCGGGGGACCAGGCCTCTCTTTTCTTTTTCAGGTCATCAACTTTGTTATTTTCTTCTTTATTCTGTATCGGTTTGCCCTTCCTCATATACGCTCATTTTTTGCAGAGAGAAGTGGCAAGATCCGCCAGTCGTTGAAAGATGCCGAGGAAGCCAAGCTTCATGCTGACCAAAAATTTAAAGAGTATGAGCAGAAGCTGCGCAATCTTGATAAGGAAGTGCAAGAGATTCGCGAGCAGGTCAAGAAAGAAGGCATACTAGAGAAAGAGAGAATAATCTCCGAGGCGCACCGGGAAGCGGAATTGCTCAAGAAGCAAGCGCAGTACATAGCTGAGCAGGAAGTTAAAAAGGCAAAAGCCGAGCTCCAACAAGAGTTAGCTCGCTTGTCACTGGAACGAGCAGAGCGTCTTATCAAAGATCAAATCAGTACGGATGATCAGGTTCGGCTTATTAAGGACTACATTAACACCATAGCACACTAATCATGCGCAATAAGAAATTAGCTAAGAGATATGCAAAGGCCTTGATCGACATAGGCCAAGAGAATGATCAAATCAGAAAATTTCAGGATGAGCTGAAAGCCTTTGCTGATCTCCTGCATAGCACCTCCGAACTGGAGGTGCTGCTTCTGAGTCCTCTCTATACAGCCGAAGAACTCAAAAAAATCATCGCTCCAATAGCTGCTAAGCTCAGTCTTTCCGAGACCATCCAAAACTTCTTGTATCTGCTGGTTGATAAAAGAAGAATTCAGTACTTCGCTGATATCGTTGAGGCATACGAAGAATTTACCGACGAAATTTTCGGATATGTCAAAGCACGGGTTATTACTGCCGTGCCTCTTTCCGAACGGGACCGGGATGAAGTCAAGCAGTCCTTAGAACAGGTCACTCGGAAAAACGTGCAGCTGCAGACCATCGTTGATCCCCAGATCATCGGCGGCGTTATCGCTGAGGTGGGTGACAAGATATTTGATGGAAGTATTCGCAGCCAACTGCACAAACTTGGAGAAACCTTACGATAAAAGTTAATGGCATCGAAAAAAGTAACAAATAGTACGGCGAAGTAGTGCCGCTCAGAGCGGCATTGACGGTGCCGTCAAAGTTAACGATAAAAGGGTAAGGTAATGGAGATCAGAGCTGAAGAGATAACACAAGTCATCAAAGAACAGATCAAGAAATACGAAAAGGAAGTCGATATCAGCGAAGTTGGAAGAGTGCTTTCGGTTGGTGATGGTATCGCGCGTATTTATGGTCTTCAAAACGTTATGGCCAATGAGTTGATCGAATTTCCGAATAGCATTATGGGAATGGTGCTGAACCTGGAAGAGGATAATGTCGGCGCTGCTATTCTCGGTGAAGACATCCACATTGGCGAGGGAGATCTGGTCAAAAGGACCGGACGCATCACCCAGGTTCCAGTTGGTGAAGCGCTGGTCGGAAGAGTAGTCGACGGTATCGGCCAAGCGATTGACGGCAAAGGCGATATCGATGCCAAAGAGTTCCGAAATGTGGAAGTGAGAGCTCCGGGTGTCGTTCAGCGAATGCCGGTGAAAGAGCCGCTTCAGACCGGAATCAAGGCTATCGACGCCATGATCCCGATCGGTCGGGGACAGCGCGAGCTGATTATCGGCGACCGCGGAACCGGGAAAACAGCCATCGCGCTTGATTCGATCATCAATCAAAAGGGAAACGATGTCTATTGCATTTATGTAGCAATTGGCCAGAAGCGTTCTTCGGTAGCCCGCGTTGTTGACATGCTGGAAAAATACGGAGCCATGGAGTATACCACCGTGGTAGCTGCTACTGCCAGCGATCCGGCGCCGCTGCAGTACATTGCTCCTTACGCAGGGTGTGCGATGGGCGAGTACTTTCGTGATACCAAGCGTCACGCGTTGGTTATCTACGATGACTTATCCAAGCACGCCGTCGCCTATCGACAGCTTTCTTTGCTGCTGCGCCGGCCACCGGGACGGGAAGCCTATCCGGGCGACATCTTTTTCCTCCACTCACGCCTTCTGGAACGCGCTGCCAAATTGAACGAGAATTTGGGTGCTGGATCACTTACGGCTCTGCCGATTATCGAAACTCAGGCCGGAGACGTTTCCGCCTATATCCCTACTAACGTCATCTCCATTACCGACGGACAGATTTACCTGGAACCTGAGCTTTTCTATTCCGGCATCCGGCCGGCAGTCAACGTTGGTCTATCAGTCTCTCGGGTCGGCGGCAACGCCCAGAATAAAGCAATGAAGAAGATCGCTGGCAGTATGCGCCTTGACCTGGCTCAGTTCCGTGAGCTGGCAGCCTTTGCCAAGTTCGGAAGCGATCTCGATAAAGCCACTCAGGCTCAGCTGAATCGTGGAAGCCGGCTGGTGGAGCTCCTCAAACAGGGACAGTATGTACCCTTGCCCGTGGAACGACAGATTGTGATCATCTATGCGGGCACCCGCGGCTTTGTCGATCAGTACCCCGAGTCGGCGCTGCAGCGCTATGAAAGCGAGCTCAATGAATTTATGGACGCAAACTACAAAGATTTGCTCAGCGAGATCAAAGAAAAGAGAGAACTCACTGACCAGATCGAAAAGAAGCTGCAGGAAGCTCTCGGCAAATTCAAAGAACGCTTCATCGTTGAAGAATAGGTATCCATGGCGACACTACGTGATATCCGAAGGCGAATAGCCAGCGTAAAGAACACTCAGACAATCACCAAAGCGATGCAGATGGTTTCTGCGGCCAAACTCCGTCGGGCGCAGGAACGGGCTATCAAGGCTCGGCCATATGCAGAAAAGACGCGGGAACTGGTTGGTGAGCTGTGCCAGGGAATGACTGCGGAGAACCATCCGTTCTTCGGTCATGCGCAGGGCTCGAAGAATCTGGGGATCATTGTCATTACCAGCGATAAGGGATTATGCGGATCCTTTAACAACAATATTATCTTCCGTGCCCTGCGCGACATGACTGCGCTGCTTAGGAAAAACGAGTACAATTCGATCAGCCTCATTACCGTTGGGAAAAAAGCCCGAGACTATTTCACTAAGAGGGGCACTTCGATAACTCGAAAGTACGCTGAGGAGCGGGAAAGAACACCTCACGAAGTTGCTGCTGATGTTACCGCTGAAGTACAAGCACAATTTCTTTCCGGGGAATGGACTGAGGTACATATTTACTACTCAGCCTTTCGCTCGGTGTCGAAATACGAGGTGACCCAGGAGACTCTCCTGCCTATTCCTACAGCACCGGCAGGTGAGAAAGAATCGCTCAAGCACGATTACATTTTTGAACCGAACCAGGTCGATATTCTCAACCGGCTATTACCAAAATACCTCGAGGTGCGCATCCTGAAAGCTCTGCTTGAATCTGAAGCCAGCGAGCATGCTGCACGCATGACTGCAATGGATACCGCATCAAACAACTGTAGAGAGTTGATCAATGTTCTTACCCTGGTTTACAACAAAGCTCGTCAGTCAGCTATTACCAAAGAGCTTTTGGATATCGTCGGAGGCGCTGAAGCGTTAAAGAAATAAGTAGATTTTTGAATAAAAGCTAAAAATAATGCGGTGTGGCAAAGAGCCTTGCTCTGGGATGAGACGCTCTTTGCGAAACCGTCAAGATCCTTGAAGGAGGATGTACTCCATGGCCAGTGAAGTCGTGAATGAGGGAAAAGTTGCTCAGGTTATCGGACCCGTTGTAGATATCAAGTTCGAAAGCGGCACCCTTCCTCCCATCTATGGTGCAATCGAGTTAACCAACCCGAACATTGATTCTACTGAGTGGAACCTTATCCTGGAGGTCGCTCAGCATGTCGGCGACAATACGGTTCGCTGCGTTGCCATGGAAACCACAGATGGTTTGTTGCGTGGCCAACGAGGAGTGTATCGCGGTCGTCAGATCACGATGCCGGTTGGTAAAGAGACGCTTGGCCGCGTTATCAACGTCATCGGCAAACCTGTTGATGAAATGGGCCCGGTCGATGCCACAAAGTTCTATCCGATTCACCGGCCGGCACCTGCCTTTGTCGACCAGAACGTAGCGGTAGAAGCCCTTGAAACAGGCGTTAAAGTCATTGACCTCCTCGAGCCCTACGCCAAAGGCGGCAAGATCGGCTTATTCGGCGGCGCCGGCGTCGGCAAGACCGTTGTTATCATGGAAATGATTCACAACATCGCCATGCACCATGGCGGCTACTCAATTTTCGGCGGAGTCGGAGAGCGGACTCGCGAAGGAAATGACTTGTGGCTGGAGATGAAACAGTCAGGGGTTATCTCCAAGTGCGCACTGGTGTATGGGCAGATGACTGAAACCCCAGGGGCCCGCGCCCGTGTGGGACTTTCAGCGTTGACTGCAGCAGAATATTTCCGCGATGAAGAGGGGCAGGACGTGCTTCTCTTCTTGGACAATATCTTCCGATTTACTCAGGCAAACTCAGAGGTGTCGGCTCTACTCGGTCGTATGCCCTCTGCCGTGGGGTACCAGCCCACATTGGCCTATGACTTGGGAGAATTGCAGGAGCGGATCACTTCGACCAAGAATGGATCAATTACCTCTGTGCAGGCAATCTACGTTCCTGCAGACGACTTAACCGATCCAGCTCCGGCCACTACCTTTGCCCACCTTGATGCCACGACGGTTCTGTCTCGACAGATTGCAGAGCTCGGAATTTATCCAGCCGTTGATCCGCTTGATTCTACCTCGCGAATTCTTGATCCTCTCGTTGTCGGCGAAGAGCACTACCGGGTGGCTCGTGAGGTTCAGGCGATTCTGCAGCGCTATAAAGACCTGCAGGATATTATCGCCATTCTGGGTATGGAAGAATTGTCTGACGAAGACAAACTGGCAGTAGGCAGGGCACGGAAAATCCAGCGCTTCCTATCCCAGCCATTCTTCGTCGCCCAGGAGTTTACTGGCCAGCCAGGGAAGTATGTGAAACTGGAAGATACGATCAAAGGCTTCAAGGAAATCATTGACGGCAAGCATGACGACATGCCTGAACAGGCCTTCTATATGGTGGGTTCTATTGAAGAGGCAGTGGAAAAGGCGAAGCGTCTTGCTGCGTAAATAACTCCTGATAATGAGTAACAAGTACTAAATCGTACAGCGCCGCATTTCCGCCTTCGGCGGGATTGACGATGCTGTAAACTCTCGACTAGAAACGATATGGCTGCTACAATACAGGTTGACATTGTTACCCCGGAAAAGGTAATCTACAGCGAATCTGCCGACATGGTAACAGCGCCCGGAACGCTGGGACAATTTGGTGTCCTGCCTGGCCATGCCGCATTTGTGACGACGCTCGAAACTGGACTGGTGGTGGTCAAAAAGGGAGGAACCGACTACCGCATTGCCTTGAGCGGCGGATTTGCCGAAATCGCTGACGATAAGTGCATCATCCTGGCTGATACTGCTGAAGCGGCAGGGACTATCGATCTTCCGCGAGCCGAAGCAGCAAGAAACCGGGCTCTTGAAGGCATGAAGATTCACAGTCCCGAAAGCGCTGAGTATCTGGAGTTGGCTGCAGCATTGAGGCGGGCAGAAAATAGAATCAGCCTTGCGGCCAAGAAGCTGATGCAGGAGTAGGTGAGCAAAGACGCACCAGAGTGCTGATAAAGAGGTCTCCGGGTCTGTTGAGGAGGCCTTTATTTTTATCTTTTGTACCGAGGAGGATCTATGTACTCGACGGCTGATTTTAAGCGAGGACTTCGCATTGAATACGATGGAACACCGTATTCAATCGTTGAGTTTCAACATGTCAAGCCCGGCAAGGGTGGTGCATTTGTGCGCACCAAACTACGAAATCTGATTACTGGCAGTATGTTTGAAAAGACATTCCGCGCTGGTGAAAAGGTCGACAAGCCGGACCTCGAAGAAAAGAAGATGCAGTACCTCTATGTCGAAGGCGGTCAGTACTACTTCATGGATACCGAAACCTACGAACAGACATTTCTCACCATTGATCAACTGGGAGACAGCAAGAACTACCTTCAGGAAGGAATTACCATCAACGCGCTTTTTTACCAGGGGAGACCAATCGGGGTTGAGCTTCCCATTTTCGTTATTCTGCAGATTTCCAAGACTGAGCCGGGGGTACGGGGCGATACTGCCAGCGGCGGCAGCAAGCCGGCCACGATGGAAACCGGTGCGGTAATTCAGGTACCGCTGTTCCTCAATGAGGGTGATAAGATTAAGATCGACACTCGCACCGGAGAGTATATCGAACGGGTGAGTTGATCAATCGGATTCATTCAGCATACTATATGGAGCAAAAAGCGCTCTGCGGAATGTGCAATTCCTTCAGAGCGCTTTTTTGTTGTCCTGTAACAAGCATCACCAGCGGCAGCTGGTGAATATTCTCAAGACTACTTCGCTGCTACTGTCACTGTTGGTACTGCTTTCGCAGTCAAAGAATTAAGATACTGCTGGCTGAGCATTTGTATTGTATCTTTCTTACCCTTTAAAAAATAATCGCAGGAAATAACCATGGTGGCTTTTGTTACCCGCTGGACCTCATTGCGAACCGCAGCCCCCCTCAGCCTCTTTTTGGTCTGGGGGCTCTCGGAGAAGCTGAGATGGTCGGCATTGGCCAGCCAGATGAAGTACTTTTGCCCTGAAGGCGAGAGCTGAAAAGCCTCTTTGCGTGATTCAGGCGCAAGACGGCCTCCCGTAGCGCTTTGCTCTCCATCTTTTGACCCGGTCATCATAATCAAAGGGCGGTTGATAGTCCGGTAACTATCTTTGCCGAAAAAGGTAGAACCCGGACCCTGTGGAGACAAAGCGAGTCCAAAGGTTATCCGTGAGTCACTGAGGTCTCCTCCGTAGACCCCTTTTCCGCTTCCCACCTTGGGCTTAAGATAATCAAGCGCTGGCCGAGCACCGCAGCATACCAAGGTAGTGTAAGCGCCAAAGGAGTGTCCCATGACCGCAACTTTACTGGTGTTAAGCCTTCCCTTGAGCTGGTTCAGGCTTTGGTTCCACTGAATAGCCTGGTTGATGGCGAAGCTGATATCTTTGGGCCGCTCCAGCACGGCTCGAGAGTCGGTAGTCATATAATGGACGGCCTCCATCTGTCGCATATTGCCTCCAGCGCGGCTCATGAGATGGTTTTTCCGCTCAAAGTCGCTGTCGACATGTCTCGGACAGATGGCCAGATAGCCATGGCTGGCGAGGTGCTGCGCCTGATAGATATTAGCATCCCAGGTGGCTCCGGCGCCGTGAGAAATGACCACGATTGGTAAGTTCTCACCAGTGTTAGGGAAATGAATCTTAAGGGGAACGCTCCGATTGTTGCGGCTTTTGTCGACGAGGTCAGGAAATTCCAGGGTGCTCACCGAATAAGGCCCCGGCTGAACAGGATTATACCCGCTCTGACTTTGTCCGGCAGGCTGTTGAGTATCCGATGAAAACCTGCCGAAGGACTGAGCGCATGCAACTATCCCAAACATGAGCACAACAACCATCGGAAATACTAGTTTCGGAGATCCCATTGTCCTCACAGCTTTATCCTCCTGTTAGCTATCCCTAGTGGAATCAGATTACCGGACAGATTATGTCGCGAACTCGGCCTGAGTAGATAGTAGCTCGCACCAGCGCTTTGGTTACTGTGAATTTCCTGAAACCGTCTAATCCTTTTTTCTCGCTGGACTATCGAGCTGCTCCGGGAGACCAACCTTGAAATTTAAACCAGATTATCATAGCACACAGAAAGAAGTCAATGCTCAGCAGATGCCGTGATCGGATTACAGCTCTTGATTGGTTCGCCTGACAGAATATGCTTGGATCAGGCCACGAACGTATTTGTGGCTGACAGGGGAAGTGCCAGTACTTCTCAGAACATGTGGCGAATATACCAATCATCCCACATTAAAATACGTGATGTCCCGTATATACAAAGCTCTTTACAGGTATCTACCGTTCTTCCAGGTCGATAAAGCCCTTCAGCAAGAACATTCACAGGAGGCGATTATGAAAGCAGTTGTATTTAGAGGTGTTGGTGATATTCGATTGGAAGATGTCTCTGAGCCGAAGATCCAGGATCCCATGGATGCCATTATCAAGCTCACGTCGAGTGCGATCTGTGGAACCGATCTGCATATGATTCGAGGGACCATGGCGATGATGGAGCCTGGGACCATTTTGGGACATGAAGGCGTTGGAGTTATTGAGAAGCTCGGGAAGCAGGTCAGAAATTTCAAAGAAGGAGATAGGGTCGTTATTCCTTCAACCATTGCCTGCGGGTACTGCTCCTACTGCCGTGCCGGATACTATTCACAATGTGACAATGCCAATCCGAATGGAAAACAGGCAGGGACAGCTTTCTACGGCGGCCCGAAAATGACCGGACCTTTTCAGGGCCTGCAGGCCGAGAAGGCGCGAATACCCTTTGCGAATGTCAATCTCGTAAAGCTTCCCGAGGAGGTTACGGATGACCAGGCCATCCTTCTCAGCGATATTTTTCCCACCGGATACTTTGGAGCTGATATTGCCGAAATCGATCCGGGAGACGCCGTTGCAGTGTTCGGCGCCGGGCCGGTAGGTCAGTTTGCCATTGCCAGCGCCAAGCTGATGGATGCCGGTCGGATTTTCGCCGTTGACCACATTCAGGATCGACTGGACATGGCCAGGGAACAAGGAGCCGAGGTCATTAATTTCGATTCGGAAGATCCCGTGGAAACTATTCTTGCTCTGACCGGCGGAATCGGTGCCGACCGGGTGATAGATGTCGTGGGAGTGGATGCCCAAAAGCCGCAGAGCGGACCGGCTGCGAAAAAAGCGAAGAAGAAGAACGAGATATACCAAGAGGAGCTCAAGCGGGTGGTTCCCGAAAGCCATCCTCATGGAGAAACCTGGAAACCGGGAGACGCTCCCAGCCAAGTACTGGAGTGGGCGGTCGAGAGCATTGCCAAGGCCGGAACACTCTCGATCATTGGTGTCTATCCCGAAACGGTGCAGTTTTTCCCGATCGGCAAGGCTATGATGAAGAATTTGACGATCCAGATGGGCAACTGCAACCATCGGAAGTACATCCCCATGCTCGTCGACATGGTCAAGAATGGAACCATTGACCCGAGTAAGATACTCACGAAAGTGGGACCGCTCACCTCGGCCATCAAGGCCTATGAGGCCTTTGACGAGCGGCAGCCCGGCTGGCTGAAGGTGGAGCTCATTCCGGCGGCATAAGGACACATGATCTCTTGCATAGCTCTCCTCAGCCTGGACCGTTGTAACCATCATTTCGGGTTAGCTATCGGTTCATAGTGCTGATGGGAGGTTCTATGATTAGGCAAAGATCGAGGCACTCTTTTTGTTTTTCGCAAAGAGTGCCTCTGTGTCTTTGGCTGATGTGGTTTCAATTTTTGCAGGCAGATGGTATTATACTTTTGGGTGTTTATGCCCGCTCCTTCAGGAGGTGAAGCGGAAATGACCAATGTCCCAGGACGATGGATGGAACAGGCCCGTTATGATTTTGATACAGCGAAGGCTATGTTCGAATCAGGCCGATATCTTTATGTGCTTTTTTGTTGCCAGCAGGCTGTGGAAAAAGCTCTTAAGGCTGTTATTGTCAAACGCACAGAAGAATTCCCTCCCCGTGTCCATAGCCTGATGCGGCTCGCAGAGTATGCCTCTCTGGAACCTTCTGAAGAAAGAGCTGCACTACTGCGGGAGCTTTCTGCCTACTATATTCAGACACGATACCCTGAAGAAATCGAAAATAGCTCGACCCAGATAGGTGCGGAATTGTGCTTAGAAATCTTACACCGCACCGAGGAGGTGTTTGCATGGCTGTCATCTCTGCTTTGATGGAAAAACGCGCCCGGCATGCTCTTCGAGTACTTTCGAAATATGCCCGGATCCGTGCGGCTTATATTTTTGGCTCGCAGACCACGGGGACTGCTGATACATGGAGCGATATAGATCTTGCTGTCTTTCTTGACGGCCTGGAGACGTGGACCCTCCCTCAACGCGCTCGCACTGCTGCTCTTATACAAAAAGAAGCAGGGGATGATATAGAACTTCATTTTTTCCCAGCGCGGGGAATGGATGAACTACCTCCGGCAAGTTTTGCTGCTTTCGTTGTTGATCATGGTGTTTCAGTCTCTCCCGAGGAAACCGCATAATACCACCTTTCCTTCTCCATCAGAAAAAAAACCAATTGACGGGCAGGCAGGTTTTCGATACCGTAAGAGTCTGATTGTGTAGGATTCCTGCAAGAGGAAGATGCTGTTACGTAGGAGATCGCAGTCATCGAGGTCGCGGGAGGTTAGACTGCGAAGATTGAGGAGAGAGTGGAAATGTAAACGCTTTGCGAGTGAAAGCTCCTGTGGGCATATCGATGCCTAGGGGCTTTTTTGTCTTTGGAGCCACCTCTGAGAAATAAGAAGGACTTTCTTGTTGTGATGTACCGAACTAGGGCAATCGATGTCTCTGAACGAAGCTGATACACGAGCAAAACTTATCGATCCAGCGATCCACAAGCGTGGTTGGACCGAGGACCTTATCCGTCGCGAAGAAACAGCGGGCACGGTTGAGATCGTCGGCGGCAAGGCCCGGCGGCGTTCACGCGGTAGGATCGACTATGTCCTTCGGGTCAAAGTCAATGTAAATACCCAGCCTATTGCACTGGCTCTTATAGAAGCAAAAAAGGAAAGCCTTCCAGCAGGTTACGGCTTGGATCAAGCCAAAGGCTATTCGGAATGCAAGCGATTGAATGTGAAGTTCGTGTTTTCTTCGAACGGTCATCAGTTCGTTGAGTTCGACTGCTTCACCGGCTTGACTTCTAGTCCCAGACCCATCGCGGAGTTTCCCTCTCCAACTGAACTACGGCTCCGATATGAACGGAATATGGGATTCACCCTCGAATCACCTGTGGCTCGTCCCTTGTTGCAGCCATACTCCGGAGGCGAGGGAACCAGGCGCTACTACCAGGACGCTGCGATCCGCGCTGTTATGGAGAAGATCGCTCGCTGTGAGACTGCAAATCAACCTAAGCGGGCACTGCTATCGCTGGCTACTGGTGCTGGCAAGACTTTTATTGCTGTGAACCTGCTCAAGAGAATCTCCGATGCCGGACAACTCACCCGCGCCCTATTCGTCTGCGACCGTGATGAGCTCCGTACCCAGGCGCTCAAAGCATTTCAGAACGTCTTTGGGGCTGACGCCGCCGAAGTATTCCGCAAATCCGACGGAACCAACAATGCCAAGAATGCCCGCATTCATATCGCCACCTATCAGACGCTGGGTGTGGAAAACGACAACGGTGATGCCACCTTTCTCACTACCTTCTACCCCGAAAATCACTTTACCCACATTGTTATTGACGAATGTCACCGCTCGGCCTGGGGCAAGTGGTCGCAGGTGCTCACCCGTAACCGCAGCGCTGTACAGGTTGGCCTTACAGCTACGCCCCGGAAGCTGGCGGAAAACCTCAAACGGCAGCTTGAGGGTGCTGAAACAGATTCTCCGAACCCCATGCTGCTGGCTGCGGCTAGCGAGGGTGGAGATAGCCCGCTGCAGTTAATCGTCTATCCTCCTCGTTATGGCATAAGCTCTGAAGTCCTGAGCGATGCTGAAGTCACGGCCAATAACTACGCCTATTTTGGAGAGCCGGTTTACGAGTATGATATGGCACAGGCAATTGAGGATGGATATCTCGCTGCCTGTGAGATCCAGAAAGGCCGGGTTAATCTCGATGACACCGGCATCACTAAGGCGGAGATCATCGCCCGGAATCCGGTAGACGCCATCACCGGCCTGCCGATTACTGCAGAACAGATTGAAGAGCTTTACCGGAAAACCCAGTATGAAGATCGTATCCTTCTGCCTGATCGCGTGCTGGCCATGTGCAGCGATCTGTTCGGGTATCTGCTGGAAAGCGGCGGCCCGGAGCAGAAGACTATCATCTTTTGTGCCCGCGATCGTCATGCGGATGATGTGGCTGTCTGCATGAATAACCTGTATGCGAGATGGTGTGCTGAAAACGGCAAAGAACGCGTAGAGTATTACGCATTCAAATGTACCGCTGCCAGCAGCGGAAACGATCAGCTTCCCGACCTGCGCGCCTCTTCCCGCAGCCACTTTATCGCCACGACAGTGGATCTTCTGACCACTGGTGTCGATGTTCCCTGCGTGCGGAACATCGTTTTCTTCAAGTATCTCAAGAGTCCGATCAGCTTCTACCAGATGGTCGGCCGCGGCACCCGCATCGATTCGCCCACCGGCAAGCTCATGTTTCGCGTCTATGATTACACTGACGCCACCCGACTCTTCGGCGAGGACTTCATCACTACACCGACAAGACCCGGTGGAGGAACTGAACAGCCGCCTCCGCAGCCGCCGGAACCCACGATCAGCGTCGAAGGCTTCGAGGTTCACATCACTGATGCCGGTCGCTTCATCGTGGCCGATGTGGATGGCAAGGCCATGCCGGTGCCGGTGGAAGAGTACAAGATGCGCCTGGCGAGCCGCCTCATTCAGGAAGTTAGCACCCTGGAGGAATTCCGCAATCGCTGGATCGATCCGCCCTCACGGCAGGAACTCATCGACAGCCTGGTGA
>JAGOGO010000206.1 GCA_017996625.1 Deltaproteobacteria bacterium | reverse complement strand
GGAACATATTATTACTATTGAGGATCCTATTGAATATCTTCACAAGCACGAGGGCTGTCTGGTCAACCAGCGAGAAGTCGGTGCTGACACCCACAGTTTTAAAAATGCGCTGAAATACATTCTGCGCCAGGACCCGGATGTCGTACTGATTGGTGAAATGAGAGACCTTGAAACCATTGAATCAGCGTTGATCGTCGCCGAAACCGGACATCTTGCCTTTGCCACGCTTCATACCAACTCCTGCGTTCAGACCATCAACCGGATCGTCGATGTGTTTTCCCCGTATCAGCAGCCCCAGGTTCGAGCACAGCTATCCTTTGTGCTTGAAGGAGTTTTTACCCAGGCTCTGATTCCCAAAATGAATGGAGACGGACGCGTCCTCGCTATGGAAGTCATGGTGCCTAACGCAGCTATCAGAAATCTCATCCGTGAGGACAAAATTCATCAAATCTACTCTCAGATGCAGGTTGGACAATCACGCTTCGGCATGCAGACCATGAACCAATCGCTGGCATCACTCTACCAGCGTCGTCTCATATCGTACGAAGACGCTATTGGGCGCAGTTCAGACCCGGATGAACTTAGACAGATGATCGGATCTCCGGCTGCTGCAGTAAAGCCGCACCGGTAGCCACCAAACTTGGGGTTGACAGCTTGTCCGACAACCTGCCGGGAAATGGTTTTGTCATCCTGAGTCCCGCGCAAGCGGGACGAAGGATCTCCTGGTTATAGGTACCTATGTACTGAGATTCTTCGGCTTTCGCCTCAGTATGACAGTATCGGACAGACTCTTGACAGCAGTTCGTTTGGCTGACTGATGGATCAGACCGTATTTCCTGCTGCACGTCACGGCTATGATTCGGTGAACGGCGAACGGTTAACTGTGAACATCTCTGTATAGGCCTCTGTTTTCACTCGCTTCACGTTAGCGGAACAGTATGCGAGTGAAAATTCTGCATATTTCATGGAGGACGTATGCCTGTTTTTGTATGGGAAGGACGGGATCGGGTTGGACACGCGCAAAAGGGAGAACTCGAAGCAGAAAACCAAGCCGCTCTTCGCGTTCATCTGCGCAGCAAACGAATCACTGTTACGAAGATCAAGGAAAAGCAAAAAAGCATCTTCAGTGGGCAGATCGGCGGAGCCCGGAGGCAGAGGATTACACCTAAAGATGTTGTTCTTTTTACCCGCCAGTTTGCCACTATGATCGACGCCGGACTTCCGCTCGTGCAAGGACTTGAGATCCTTGCCAGCCAACAGGTGAACCGATCCTTTAAAACTGTCCTCACCAATGTCAAAGAAACCGTAGAGAGCGGATCAACGTTTGCTGATGCTCTCAAGCGACATCCAAAGGTATTTGACGAACTGTACGTCAACCTGGTTGCTGCCGGGGAAATCGCTGGCATTCTCGACACTATTCTGAACCGGCTTTCTATACACATGGAGAAGATTCAGGCTCTCAAGAAGAAGGTGAAAGGAGCCATGGTCTATCCTATTATCGTTTTGGTAGTGGCAGTAGTGGTCGTAGCCATTCTGCTCGTTTTCGTTATTCCTATTTTTGCGAATATGTTTGCCGAATTCGGAAAAGAACTGCCGGCATTTACCCAGATGGTTATTGATATGAGCGACTGGCTGAGGAAATGGATACTCCTTATGATTGTCGTTAGCGTAACCATCGGCATCGCTTTTCGGAAATACTATCAGACTCCCAAGGGCCGGGCGATTATTGATGATCTTCTGCTTAAGTCACCAGTCATCGGCGACTTAATTAAAAAAGTGTCAGTCGCCCGATTTACCAGAACGCTGGGAACTCTCATCAGCAGTGGTGTCCCTATTCTCGACGGCTTGGACATTGTCGCCGGCGCATCCGGAAACAACACAATAAAAAATGCAATCACAAGCACCCGAAAAAGCATTGCCGAAGGCAAGAACATTGCTGAACCTCTAGCTGAGACTGGAGTATTCCCTCCCATGGTTGTTCAAATGATCTCGGTGGGAGAATCAACCGGAGCGCTTGATGCAATGCTTGAAAAAATTGCTGACTTCTATGACCAGGAAGTAGATGCAGCAGTCGATGCGCTCACCGCTATGCTTGAGCCAATGCTCATGGTCGTTCTCGGCGGTGTTATCGGCGGCCTCGTTATTGCCATGTACCTGCCCATCTTTACCATGGCAGCGGCAATAGAATGATGCAAGGAGAAGAACTGGAATAGTGGAATGGCAGGTTAGCTGGAAGACTGGAATGGTGGAATACTGGGTTGTGGTTTGAGCACAGAAAGAGAGACGTTCCATTATTCCAGTTCTTCAGCACCCCAGTTCCCATTTCTCCAGTTTTTCAATTCCCCATTCTCCCTCCCCTTGAATCCTCGGAACTTTTGCTTGACTGATCTTCAAATTTAGAATAGTTTTCTTTCTCATTTATTTATTAAAAAGTTCACGTGCGACCAGCTAATCAGCGCGTGCATCACGTATTCGCGTTGGCCAGTACGCTTCCCGGGTCTCTGGATCGGAACCGCCGGTCCGTGATCCTGAAATGAGAGAGAGCATGAGTGGGACCGAGACACTGAAACAACAACGCCTGAACAAATTGAATGAACTCCGCCGTGAGGGAGTCGACACGTACCCCAATGACTATCGAGTCGACACCACTGCTGGCATGATTCGAGAGCGATTTGGAACGAGTGAATCTGAGGAGCTGGAACGGCTTACTGATCGTTTTTCTCTCGCCGGCCGCGTGATGTCGATTCGCGATTTCGGCAAGGCCGCATTTTTCACCATTAAAGACCGCAGCGGCCAAATTCAGGCCTTCCTGCAAAAAAAATCTGATATCAACTCGTTTTTAGTATTCAAGAAGCTGGATGTCGGCGATTTTGTTGGCATTACCGGAAAACTTTTCCTCACCAAGACCGGTGAACTCACAATTATGGTTGACAGTCTTCGTCTGCTCTCGAAGTCGCTGCTGCCGCTTCCGGAGAAATGGCATGGCCTCACCGACGTAGAGACGAGGTATCGTCAGAGATACCTTGATCTCATCATGAACCCGAAGGTGCGGGAAGTATTTGAACGACGAAGTATAATCATTCGTACCCTGCGCCAGTTCCTCGTAGAACGCGACTTTCTCGAGGTGGAGACTCCAATGATGCAGCCTCTTGCCGGCGGCGCTACGGCACGACCTTTTCGGACTCACCATAACGCTCTGGATATGGATCTTTACCTGCGTATTGCGCCTGAACTCTATCTCAAACGCCTGGTCATTGGAGGTGTGGAGCGAGTGTTCGAAGTGAATCGTAATTTTCGCAACGAAGGAATCTCTACCCAGCACAATCCTGAGTTTACCATGCTTGAGTTCTATCAGGCCTATGCCACTTACGAAGATCTCATGCAGCTTACTGAAGAAATGGTAGGCCACGTCGTCCAGACGCTCTTCGGATCTTTTTCTGTGATCTACCAGGGAACAGCGCTCGACTTCAGTCCTCCCTGGAAGCGGATTCCACTCCGGAATGCTCTTACGACTGTAGCTGGCTTCGAAGCTGATTTTCTCCAGGACCCGAAGAAAATGCGAACGTTTCTCGAAAACCAGTCGATCCCGGTAACCGGACAGGAAAGTCTGGGCAAGCTGCACACGTCTCTGTTCGAAGCTGTGGTCGAGCCCCGTTTAATTCAGCCCACCTTTGTAACCAGGTATCCGGTGGAGGTTTCTCCGCTCTCACGCCGAAGCGCTGACGATCCTTCTGAGGTTGATCGCTTCGAGCTTTTTATTGCCGGACGAGAAATCGCCAATGCTTTTTCCGAGCTGAATGATCCGCTCGATCAGCGTGAACGATTCATCAAACAGATCGAGGAAAATCGCGGTGACGAGGAAATCAGTCCCGAACTGGACGAAGATTTTCTGAGGGCGCTCGAATACGGCATGCCGCCTACTGCCGGAGAAGGCATAGGAATTGACCGCCTAGTCATGCTCTTGACCGATTCTCCTTCCATCAGAGATGTCATTCTGTTCCCCCAACTCAGGCCGTAAGCACGACATTCTGCAGAAGAAGGTGTGGAGGAAGGCTGAAAGGGACTGCGTGATTCGCCGGATCGAAGGTGC
>JAGOGO010000205.1 GCA_017996625.1 Deltaproteobacteria bacterium | reverse complement strand
CAAAATACAACTGGCGACCGAAGCGATAAAGCCTTCATAACCCTGAAACCACGAGCCGGTGTGAAGCCGTTCCGCAGTGTGGTGCAGTGCGTTCTCGAAACGACTCAGAGAACCTGCATCCAGGTCAATCACACACGACACAATGAGATTTAAGAAAATAAATGACGCAAAAATAAAGATAGCGAACACAAAACGGGCATTCCCTTTTATGCCCAGAATATTGAGGACTGCGATACTCCAGATAACGAGCAGCACAAGAACCATGTTGGTTGCGTGAGACATGGGGAAGAAAGAGGTGGCATTGAGTACCGCACTCACTGAGGAGAGACAGGCGGTCAGGATATACGTCACCATGATCGAAGCAACTGCAGCGAAAGAGACCATCGGTCCCAACACGAGGTAGGAAAAAGAATACACTCCGCCGCCGATCAGCCCATGATGCTCGAGAATATCAGCGATTTCCACCAGCCTGGTGCTCATGTAGTGGATAAAAATCGAGGTGAAAACGATAAAGAAAAGGGCACTCGGTCCGATAAACCGATAGGCTTCAGCCGGAGCATAGAAGACCGAGCTCAGCTCATCCATCAGAGTGATGACTGCTATGGATAGCCACGTCAGCCACCACTTTCCTTTGAAGTAGTAGGAAAGGAGATTGGGCCTTCGAAACAGGACCAGCAAGAGAACGATTAGAAGCGTATTCAGAACTAAAAGCGATCCAGCTTTCATTCCGCGATTTCTGCCTGCTACGCTTTATACAGCATGGTCAATTCAGTTCACAGTAACTATCTCTTTGGGGTAGGAAGCCGTTATGATCTTACACTAAATGAGGACGCTTTTCTATTCCTCAGCAAGCAGCTCTGGATACTTCCGTCCACTATCCGGCGGCTGTGGCGAGGCCTAATGACAAAGAGCCCATCCCTTGCATGAAGGAACGGGCTCCCATAAGCGTACCGGATACGGCAGTCTCTGTCACTTTTTTTTATCGGTGGCGGTCACCCGCGAAAGAATGGCGCCTGATACCACTAGACCGCCATACAGAATCGACACCACCACGAAGACGCCGATGAACCGCAGAACAAGAGTTCCGATAATCCACGTCCAGCTGTCTTTCGCAATGGTCACACGGGTCATTCCCTGGACTGGCTGTTTTTCGATGGTGATGGAGTGCCAGGGCAGGGAGCCGTCATCTTCGATGTACGTGGCCTTTTCCCAGTCGCGGATCTGGATATCCTCCTTACCTTCCAAGTACTCCTTATAAAAAGAGAAAGCTTCATCGTGGGAGAGCGATGTTCCCAGCTCCGCGCGGGTATCGCTGCGGCTAAACATGGTCGCGTTCGGTATAAGAGGAACGCCCAGGAAATCGTCCGCCGGAACGGATGCACTGGCAGTCGCCAGGACCGCCATCATACACGCCATAAACATCACTATTGTTTTCATTGTCTTCATAGTACAGGCTCCTCTCGGGATCGTAGGTGGTGCGGACTAGCCGAACATCGCGATGAACATGCCAGCGGCTGCCGCCGAGCCGATAACGCCGGCCAGGTTCGGACTTATAGCATGCATGAGCAGGTGGTTAGTCTTATCATATTTCAAGCCCATTACTTGCGATACCCGGGCGGCCATAGGTACTGCTGAAACGCCCGCTGATCCGATCAGGGGATTAAGCTTCTCTTTGAGAAACACGTTCATGATCTTGACCGTGAGTATGCCTCCCATGGTACAGACCACAAAGTCCACGATTCCCAAGGCAAAGATAAACAGCGGCTTATAGCTCAGAAAGGTATGCGCTTCCATGGTAGCGCCTACCGAGATGCCGAGGAAGATCGTCACCGTGTTCATAAGCGCATTGGCAGCAGTATCGCTGAGCCGATTAACCACGCCGCTTTCCTTCATCAGATTGCCCAGCATAAACATGCCCATGAGCGGGACAACCGAAGGTACCAGGAGTGCGATAATGACTGAAGTCACCAGCGGAAAAATGATTTTTTCGGTCCGTGAAACTGGCCGCAGTTGTCGCATTCTAATCTTACGTTCCTTTTCAGTAGTCAGAAGCCTCATGATCGGCGGCTGAATCAGAGGCACCATCGCCATATATGAATATGCGGCCAGCGCGTTCGCCCCGAGCAGCTGAGGAGCAAGGTGCTGAGTGAGGTAAATCGTGGTGGGACCATCGGCTCCGCCGATGATGCTGACTGAAGCCGCTTCTTTCAGGGTGAAACCAGCCAGTACGGTGCCGGTAAAGGTCACGAATACGCCCAGCTGGGCGCCTGCTCCCACCAGCAGGGTCTTGGGATTGGCGATGAGCGGACCGAAATCGGTCATTGCTCCTAGACCCAGAAAAATAACGCACGGGATCACCTCCCATTGAACCCCATAATGATAAAAAATCCTCAAAAGCTGTTCGGTGCCGTCTTCATTGACCCCCATCAACGGGACCGCGGGAAAATTCACAATGAAAATGCCGAACCCGATGGGCAGCAGCAAAAGCGGCTCGAAATTTTTTGCAATCGCCAGATACATGAACAGGAAGCCAACGGCCCACATGATCATGACCTGCCAGTCGAAGTGCGCGAGCCCGGTCGTCAGCCAGGTGCCAACGAGCATATCGAGAATTTCACTGGCATTCATAAGATCTTCCTTCCTTTCCGGGTTAGTTAAAACTGACTCTTCCTCTTTCAGCCCCTTCCGGTTGGGGAACGATACTTAACTAAAGGGTATGAGCCATTGTGTCAAGGAAAATATTTTCTTGACAATCACATTAGACAGGCATAGTGTACGAGGTTTGAATTTTATTCCATAAAAACCATTTTCCGAACAAAAACTTAATCAAAACATGGAGGCAAGCAGGCGATGGATAACGTCACTTTTGCCGTCACGATGCTGGTCTGTGGAATGGGCGGAACTCTTGTTACCCTCTGGGTGATGAGCCTGATCATGAGCGGTCTGCGTCGGATTTTCCCCTATAAGAAGGAAGAGGAATAATTAACCGAATTAAACTGGTTGAAGGAGAAAGGCGATGGAACAGGCAATCATCAATGGTCTGAGTGGACTGAGTGCAGGCGCACAGGCATTAGACTGGCGGGCAATCGTTATGATCATTATCGGCGGGGTTCTTCTCTGGTTAGGAATCAAGAAGGATTGCGAACCGCTTTTACTTGTCCCGATCGGGTTCGGATGTATTCTGGTGAACATCCCTCTAGCCGACGTTATGGGAATGAAAGCAGGGGAAGAAGGTTTTCTGCGCGTCATCTATAACATGGGCGTTGCCAATGAGCTTTTTCCGCTGCTCATCTTTGTCGGCATCGGCGCAATGACGGACTTTTCTCCAGTTCTGTCAAATCCGATCACCTTTCTCCTCGGAGCCGCCGGACAGTTCGGCATCTTCCTTACTCTCATGCTGGCCCTGGCGCTCGGTTTCCCCCAGCTCGATGCGGTTTCCATCGGTATCATCGGTGCCTGTGACGGCCCGACCGCGATATATGTCACCTCCAAGTACGCTCCTCACCTGCTGGGTGCAGTTTCGGTAGCTGCCTATTCGTACATGTCTCTGGTTCCCGTCATTCAGCCGCCGATCATGAAGCTTCTCACCACACAGAAGGAACGGGAGATTGTGATGAAACCAGTCAGTCAGCCGGTTTCCAAAACCACCCGGCTCCTTTTCCCGCTGGTGATCACCATTATCGGCGGCTTGATTGCGCCCAAGGGCTTGCCCCTCCTCGGAACCATCATGCTCGGCAACCTGATGAAGGAAAGCGGCGTGGTGAGTCGGTTGACTAAAGCTTCCGAGAATGAAATCGCCAATGTTGTCACGCTCTTCTTGGGGCTTTCGATTGGCGCCACCATGGCCGGTTCCGCCTTCCTGAATCCTCAGACCCTGATCATTCTGGCTCTCGGGTTTCTGGCTATTTGTCTCGATACCGTTTGCGGCGTGCTCTTCGGCAAAGCAATGTGCTTGCTCAGCGGCGGCAAAATCAATCCACTCATCGGCGCTGCCGGGATTTCCGCCTTCCCCATGGCCGCGCGGGTGGTCCAGAAGGAAGGGCAGAAATACAACAAACAGAGTTTTCTTCTCATGCATGCCATGGGTGCTAATGCCGGCGGTCAGATCGGTTCGGTCGTTGCCGCAGCGGTCATGCTGTCAGTGCTGAGC
>JAGOGO010000203.1 GCA_017996625.1 Deltaproteobacteria bacterium | reverse complement strand
CGATGCCGCCCGAAGTCTTGAAAGAGAGGGTGCGACAGCACGGGATTAGAGTAGTCATCGACCTCCGCAGACCAGAGAATGGGCTTGAAGAGGAGCGCACCACCTTGGCTGAACTGGGAGTATCCTACTTCAGCCTGCCGTGTGGCCAGCACCCAAAAGAACATGTTGTAAGAGCATTCCTGGAGATCATGGATCATCGTGAAAACCGGCCAGTACTGATCCACTGCAACAATGGCATTAGCCGATCAGTCATCTTCGCTGCCATTTATCGAATGGAATACGAAGGCTGGTCAAACGATCGCGCTCGTCGGGTTGCGTACTGGCAGTCAGCGTTCGGCGATTTTGGCTTGGGTCAAAAGAAAGGTATGTTTCTGATGCACTATATACCACGCTGGCGTCGCTCCGCTGTAGCGGCTGGCGGCGAATTATGCAGTATGAACGAACTTGTTTCGATAAAGGAGTGATATGCGGCCATCCATAGTTCCAAAGACCATTCGCTTCCTAGTACTCAGCGTGATGGTGAATCTGCTGTTTTTTACTGCGCTGCGAATTGCTTTCTGGCTCGTGTTTGATGATCCGAATGACAGCCTCCCGTCGGAATTTCTACACAAATCGTTCTACCTTGGCCTCAAGTTTGACCTGCGCTTGGCTTTGCTTATTCACCTCCCCCTCCTGCTCTTTGCCTGGATGAAGCCGGTCGCTCTGTTCAGCACCGCAAAAGGAAATAAGTTGTGGAGCGGCTACCTGTGCACGGCCAACGCATTAATTTTCTTCATGTATTTTGTAGACCTGGCACATTACGGATATCTGGAAGAGAGAATGGACGCCACGGTCCTGAGCTTTCTGTACAATCCATTGATTTCCTTTCAAATGGTCATGGAAAGCTATGCGGTTTTTTTGTTTTTGATGATTCTTGCCGTGCTGGTAATGCTGTATGCCTTCCTGATTAAGAGAGCACTGCTGATGCTCGGGCAGGGAGTTGCTGTGGCTCAGCCCACGTGGAAGAAGACTATCATTGCATCTCTGACAGTGGTTCTTGTTGCCGCTGGTATCTATGGAAAGCTGTCCTATTACCCTCTGCGCTGGAGTGATGCTTTCTATTCGAATCATTCGTTTGCCTCGGCTCTTGCTCTCAATCCTGTCCTGTACTTTTTAAGCTCTCTCAAGAACCGAACAGTGACGTATGATCTGTCCGAGGTTCGAAGCCACTATGATCTCGTTGCTTCCTATCTGGGCATACAGAATCCTGACAAGGAGAGACTTAGCTATGTCCGATGCAGCAATGGCGCGGCAAAAGACAGCAAGCGCCCTAACGTGCTCATCATCCTCCTGGAATCGTTTGCCTATTACAAGAGCAGCGTTTCCGGCAATCCGCTCGATCCGACGCCCTGTATCAACGAGGTTGCCAAAAACGGACTCTTTTTTGATCGGTACTACGTACCTCATGGCGGAACGGCGAAATCGATCTTCGCGCTGTTGACCGGGATACCGGATGTCGAGCCGGTCAGCACGTCGTCCCGGAATCCGCTGGTTGTCAGACAGCATACGATAGTGAACGCGTTTGAAGACCATGAAAAGTTCTACTTTCTGGGCGGAAGCTTGAACTGGGCAGAAATACGCGGCCTGCTGTCACATAACATACCGGGCATTCATATCTATGAAGAAGGCTGCTATTCAGCGCCCCGGGTCGATACGTGGGGAATCAGCGACCTGCATCTCCTGGAAGAGACCAACCGCGTTCTGCGGGAAGGTAACAGCGCTCCGTTTTTTGCAGTCGTACAGACCTCGGGAAACCATCGGCCCTATACGATACCGGACGACAGCCGGGGATTTCAGTGCCGGGAGATTTCTGAAGATGAGGCAACGAAGTATGGTTTTGAATCCGTGGCCGGGTACAACTCGATTCGGTTTATGGACCACTCAGTAAAAGTTTTCCTGGAAGCTGCCCGGAATGAGCCGTACTTCAACAACACCATTTTCGTCTTCGTCGGCGATCACGGATCGGGCCGCCGGCATCCGGTACATATGCCTCAGTCTGAAGACCAGCTTGAGCTGACGCGCTTTCACGTGCCGCTGGTGATGTATGCTCCCGGCCTGATACCTGAAGGAAAAACCTATAGCACGCTCGCCAGTGAAATGGATGTGCTGCCTACGGTAGCGGACCTAGCCGGCATTCGCTACGTAAACTCCACGCTCGGACGAAACCTGCTGGACACTCGCTTTGACGGGCAGCGATATGCCTTTACCGTTACCAGTTCCGGTTCGACGATCGGATTGATAAGCGACAAATATTATTTCCTGATGAATGCAGACGGCACCAATAAGAGGCTTCATGATATTTACTCGGACACGCCCCGGGACAATGTGATAGGAGCGTGTCCCGATGTTGCTGCTGCAATGGAGCCATTGTGTCGGGGCATCAATGAGACGGCAAATTACATCCGCTATCACAACACGCCAGAGATCGTTACGCATATGCTGAATGCAGCAGCCTATTATCATTAAAAGGAAAAGAAGTGCTTCAGGAGTGTTGCTATATAACCATGCGTACTATGAATACTGGTATCCTCAATGCTGCTGACCGCTGAAGCGATGAAAAACCTACCATGCGGCTGCACTCTTTGGAGCACCTCAACGATTGAACAGGAGTGCTTATGAGTGCTGTACACCCCCGAATTTCTGTAGCGGTTCCGTTACACAATGAGGCAGGTAACATCCTCTCCCTGTATCGGGAGATCAGGGACGTGCTCGAAGGAATCGGAATGTCTTACGAGACTATACTGATCAACGATGCCAGCACTGATGAGACGCCTGCCTTGCTGCGGATGATGCAGACATCGGATCCTCACATACGGGTCATTGAACACCACGAAAACTACGGCCAAGCGGCAGGACTTAGTACGGCATTTCAGACTTTCCGTGGTGACATTTTGATAACTATGGATGGCGACGGTCAGAATGACCCGTATGACATTCCCCTGCTGCTGGAGAAGATCAATCAGGGATACCGAGTAGCAACCGGTTGGCGTACGAAGAGGCAAGAGCCGTATCTGACCCGAATACTCCCTTCGCGAATGGCCAACTGGATCATTTCCAAGATAACCGGTATCCACGTTCATGACAACGGCTGCAGTCTTAAGGCCTATAGGGCTGAGGTGGTGCGCGGAGTAACTATTCCTCATGGATTCCATCGTTTCCTGCCGGCAATTCTCGGAATGCAGAACCGCGAAGTGGCGGAGGTGCGCGTGTCGGATCGAATGCGAATGTATGGAAAGTCTCATTACGGACTGAAAAGGACCTGGGAGGTGATCCGGGATCTTTTGTCGTTTCACTGTGTCCTCCATAATCCGCAACGCTGGCGAAAGCGTCTCGGCTGGTTGGTGAGCGCCGGAGTCGGGATGGCTCTGATTCTGGCGGGATGTTTTTCCTATGCCCCTCAGGAGAGCACGCTGGCCTTACTGCTGGCATGCCTCGGATGTACTGCGCTGATTTATATGGTTCACAGCAATGTGCATCGCTTCATGACGCTCTGTTTGCCGGAAAAGGTTTTCCGCAAGGAATTGACTTCAGATACCTATGCACCATCAGTACGTACTGCTGATGTGGTCGCCGAGATGCCGCTTGAGAGGCAACCTGTCCAGGCATAATGAATCAGGATCGATTGCATCGACGGTATATCAGTGAGTATACTGCAGGAAAACTGAAAAGCGTGCATCCCATCTATCGATATATTGTAGTCGGTATTTTTGGCCTCGTCTTGTTCTTTCTCAATCTTGGCGAATGGGACCTGTGGAATCCTGATGAGCCGCGCTATGCTCAGATAGCCCGGGAGATGCGTGAAAGCGGTGAATGGATACTCCCTCACTTGAACGGAATGGTCTATGCCGAGAAGCCTCCGCTCGTTTTCTGGCTGACTGCCCTGTCTCAGAAGATCTTCAACAAAGATTCTGCCTTCAGTAACCGGTTTCCTTCAGCTGTGGCAGCGCTGCTCACCACGCTGGTGGTTTACTGGTTTGGAACTCGCCTCTTTAACGAACGCGCTGGTATTTTCGCAGCACTTGTGCTGGCGACCAATGCGGAATTCTTCTGGCTGGCTCACCGGGTGAATCTGGATACGATGCTGACACTGTGGATCACAGCGGCAATGGCGGCAATGTACACCGGGCTGGTGGATTCACG
>JAGOGO010000204.1 GCA_017996625.1 Deltaproteobacteria bacterium | reverse complement strand
TCTCTATGTCTTATAAGCCCTAGTCGATGCAAAACCACAAAGGAGATTCCACTATTAGAACTATCGAGATACGCCTAGGTACGCGATAGAGAGCGGCCGCTCCGACGAAAAAAGCCGGTGCTCTACCGGAGGAATAGCTGTCGAAAGGTCAGCCACAGGTTGAAGGAGGATGGCAATGGAACATACGTATTTCTGCCGCAGGACCTGGCCCCTTTTCTGCGGAGTAGTAGTGATCTGCTGTTGTTTTCTTTTTCTTACTCGGCTGTCGTTTGCTCAAGATACAGAGAGCGACTTAAGAGAGCGCATCGAGAAACTGGAAACGATCATACAGTAGAGAAAAAGGGGACAGGCAAATAATGCTTACGGGAGCAAGTATGATGGACCAATATAGGTTACATAGTTTGCCTGTACCCTTTTTTCTTCTTTTTTCGTGTTGCTTATGAAAACTGAGAATTTATTGACTTAAGGAAGTACATAATCACTACATAAATATTTCTATGTCTATTCAGTAGAATAGCGGTACAGGACCCGGCCGCCGGAGATGGTCAATCCGGCACTGTGATAGAAGCCGTCGGTCACTTCCATCGGCATCAGTTGCTGCAATTCCCGATTGAACTGCCCGGAAAACCGGACATCCGCATCGCCCTTCCAGATTTCGTCCACTTCCAGACTGGCAATGCTGGTGGCGATTTCATGGACCACCGCTTTGGCCGGATCTTCGATACTCGGAAAATGACGGAGTAGATAGAACTTGACCTTGGGCAGTGCCGATCGGTCAACCTTTTCCTTCAGCATCACCGATCCTTCGACCACCCTTTCGCCGTTTGCCTCACAGATGCCCTTCAATTTGGCCCCCGGCTTCCGGCCGCCGATCTTCGGATTTAAGGCATGAAGTTTTGTCATGTAGATCCGGCCGAGCACTTTCGGAAATCCCTGGATAAAACCGCGGATAAGCGTAAAGTCGTTATCCACCCAGATGAAGGGAACGAGATATCCGGGTTCACCCTGGTAGCTGCACTGCAGGAGCACAATGCATTCCTTGTAGATGGACCGCTCCGGATTCTCGAAGGCCATGTCAGGATGGGATTCACTGACGGAAATCCACTCCACAAACCAGACGATACCCGAACCGGGGTCCGGCCCCAGTTCCAGAGGCGCGGGAATGAAGGCGCGTGCTTTCTCCGGATCGGTCTTGAAACATAACTGCATCAATTCGCCGCCATAATACCAGGGCGGCGCATCGACCAGGGAAGACTTGCCTTCGGGTGTCAGGGGGAGACAGTATCCTTTCAGAGAACAGTCGTTGTTTTTCATATGACATCACCTCAGAGATTTTGGAGTTTGAGATCGATATAGTGAACAGAAAGGGGTTTGTCAAGCAAATCAAAAAGGTCTATGAATTTATTCATTCGAAAACCGCTCATCATTTTTTTGGTCATGACCCAGGTCCCGTCCCAATGATCGGGTTTTTCGGCCATCAACTCCCGGCATTTTTCGAGGCAGGCGCGGGCCGGTGCATCCTTCTGTTCGATGTTCATTTGGGGAAGTGGGACAGGCAAATGACGCTTGCATTAGCCAGCTTCGATCCACAATCAAAATGAGTGGCTTAGTTTTCCTATTGATGCGGTCATCCAGGTTATGTTTACATGCGCAAGCATTACGGCCCCTGACTATAATGCTACATAAGTTGCCTGTCCCCTTTTTCTCCCTTTTTCTCAATTGTGCTGAATCCTGCTGTACGAGAAGTGCATCATTCCTATTCTGATGTGCCCTAAAAGGGAATCCAGATCACCTGTTACTGTTTTGAAGAAGTGCTTGCTGAGGAATGAGAGGAATAGGAGAGGAATAGGGGACAGCCAAGGTATGCTCGGCAGGTGTATGTACAGAGAAACTTCGAGCCGTTCAAGCGTCTACTGCAGACCTGCCATGAGCACACGCCCAAGCTGGTGAGTGGCCTGGCAGAGATATCCTCGCAGGAGGTTTGGCCAGGTTGCATAGTCTCTGTGTCCCCCTTTTTCATGCCAGCCAAGCGGAGGCTCGCTCTTTATGGAGCGATTTTTTCTCCCCGGCAGAGTTACGAAATATGCAAATGATTTTTTATGGTTTGCAGCAGGACTTGCACATTAATCGGCTTCTGGAAAACGCCAGATAATCCCAACTCACTGCGGTCGGTGAGTGAGTCAAATTGGTCGCCAACAGAGCTTAACATATATACCGGTGCCGTAACTCCCGCGCGGTTTATTTCCTTTACCAAGCTGATGCCAGAGTCGAATTCTTCCATCATGAGATCGACAATGATAAAATCCGGGTTATTCTCACGATAGACTTTAATGCCCTCTTCGCCTGAGCGCGCTTCGATCATTATATACCCGGCCGATTCCAGAACCGTTCTAATCGAATCCAACATGTCCTGATCGTCATCCACATATAATATTACGTACTTTCCATCCTTCATGTTCACACCTCTTTTATTGTTATAGGATATGGTTGTACTTATAGGCGTCTTGTCTCTCACCCAGGTCGGATAGTCTCCCTGCCTTGTCCTTGGGCCTCGATCAGCTCGCTCGCTCTCGTGAGCCTGGCCTGTACCATGGGAACTCGCAACAGCCACTTGATGGGAATGTGCTCCCTCTAGGAAATGATATCGCAGTAACGGGCTCTTATGTCAAGCAGTGGATCGTCATAGTGGAAATAAATCAGCTCCAGACAGCTACTAACAAAAACACAGGGGTGGAATCTCCGGCTAGCCTTTGAAGGAGAGAAGAAGGTGACAGAGCTGGTGCGCCCGGGTCGGATCACGCTAACCCGCCGAGATTCCAAGAACAAGCCTTCGAATAACACCTCAAAATGGGCTTGTGGACTCTGCCCGAGAACTCGCAAAGCCCGGGATCTGTCATACTGAGTCCCGGCCAGGCAGGACGAAGGATCTCATACAGTCAAGTTCCTGGGAATCGAGATGCTTCGTCCCGCGCCTCAGAATGACAGTATCGGACAGGCGCTATGGCTCCCTTTTTTGCGCCAGAATGAGTCCCTGAGGAGAGAAATACACTTCTTCAGAGTAGACTGCCTTGGTCAAATCAGGGCAAGATCTTCAATTGCTGAGTCAAAAGAGTACCGCTCACGGACAATCGGCGTCTTTATGCTTTGAGTATCCATACACCATGACACTTGCATTCCCATCGGGTATGGCTTAGATTCTGATAGTCATTTACTGGAAGCCTTTTGCCGGGGATACTCTGAGGGGTTCACTTCCGGAGGCTTTCTTCTTTTTCTGCACGTGTCAAACTCTGGGAACCTCTCCGGCAAAGCCGGAGGCTTACCCACTAGCAATTGGACTACTCCATGCACCATTTCCTTTTCCATGAGCTGCAGCACCGCATGTTGATCGGAAGCGGAGCGATCGGAACCTCCTTAAGAGCACAGGCCGCCGAAGGGGAGCCGGTGGAACTTCTCAATCTTCGCCAGCCCGACACAGTACGGGCTCTCCACGCTGCCTACCGCGAGGCCGGTTCTCAGATCCTCGTTACCAACACCTTTGCTGCCAACTCCGTAACTCTCGGAGAGGCCGGTTTCGCCGCCTTGGGTGCGGAAATAAACCGGACCGGAGTTCGATTGGCGCGCGAAGCGGCGAGAGACGATTGCCTGGTCTGGGCATCTATCGGTCCGCTCGGCCTAGGGCTGCGGCTCGCTGATTTTCCTGCCGATGACTTGCTCCGCATCTATCGGGAACAGTGCGCGTCTTTGGTCGAAGCGGACGCGCTGCTGCTCGAGACCTTCACTGATCCGCGTGAAGCGCAGGCCGCGCTCCACGCGGCCAAGGAGACCGGGATCCCGATTATCTTTCAGATCGGCCAAGTCGGCGGCGGTCGGCGGCGCTGGGACCGAGTCGACACCCTTCTTGCCGAAGCGCTTCGTGAAGGCATCACTGCGGTGGGGGCCAATTGCCTTCACCCTCACGACATCGTTGCCATGACTGCCCACCTTGCCGGCCGCACCGATCTGCCGATCACTGCTTCGCCTAACGCTGGTCATCCGGTGATCGAACGCGGAAAGGTGACCTACGAGTATGCGCCGGAAGACCTGGCTGCGGTGGGTCAAGAACTGGCCTCGCTCGGAGCAGCGGTTATCGGAGGCTGTTGCGGCACCACCCCGGAGCACATCCGCCGACTTGCCGAAGCG
>JAGOGO010000043.1 GCA_017996625.1 Deltaproteobacteria bacterium | reverse complement strand
CGAACTATGAAATGCGGTTTGACATCGAGTTCTTGACTCAACGCCTTGAAGCAGTTACAGCCTGGATTGAATCGCAGCCGGATATCTCGTCTTTCTCTATCGGCTATTTCGGAGCCAGCACCGGTGCAGCAGCAGCCCTTGGTGCAGCAGCGGATCTGCCTAACCGGATCAAGGCTGTGGTGTCGAGGGGCGGACGCCCGGATATCACGGCGCGAGATCTCGGACGTGTGAAGGCTGCTACCTTGCTCATTGTGGGAGGTCTGGACACTATGGTGATACACCTGAACCGAGAGGCGTTTCTGGCGATCAAAGGAGCTGAAAAGCAGTTGCATGTTGTCTCGGGTGCCACGCACCTCTTCGAGGAACCAGGCACATTGGAAGAGGTGGCACAGGTAGCCTCGAAGTGGTTCAAACTGCACCTTGGATCCCCCGCCGTATCATAAGGTATGAACGTCCCCCGCCACCAAGGGAAAAGGCATGATTACCGGATGCAGGTTGTTCGGCCACAAACCGCCTGTGCTAATACATCTGTCGTCATCAAGTCATGATTAACGGTTACGGGTGAACGTCCAACATGCAGTAGGTGAACGGTGAACAGATAGCGTTCAATGTTTTTTCTTACGGCTGAATCGCATAGGTCCAGGTTTCAGTCAGCACTTCTTCACCATCCTTGATAAAGGCCCGCAGCTCGATCGCTGGTTCCCGACCGGTTGCAACCTTCTGGAACAATTCCTCGGAATCCACACCAACCTGAAACACCAGGCGCCAGCCGTTGGTCATTTCATTTTTATGCAGCTGCTGCTCGAGCAGCTTGACGCGCGAATCTACGCTTACCACGGCCGTAAGTTTTTTGTCCGGCGGAAGGCTGGCAAGTTTTTCTCCTTCAAAATCGACAACAAATTTTCGCGTCAGAGGATCCCCTCCGTGGACAATGGAGCCGCCGATGCCAGTTCGGGTAGCAACGACTCGTCCTGCTGGAGGCCGGCTCGGTCCGGGAAAATGCCAGCTCATGGTATAATCATATGATCGCGGCTGCTTCGGCTCCGGCTGCTGTGCCGGTACCCAGAGGACATTGATATTGTCATCGATCTCACGGGTGGAAGACATCTGGATGATCTCAACTGCTCCTTCGCCCCAGTCTCCCTTCGGACTGATCCATACACTGGGTCTAAGGTCGTATCGCGCTTCCAGATCCTGGTAGTGATCAAAGTCATGGTCCCGCTGGATGAGGCCGAAGCCTCGCGGATTGACAAGAGAATACCAGTTGTCGAGGAGAGCCCGGCCGTTTTTGAGCGGCCGCCAGATCCATTCCCCCGATTCGGTGCAGATCTGTACACCATCCGAATCGTGCACTTCCGGCCGGAAGTCATCCACTGGCCGACAGTTGGTGTTCTCGCCGTAAAAGAACATGCTGGTAAGAGGTGCAATGCCGAGCTTTTCCACGTTAGTGCGCATGAAGATAGTGCTTTTTACGTCGACCACTGTCTCGCTGTCTGGTTGCACCGTAAACTGGTACGCTCCGGTGATGCTTGGCCCTTCGAGGAGGCCGTAAATGGTAATCGTTTGATCGTACGGCATAGGTTTAACCAGCCAAAATTCTTTAAAATAAGGGAACTCTTCCGGTACACTGCTGAACGTATTAAGAGCGCAGGCCCGGGCTGAAAGCCCGTAGTTGGAACTCTGCGCTACTGCGCGAAAATAGCTGGCGCCGAGAAAGACGATCACTTCATCGCGATACTCCGGCTTATTAATGGGATAATGCAGTCGAAATCCGGCAAATCCGATGCTGGAAGGGATCTTTTTTTTCAGAGGAGCTGCCGACTTCTCATACTCAAACAGTTCGGTGTCAAAGGGCAGTTTCTTGGCACCGTTCGAATCAACCACGTTGATCGTGACATTGCGGCTGAAGTAGAGACCCGGGTGAAAGAACTGTACCGTAAATGGGAGATTCTCTTTTGCCCAGAGGGCCTTGGGCGGCCTGAACCGGATATCCCGCCACATATCGTAGTTGATGTCCAGAAGGAACTGAGGAACGACGCCTTCCTTCGGATCATACGGCCTGTTTACGAGCTGCTTCGCTTTTTCCTGTACCTGAGCATAGGTGAACTCCTTCTTTGCCCAGGCCGTATTCGGGAAAGCGGAGAGAAGACCAAAGACCAGCAGCAGGTCCACCGCTACAGCAAGCAACAGAATTTTTTTCGTTTGTAGGGCAGCACCGTTCCCGAGCAGCGTCATTTCTGTGATAAGACCGTTGTGCATCATCCAACCTCCACCAATATACTTCCTGCAAGGACATGGACTTATATTTATACGATTCCAGCGGCGTTTCAGCATAGAATCAAAGGCATCATATATACAATGAATCAATGGTGCTGGCAAGGCAAAACAGTAAGAAGCGAGGAGCAGCTGAGCATAGGGCGAAGAGCATAGAGTATAAGACTAAAAGCAAAGAGTCACGCGTGGGCCGGATTGCGGGTTACCGGTTGCGAGTTGCAGATTTCCGCTGCGACAAAGAATCCGTAATGATTCCTTTGCCGTTTGCTACTAAAAGAAAGAAGAAGCGGAAAAAAGAAGAAAAGAGGGCGCACGTTCGTGCGCCCTCAGAAAAATCGTAACCGGTGTTTAAGGATCGTGGGGCAGCAGCGAATCGAGCTAATCCTTTACCAAGACTTTCCCTCTGGTGACTACTACGTCTTTGGTATCGGTAACCTCATACGCGTAGATGCCTGACTCTGTAAACCGCAGGCTGGACGTGCCGCCAGTTGGAATCGAGGTCGATACGTAGCAGTTCTGAGCAGTCATTGTGAATCCCGAGGGTGCTTCAGTCGCATCCTCACAGACCTTACCCTCAGCGAACTTCACGACTGCCTCAAAACCATTGGCGTTATTGAGCCAGATCACACAGTCTCCCTTATCGACCGATACGGTTTCCGGTCGCAGAAGAGCTTGGGCACCTGGTTGGGTAAGATCGCCATGCATGGTGATAATTGCACACTTCTGATCCTCCTGGCTGTAGCTGAGGTCGGGCAGGGCGATGCACCAGGTGAGAGCTAAAGCGGCCATAATCGATATCACTGCAAGAGCTTTTGCCATTTTCATACACTTCCTCCCTTCTTGGTTGCTGTTGATCGTTACTGCCAGGTTCGCGGCAGCGTCTGTCAAGTCCTGCGGACAGACGTTCGGGTCAAAAAAGCGACTCTGGGAACACAAACATCCCGTTGTCGCTGGTTGCTTCCGCAGACATTGTTCGAGAAGAAATACGCGAATCGCGCAAAAATGGGACCGAGAATTATCGGGTTCATTCATGCTGGTAGGCATTGAAAATGGTTTCCAGGCCTCACACGTGTAGACATCCGACGGCTAAAAGCTGAATATCCACCCCCTTAGGGCGGGTCTACATCAATTGCAAAGCGCTTCGACTGCGTTTCCAGCTAAGTGCCTGTAAACCTGGAAAAAATACGACGCACTCGAACAGCTGAACCGCCCCCCTTCAACGTTTTAATGTTCCCACAACAAAACCGCCCTGTCAACTGGATATCGGAGGGAGAATGGTTCCAGGTTCAAAGTTCAAGAGTGGCGGCTTGAAGTACATTCGGTCTTGAACCTTGAACACGCCCTTTGGTCTTGACTTGCCCTCTGGAAGGGCCTAGAATCAGAATCCATTCGCTTTACTACCCGAGCAGAGATGGGGATCATGGTTTGTACCGTTACGACTTTGAATCCGTACTGTTCAATGAATCTGAGCCTAAGGAGATATGTCGATGTCGGAGGATTTATACCGGCGCCTAATGCAGCACCTGAGCGAGGTAGGAACAGGCTATCCGCAATCGGAAGAGTTTCTGACCGTGCTGCAGCGCATTATGTCCGAAGAAGAAGCTGAGGTTGTGCTCGGCCTTCCCACCCGTCTCCCCCCTTTCGAGGTGGAGGATGTCGACACTATTGCCGGCCGCATCGGTAGGCCGGTGGCCGAGGTGGAGCCGATTCTTGAGCGATTGGCGGAAAAAGCACTTCTCTTCCGGCGTACTATGAGCACCGGCAAGACCGGATATGCGTTTATCCAGATGAGCTTCGGTATTCCTCAGATTTTCTACTGGAAAGGAGAGATTACTGATCTGGTCAAGGAAATCGCCAAGCCCCTGGGGAAGTACCTGGTAAAATCCACTGCCCGATTCCGGGGCACTGAAAACACTCGGCTTTTTCGTTACGTTCCGGTGAACAAGGTGGTGGATCATGCTCAGCAGGCAGTCTATTCCTACGACATGATGGCCGAGGTGGTTCATAAGGCGCGAAAGATTGCGGTGGTGCATTGTCCCTGCCGGCAAGCAGTCCGTCTTTTGACGGACAGGGCCTGCACGCACACTCTGGAGACCTGCATAAAGTTCAACGACATGGCTGAATTCGTGCTGGAACGGGGCTTGGGCAGGGAGCTGACTAAAGAAGAGGCTCTTGAAAAGATCCGCCAGTGCGAAGAGGAAGGCCTCATTCACTTTGTGGATAACTGCCAGGAGGAAGTGCAACACAACTGCAACTGCTGCTCCTGTTGCTGCTGGAACGTTGCTCCTATCAAACGCCGGCTGATTCCCCGCGATTACCTGATGGCGACGTATTTTCTGCGAACCACAGATACTGAAAAATGCATTGGCTGCGGCCTATGCGCTACTGACTGCCCGCTGGAAATCATCACTATGGAAAACGATCTGCCGGTGATCGATGAAAGCGTCTGTATCGGCTGCGGGGTCTGTATCCTACACTGCCCGACGGATGCGGCCTGCATGAAGAAAAAAGACGAACATGTTCCAGCGAAAGACTTTGAGGCTCTCTACCGAACGGCAATTCAGGAAGCAGTATCTGAAGATAAGAAATAGCAGCCAGAGAAGAGCAGGCCGGCTAAACAAACAGTAAATTGGAATGATGGAATGGAAGGCTACCTGGATAATTGGAATACCGGAATGATGGAATGATGAAATATTGGAATGTTGTTCTTCTCCTTCGCTGTACTTAAACACCAATCCATTCTTCCAGTATTCCATTATTCCAATTTTTCCACTGTCTGTTTTCTGCTCCTCACACCTCCACTATGCCACACTTCAGTACATGACAGAGGACGATACCGGCCAGGAATGCCACACCCATGTTCCACACAGCCAAAGCAGCAACTACCAGCATGATGTACCAGTCATTCCGGTTGTCACCAATGTCCCGCACCACGACGGCCAGTTCTGCTCCGGCAAAAAAGAGGATTACGCCGAGAATTGCCGGGGGAACCATTCTGAAAAAGATCGAGATTGATTCGCTGAAGAACAAGGCAATCAGGCTTACCAGCACTCCCAGAATCACCAGCGCTCCTCCACTGCGCGCCCCGAAGCGCACATGGCCGGCCATTCCGCCAGCGCCGTGGCACATCGGCACGCCACCGAAGAGAGGCGCCAGGAGGTTCATGAGTCCGGTTGACAGAGCGATTTTCCGTTCGCTGACCGGCCGGTCGGGAAAGAGTTGATTGTTTTCCGCAGTGATAGCAATGACTGCATTGCCGATAGTAAGCGGTATCTGCGGGATGGTGAACAGCAAGGTCCCTTTGAGGAGATCATTCCAGGTCATGCCGTGAAGCGTGAACGCAGGAAAGGTGAACGCGATGCGAATTCCCCGGAGTTCTCCCGCGAGTGAAGGATCGAGCATCAGGGCTGCGATTACCCCCATTATCAGGAGGACAAACATGGCCGGCACGGTGGAATGGTTGAGCAGCAGAAATGTGATCGCCAGTGCGACGATGGCAAGGACTGGTGCCGTCTGCATCCGGTTGATGCCATCTGCCATGAACGAAAGTCCGAGACCAAGCATAATACCCCGTACCACCGGTTTTGCAGTGATGGCGGTTACGAACCGTATTGCGCCGGTAGCTCCCATCACGAGCCAGAAGACGCCGGTGGTCAGTCCGGCGCCGAAGATCATGGCCGGGCTGACACCGCCAGCGATGGCAGCGGCGCCGATGGCTTTCATGGGCTGAATCGGCATCGGGGTTCTGTAATACAGGCCGGCAGCAATCTTGGAGACGCCGAACATGAAAAGCAGGCCTGCTGGATCGACGCCCACAACCATAATGTAGGCTACCGCGAATGGGATCAGCGTTCCCAGATCGCCGAAAGCGCCGGCCCACTCCGTGCGGGTGTAAGCGTTTCCTGGTTTCTGAGATCGCGTACGCTCAACCATTCCGATACCTCATCGGCCGGGATGCGGGACGTCAGGCGCCGGCATATCTTCGGAGTCTGTTTTGGAAGTGTCTGCGGAAGCAGCTTCGGACTGCTGAAGCACCTGTATCGGCGGGCTCAATCGCTCGACAATAGTCTCATGGAGGACGTAGAGATACTCAGTCTGGTTGGTGGTGACAAAGAAAAACGGTTGATCATGCTGTCGGAGGCCGATGCTGAGTTCGTTTCTGGTTCCATCTTCCAGCATCACGCTCAGGCGAAGCTGGGGCGTGCGAACTCCGCTTTCTTCGGCAGCTATTCCGTCGGCATAATCGGTGGCCTGCAATGAAGCGAGGCCCCCTATAAGCTCCTCCACTACCTTCGGTTCTGCAAGGCTTGAAACCGGCTCCTGAATATGCCAATTACCTTTCGTGTCTTTACTCAGGAGGATTGTTTCGCCTTCTCTTGCTATCTGCAGTTCAATAACCCCCTTGGGGTCAAAGGAGAAGAGCGTGGTATCCCTCCATGTGCTCGCCGGCTGATCGTAGATTCCGCTGGTAAAGGCATCGGAACGATATACCGAGTCCGAACCTGCTTTCCGGATGTACGTACTGTAGAGATCCGGTCCCTGGCTTCCGATAAAGAGATGCGCGGCCTCCTTGCCGTCAGAATCAAGCACGATGACCTCGATGCCCTTTTCCCGGGTAACCTGAAAGAGATCGTGCTTTTCTTTTTTCTCTGATGCTACGTTTTCTGGTCTGAGCTGAAACAGAATCTCAAGTGCCTGGTTTACCATGTGTGAATTTGCAGGATACCCCTTCTCGTCGTGGAGGACAACCCACCTGTTTTCCTGCTTTCTGATTTCGACCGTTTCTGTGGTGCTCTGCTTGATGTGCAGTTCCTCGACTGCACCAGGTCGGAGTTCAGGAAAAAGACGATCGGAAGAGACAGTATCCCGTGAAGCTTTCCGTTCGAAAGGTTGCTCGACTATGAGGATCATACCGGCAGATATGAGAAGGACAATAAGAAGAATGAGGTTTTGTCTGGCTTTCATACTACTCCCGCTGCCATGGCTTGGCATGCATAGGTGACAGGAATTGATTACGTACTGTTTCCCTCTACAACAGTATTCGAATTCTCTCAGGTTTGCAAAGTTTTTTAGCGACTCGAACGATTGTTGCCCAGCCGAAATGTTACTTGACTTTCAGGAGAACAATTGTTTAAATATGGAGTCCTCCTTGAGGACTTTGTTTTATGTATCACCACCCAGCGGCACAAGGGAACGACTATGATTGAAGTGGAAAACCTCACGAAGTTTTACGGGCCCATCAGGGGCATCGAAGATGTATCCTTTACCGTAAAAAAAGGTGAAGTGGTTGGACTCCTGGGCCCGAATGGTTCAGGCAAGACCACTGCCATGAGGATGCTTACCTGCTTTTTTCCTCCTACCCGTGGCAAGGCGACTATTCATGGATTCGATGTAACGAAGCATCCTTTGGAGGTGCAGCGCCTCATCGGCTATTTTCCGGAGCGAGCACCTCTGTATCCGGAAATGGATGTCGTCGAATATCTGAGCTTTGCTGCGAAGATAAAACGCGTCCCCCGATCAGGAAGAAAAAGCGAAATCGAACGCGTGATCGAAGCGTGCGCTCTCGGCGAGGTTGCCGATCGCTTAGTCGGAAAGCTTTCCAAAGGGTACCGACAGCGGGTTTGTCTGGCGCAGGCTCTGCTCAACGATCCCGCCATTCTCATATTAGATGAGCCGACTATTGGACTTGATCCCCGGCAGGTGGTTGAAGTGCGGAAGCTGGTTCAAAGCCTTTCACGGGAGAAGACTGTCATTCTGTGCACTCATATTCTGCCTGAAGTAAGCGAGACCTGCCATCGGGTGATTATCATCCATAAGGGAAGGCTGGTGGCGATGGACACGCCGGCTAATCTGCAGGAGAAGATTCAAAAGCATGCGCAGATTCAGGTCCAGTATTACAGCAGCAATGGTGGTGTTGCCGGGACAATACAGGCAATACCCGGAGTGATCGGCGTCGAGACTACACCAGCCACCTTTAGCGGAGCGCAAGCGCTCAGGATTCAGTTCAGCGGCGGCGAAGCCATGCTACGGGAGCTTTCCCAGTTCATCAGTCAGCATGGAGGGCCGATCCTGGAGATGAAGAAGATCAGTCTTTCTCTGGAACAGGTATTTCTCGAACTGGTAACCGAAGAGGAGTTGCACTAGTGGGGGTACTGTATATCTTTCAGCGTGAGGTCAGGTCGTATTTCCAATCGTTTATCGCGTACATGGTTATTGCGATTTTTCTTGTCCTGGCCGGATACTTTTTTTATACCGATTTGATCATGCACGTCATGTGGAGTTTCCACAAAGCGGATTTCGATCGGATCTGGGAATACTACTTCAACAGCGATTTGCGCTACGTAATCATGATCGTTATTCCTCTGCTTACGATGCGGCTTTTTGCAGAAGAAAAGAAGCTCGGCACTATCGAACTGCTCTGGACCTATCCGATCCGGGACTGGGAGCTGCTTGCCGGCAAATATGCTGCGTCGCTGCTGCTGCTGCTCGTTATGCTCGGCCTTTCGCTCACCTATCCGCTTATTGCCTATCTGCTCTATGACATTGATATGACAGCGGTGATAGCAGGGTACCTTGGGCTTCTGCTGCTCGGCTCATCATGCATTGCGTGCGGTATTCTGATTTCATCCCTCACCGAAAATCAGATTCTTGCCGCGCTCGGGAGTTATGGATTGCTGCTGATGTTTTGGTTTCTCACCTGGAATGAAGCGGCGGCAAGCGAATCAGTCATTAAGGTGCTGCTCAATCTCTCCTTGTTTGACCGCCTGGTTACGTTTACCCGCGGTGCAATCGATGTCAAGGACCTCATCTTTTTTGTCAATTTTCATGGGTTTTTTCTTCTTCTCACCATGATTTCTCTATCCGCCCGCATGTGGAAGGGGGTGCGATGAAAAAAGAAGTGCTTTCTATACAGCTGCTCTGGATAGGAATAGTTGTCCTCGCCGGGGGGATTACGCTGAGATTTCTCGGCGCTACGTATGTTGTCTGGTCGCTCCTTGGAATTCTGCTGGGGACAGTGTTGATTCTTATCTATGTGTTCTTTAATTTCTCCGCGGTGCAGGAATTCCTTGTTTCCTACTCGACCAGACAATGGGCGATCATGTCCGTTTTTATCCTGCTGCTGATAGCAGTAATGATCGTCGTGCAGATGATTGCCAACAACCACAACTATCGTTTCGATCTGACCTCGGATAAGAAGATGACCCTGGCGCCGATGACTGAGAAGCTTCTCCGGGAAAGCGCGGCGCCGGTCAAGGTGATCGGCTTCTACCAGGAAAACGAACGCGATGACATGCAGACCATGATGGATATGTATAGTCTGGCATCGAAACGTTTTTCCTACGAGCTGTATAATCTGGACCGGAACCCGGGGCTGGCGCAGCGGTATGGCATCACGTCTTACGGAAATGCGGTGGTGGAGACTGCAGATAGATGGTTAAAGGTGAACTATCCTACGGAAGATGCTCTCATTAATGCCATCCTCAGATTGACCAGCACCGAGCGGAAGGTAATTTACTTTCTCAGCGGACACGGAGAGCGCTCCCTCGAAGGGCTTGAGGAAGATACCATCAGCTATGGGCTGGCGAAGCAGGCGCTGGTAAATGAGAATTTCGACGTGCGGGTGCTTGTTTTCGCCGGCGGCAAGGCGATTCCCTCAGACGCCGATGTGGTGGTGTGCGGAGGACCGGCCAAAGATTTCACCGAGAGTGACATTGCCATGCTTGATCAGTATGTGGCTGGCGGCGGCTGTCTGATCGTGCTGCAGGATCCGGGAAATCTGGAGCGCATGCAAGCGTTTTTGAATACGTATGGAATCGCGCCGGGGAATGACATTGTCGTGGACCCGGAGGATTATCTCATTGAGAAAAATCCGCTTGTTCCCTTGGCTCCGTTCTATTTCTCTCACTCGATCACCGAGGATTTTACCGTCCCTACAGTATTTCCCCTTGTCCGTTCGGTTGACCGGTCTCACTCGGCGCCTTCCGACCTGGTGGTAAGAACACTGGTTCGAAGCGGAGAACGGAGCTGGGGAGAGACCGATGTGGATCAGGCGGAAAAGGGAACATACGAGTATGATCCTCGATCTGATCGCAAGGGTCCGGTATCTCTGGCTGCCGTGAGTGAACCCGCTCCGGAAAAAACCCGGAATCAAGCCGGCATGAGAAAAACCCCGAAGACCGGGTCTGCTGCGGAATCTGGTACGGCTAGTAGCCGAAAAGGGAAACTCGTCGTGTTCGGAGATTCGGATTTTCTTTTGAACGAGTATTTTTCGCTTCTGGGGAACAGAGATCTATTCCTTAATACCGTTCACTGGATGACAGAAGAAGACTTACCAATAGCCGTGCGAAGCAAAACATCCTCGCCTGAGGATAATCTTCCCGTCTATCTATCGCCCGTACAGGCCCGTTTAATCTTCATCGGAATCGTTATCCTGCAGCCGGTAGCGGTGCTCGCGATTGGAGGCGTTGTTGCCTGGCGGAGGAGGTTCAAGGGGTGAGAGGGAGATACGTACTGGCACTGGCTGCGGTTTTCCTGGCTCTCGTGAGCTACTATCTAATCTTTGAGTCAGCAGAAGATCCTGGCCTGAAGCAGACTCAGAAGAGAATCCTGCTCTTTTCGCTTGCTCCCTGGGATGTAAAGGCCCTGCGCGTGGTTACGTTCGACGGGAGAGAGCTCTTCTGCGAGCGGAAGGGTGAATCGTGGCGGCTCTGGAAAGGAACGCAGACGGAGAATGTTCAGAGCACGGTGGAAGATTTTCTGACAGCACTATTCACCACGCAACAAATTGACCGATTTGCCGCCCAGGGGCAAAGCATGGGTGACTTTGGGCTGGACACTCCTTCGCATATTATTACGGTTACCGACAGAACGGACAAAGACTACCAGCTCAGGTTGGGGGAAACCTCACCGACGGGAGCATGCACCTATGCTCAATTTGCGGAAAGCCCAGATATTCTGGTGGTGGGTGCACTGCTGGAGTGGGAAGTTCAGAAGGTGGAGCCGCTTTTGGCAGCATCACCGATGCCGTAAGGAGTGAGGAGTAAAGAGTAAGCGAAAGTCTCTGGGCGCCTTCGGGCCCAGGTTGATCGAAGCGGAAACTCTTTACTGTCATTCCCGCGCAGGCGGGAATCCAGTATTGTGGACAGTAAGCACTAGTACTGGAGCCTCGCTTGCTGCCAAAGAGCTCCTTTTCGATTCTCTTGATAATGGAAGCGCTTCACTTCCTGGATTCCCGCCTGCGCGGGTTGCGCATCGGCTCTTTATCCACCGAACGAAGTGAGGAATGACGAACTATCGTGAAGTTTCATACGAGGAGTTGAAGAAAAGATTGGACGTTTGTGATCCTTGCTGTGAGATTACTGCCGTCCAAACCAAAGCAATACTGCAGAGGTACTGAGTCTAGGGTTTGAGAGGGTTGAGCCTTCACTTCAGGTTACCAGCCCGGAGGTATCATCATACATCAATAATCAGAAATCTTCCCCCCGTCCTTATTCCTCCATCAGGCAGATGTTTCGCTTCCGGACAAAGAGGGCAGCTTCCTTTCCCAGAGCAACATTGAGCTTACGGTAAACGTAGTTGGGCACTTCCGCAGTGATGGGCATTCTGCTGGATTTTTCCTCGAACACCATAGTATGACTGGACCCTTTTTCCACAACGCTACGAAGAACCGCTGACAGCAGATTTTCTTCCCGGATTGCTTCAGGCAGCGGCCGGTTTTCCTTAATAAGCATTACCTCCTCAGCTCGAAAGCCGAAAAAAACAGGAGAGCGGGGAACTGGCCGGTCATAGTAAGCCTTGAAAAGTATTCCCTGATGCATGAGCTGGACCTCTTTCGCTTGCTCGTCCACATGAACTACTTCTCCTGAGAAAACATTTTCCATTCCGGTAAACAGGGCGATTCGTCTGTTCTCGGGAAAAAAATAGACGCGGTTTCTTTTTCCGGTCTGGAGAATTTTTCCATCCATCATCACGGAAATGATATCGCTCAGAATGAATGCCTCTTCCTGGTTGTGCGTCACATGAAGAATGGTGATTCCGAAGAGAGTGTGAATGTCACTCAGTACCTTATGCAGCTGCCGCCGGATCGGGGGATCGAGAGCGGACATGGGTTCATCGAGGAGCATAATCCGGGGTTGAGTGATCAAGGCCCGGGCCAGTGCAGCCCTCTGTTTTTCTCCTCCGCTCAAGGTTCGCGGAAAGGCAGTAAGGCGATGCTGCAGCTGAAGCGTTTCGATCAGCTCTTCCAGCAAGGGCTGGTAACGTGGTGTCGGCTGCTTGTGCATGCGCACCCCAAAGAGGATGTTGTCCAGCACGTTCAGATGCGGGAAGAGAGCAAGATCCTGGGGAACAAAAGCAATTCGCCGATACTCCGGAGGTGCGGAGGTGACATCGTTTCCGTCGATGAGAATTCGTCCGCGATGCGGCCGGTGTATCCCCGCAATGGTTTCCAGCACAATGGTCTTTCCCACTCCGCTCGGACCGAGAAGGATGTAGTACTCTCCATCCCGTATCTTCAGGTTCATGCCGGTGAGAGCGAATCCTTTCAATTTGATGTCTACGTCTTCCAGACTAATCACAGCCGCACCTCAGTACCGGAGATGAACCTGATAATGAGCAGACCGCTTAAAGCAGTAAGAATAAGAATGGCTACCATAGTGAGCGCGCGATCCACATCAGCAGCGGAGAAGCTCAACGCGATGGCAGTAGGGATCGTTTCGGTCTTCATCTCCGCCGCTCCAACCAGGGTGATGGTAGCTCCGAATTCACCGATTGCTCGTGCCCAGGTAATGATTGCGGCAGCAACAATGCCGTTTTTCGCCAGCGGCAAGGTTACCGTGCGAAAAGCCTGGAATGGTGAACAGCCGAGTGTGCGGGCAACCTCTTCGTACCGCCGGGGAATCTGATCGAACGCTGCTTTCAGCATTCGCGCGGTAAGACCGGTGACGACGGTAAACTGCGCAATGATAATACCAGGAACTGCAAAGACTACCGGGAACGTATGCTCCTGGAAAAATTTGCTCAGCGGGCTGGTGAAGAAGACCAGCAGCAGCGCACCAAGTGCCACCGGAGAAACAAAGACAGGAATGTCCAGGATTGCGTCCACGAATATTTTTCCGGCAAATTCTTTCCGGGAAAGCAGATAACTTGCCGGCAGGCTGCAGAGGAGAGCGAAAAAGGTTGCAATCGTCGCGCTCACCAGGCTTACTGCAATAGCATGGCGTACCGCCGCAGACTTCATGAGTTCAAAGAGCGCCTTGGGATGATAGTGAAGGTAGGTGTAACCGATAAGGATAAGGTAAAAACCTACCAGGAGTGCTAAGGCAACCACTGTTATCAGAGTGAAAGAAATACCTTTATTCCAGGAGATGCTCACCGCTACCATCCTTCGGGAAGGGTGTACTCACCGCCAATCCGGGCATGAGGAGCATAGGTCCGTGCCTCCTGCTCGTCAGTAAAATAGCCCCACTTCTTGAAGATTGCCTTGCCTTCTGCCGATACTACCAGATCAATGTACTCTTCAGCTCGCTTCCGGTTCTGCGTGAACGTTGAAACTGCCAGAGGGATATAGGCGATCCGGGGAATCTCATCCGGCTTCAGGAAAATGGTCTGGATCTTGTCGGGGTTCCAGTGCTCGAACACATCCCATCCCATCACGGCATCCGCAGCGCCAAGCGCAATAACATTGGCGGTCTGTTCGCAGCTTTCCACATAGCTCCTGATTCTCGGCTTAATCAGCGCTGAAAGCTTGCTTGCTTCGAACACTTCTACTGCGTACAGCCCCACGCAGACGCTTTGCGGATTGGCGATAACCAGAGAGATAGAATCATTGCTGAGGTCTTGAAGAGATTTAATATTTTTGGGATTTCCTGTTTGCACGGTAATGGCGGGAACGAGGTAGGCAATAATTTTTTCCGTGGAAGAGTCGACGAACCCTTCTCGCTTTGCTTTTTCCATAAAATCAGGAGATCCGGAAAGGTACACATCTCCGGTGTGGGAAAGCTGCATCTGCGCGAGGAGCTTGCCCGATCCGCCATACTGAGCGGTAACGTCAACTCCAGTCCGGCTGGTGAACAGTCTATTGATTTCATCCATGGCCGGTTTCGTTGCTGAGCCTAAGAAAGCGACAAGCGTTTCTGCATGGCTCGGCCCTGCCAAAACAGTGGCGACAAGCAGAAACGTTGTCAAAACGAGTGACATTCTACTGCGACCCATTGTTACACCTCCCGTTGAATATAGAAAAGCTCTTGGTCCTGTTTATTACCGCTGGGATACTCGTAAGAATTGTCCAATGGTGTTCAATGCACCTTGCCGTGTCGTTATGGCAGAACAAACATAGCGAAAAGCAATGTATGATACATCGATTTCTCTGTCAAGTGCTAATGCTTGAACGTTACTTTCGAGTGTGCGGGAATAAGGGGAAAACGGATGGCGACCGTACTGTAGGAGCGGCTTCCTTGCCATGAAAGTATCGTGATGTGGTATCTGGTGGCGAATACTGAGTCTCAGTGCCAGGAAAAGCATGCAGCAGGTTGTCACTGGTGAGAGGCATGGGCTCGATTACGCCAGCCTTCACGAGATCGCAGCAGCTTTACTGGTTGGCTGAAAACCTCCGGAGTTTGATATGGCCGGGTGGTGTGAATAGTTCTTGTATCAGGCTGCCCAGGGCTCTTAACGAGACGTTCCACCGCTGGGCAAATCGGAGCATTCAGAACGTCACCAGGGTTGCCCACTTGCAGAACCTTCCCTCCAGCGTAAATAATGAGCGTATCAGCTAGAGTCAAGGCTTCCGTACGATCATGGGTTACCAGGATGACCGGGATCTGGAAATCCTGCCGAATCTCTTGCAGAAGATTCCGCATTTCGTTGCGCAGCGGGTTGTCGAGAGCTGAAAACGGCTCATCGAGGAGGAGAGCAGCCGGCCGCCGAATGAGAGCGCGGGCAAAGGCGACCCGCTGTTTCTGGCCACCTGATATTTCATGAGGAAACTTTTTCTCCAATCCTGACAGCTTAAACTGTTCAATAATCTTCCCGGCGCGGTGCTTCCGGTCATTCTCATTCAGTCCATGCGCACCATACCGTATATTGTCTTGAACCGTCATGTGGGGGAAAAGTGCGAGGTCCTGGAACACGTAACCAAATGCCCGCTTCTGAGGAGCCAGATCAATTCCAGCCTTATCATCGAATAAGACACGGCCATTCAACTGAATGTGGCCTTCGTCCGGCACCAAGAGTCCGGCAATAACCTGCAGCGATAGGGATTTGCCTGCGCCCGAATACCCGAACATAACGGCAAGTTCATTGCCGATGGACCACTCCACATCTAGTGCGAAAGCGGGCAACACTTTTTTTGCTTTAAAGGACAAGCTCATGAGATAACTCTCTTATTCAGTTTATTCGCCGTGTAGAGGAACAATGCAGCTATCACGGTAAACAAGAGCACCATGGCGGCTGCTTGGCTGCGGTCGCCGCTGCCTGCCGCAGTATAGATGGCAAGCGGCATGGTGCTTGTCTTGCCGGGGATATTTCCAGCCACCATAAGCGTTGCACCGAATTCACCCATCGCCCGGGCAAAAGAAAGAATAGCTCCGGCGAGAATACCTTTCCTGGCCAGCGGCAAAATGACCTTAAGGGCTGTCCACCATTCCGAATGGCCGAGCGTGTAGGAAGCTCGGATGAAGTTCTCATCAACGGACTCGATGGCTGCACGAGAAGTCTTAATCATGAGCGGCAGCGCCACTATAAATGAAGCAAGCACTGCTGCATACCAGGTGAACATAATGCTCCATCCCATTTGTTCGTACAACCATCGCCCGACCAGACCGTTTCGCCCGAAGAGTACAATAAGATAATATCCCGTCACCGTTGGCGGGAGCACGAGCGGCAACGTCAGTATCGTGTCGAGGAATTCCTTTCCCCGAAAGCGCCTCCTTGCCAGGAAGAAGGCAATAGCCACACCGACAACAACAACGAATACCGTGGCAACTGATGCCACCTGAATAGACAGTCTCAGAGAGAAAAGCACGGGAAGTCACATCCTCGCTGCTGCCAAGCAGCAGAGCATACGTTTCAGCCTATTTCTGCACCGGTTTGAAGCCGTTCTTTTCGAGAATCTTTCCCCCGGCTTCAGACAGGACGAAAGAGACGAACATCCTGGCAGTCTGCTCGTTCTTGGAACCTTTAACAACCGCGACAGGATATATGATCGGCTGGTGGCTTGTTTCCGGTGCGCTTGCGACAACTTTTACGTTTTTGCTCTGGGCCATCGCATCGGTCGAATAAACGACGCCGGCGTCGACCTCGTTTCGGACGACGTAGTCAAGCACCTGGCGGACATTTTCCGCAAAGATGAACTTGTCCTTCAGCTTTTCGAAAATAGAATAGTGGTGAAGCACTTCCGCAGCATATCGGCCGGCGGGTACGGTCTCCGGATTTCCGATCGATACCTTTTGTATCTCAGGTCGGGTAAGATCCTCGAATGAGGAAAGTGAAAGCTTTGAGGCGGAAGGAACAATCAGCACCACTGAATTTCCTGCGAAATCTGCTCTGGTGTCTGGAAGGATAAACGCTCCCTGGCCAAGTTCGTCCATCTCCTTGACTCCCGCAGATGCGAAAACATCAACGGGTGCACCGGCCTTGATTTGGGTCATCAGATCGCCGGAGGCTCCGAAATTGAGCAGGACCTTGACACCCTGGTTGGAAGATTCAAAGAGCTTTCCGATTTCTTCAAACGTGTTCTTGAGGCTGATGGCTGCTGAAACCGTGATCTCGCTCGACCAAGCAGCGCCTGCCGTGCCGAAAAAAACACCTGCAACCAGAAGCGCAAACACCAGAGAAATGATCTTCTTTACCATGGTTTTTCCTTTTCGTTGTCTGATTCGCATCCTGCTTCACTACTAGGGCGCTTGGTCGATGGCTTCTCCTTATGAACCATGAAATCCACCTATTGAAGGATCGATTTTCGGATATGCGACCCAGGCGTCGCGGCTGATGGTTTTCACCTCGGCGGTTCACTTATATGGCTCCCGTTATGACAAAGATACTATAACGAAAACCAACTGGCGTCAACAATTTTCTTCTCACCGACGATGAAAATTTCCGTTCTGTGGTGGTGCAGCTATTTCTCCAGACGATACCTTCACTTCACTCTGCAAACTTCACAAAAATACCAGAATGCCCCATTGCTTTCCGGCAAGATAGTGCATTATCATTTATTACATGATTTACAACAGAATAACCTGTGAATTCAGTCTGCAGTAACCTGATCCGGTTAACAATTTGGTATCTTGGAGGAAAGGACATGAAAGAAGAGGGAATACCTGGGCACTATTTACGCTTGCGAGATAAATTTGGATCAATCTTTGACTCGTACGAGAACCTGGGCAAGTCGACCCGGGAGCAGAGTCCCTTTGATGAAAAAACCAGCTTGCTGATCCAGCTGGCAGCATCGGCAGCAATACGGTCAGAAGGAGCGGTGCACAGTCATACCCGAAGAGCTTTGCAAGCGGGAGCTACCCCGGATGAACTGTACTATGCAATCATTCTGTTAATTCCAACGATAGGATGGCCGACAGTGGCCGCAGCGCTATCCTGGATGGAAGATGTCCTGGAGAAATGAACCTTAGCTGGGTGATGAACAAGCCCACACTGGTTTCAGGTTCAAGGTTCAAAGTTCCAGGTTCAAGACTTCAGACATGAGATGTGAGATGTGGGATATGAGAGCTGGTTTAGCCCTCAAAGTTTTTCCCCCATCACAAGACGCACATCCCACATCATCAATCTTGATGGCATCGTAAAAAGTCCCGCCTTCGGCGGGGCCAAAAGAGCTGATGGGCAACCATCTGCTGTGTTGCCCCTTCGCCCTTCGACTCCGCTCAGGGTGACCCCTTGCTCGTTCAGGGTGATCTCTTGTTCGCTCAGGGTGATCCCGCGTGGCGCGGGACTGAGCGGAGTCGAAGCATGCGCGCCTTGCATATGGTCCCGCGCCGCGCGGGATTACTTCGCCATCTCTTAGACGACTTTTTATGAGTCCATCAACCTTGAACTTTGAACCTGCAAACCTTGAACCCCTTGTAAGCAGCTTCACTTCATATACTTTTCCTTGTAGTCCGCCCAGGAAAAATCTGTAAGCGGATGCACGTCAAAAATCTCCTGTTCCGGTGCAAGCAGGATCCTGCGGTTCAAGCGCTGTGACAGCTGGTCGAGCTGCAGCCTGGCATCAGGATCACCTGCGCTTGCCTTTGCTTTCAGCTCTTCGAGTTCTTTAGGCCACTCAAACCTGCTCACCAGCTTGACTGCTTTCCCACTGGCCATGCTCGCGAAAATGAAGCTCATTGGTTTGGCCAGACGTTTGTCAAAGGCCATATTGCTGTTCAGGATTCCATCGCTCCCTTTCCCGTAACGTGCACCGGTGACAAAGGAAACGGCGTCCGTAGGACACGCACGGATGGCGCCATTTACGACGAACTGATCTCCACGCGGAGGAATTTCGCCCGGATAAAGATGCGCAAAGGCCACCTGGCATGCTCGATAGCCTAAGGATGACCCCGCGCATTGATGGCCATGGAACCTGACCATATCGTCACATCCGATGGTGATTGTTTCAACCTCGTCATTGTATTCGAATTGCTTCTGGCTTGCACCGTGCCCGGGAAACCTCATGGTTATCGAAGGAATGCCGTCACAACTGCTGCCCCCGGCTTCTGCAGACAGGGTTGGTTCAATCAGCAACCACACAGCGAGTGTGGCAATAATGGTGATATGCCTAGTCCTGTTTTCATTGTTAATCTTCATTCATCTGCCTCCTTCACATTCCTGCATAAATTTTCAATGCTTTTTTCTTGAAAAGACGAATCGTGACCCTTACTGCAACCGGTAGCTAATCGGTATCTTCAGTTTCGCTGCAACCGGCGGCTTGGGGAATGGCTGAACTTCTTCAATCGTTTCCACCACGTTTTTGTCGAGAACCCCATATCCCGAGCTTTTTGCAATTGCTATATCCATGGTCTTTCCACTCTCCAGAACAATAAAGGAGACTTCCACCGTTCCCTGCCAGCCCATTTTTTTTGCCCTTGGTGGATAGGCGATGTTCTTCTGGATCATGTCCTTGATATAGGCAAAGTGTTCTGCCAGATAGAGGCCGGCCGGATCACTCGCGGTTCCATTCGGTCCGCCTCCCCCGCTCCCTGATCCAGATTCTGTCCTGGAACCACTGCCATTTCCAGTGCCTTCAGAGCACGCCGTCATTTCCGATCCGGGACCGGGTTGAGCTTCAGGCAGTACGTCCGGTTCCGGAACTGCTGCTATAGGAACCGGACCGGTGTCTTCCACAGCTGGAACAGACAGTGGCGGTGGTACAGCCGGCTTCGATTTTTTAGTCGGTCTCGGTCTTGAGACCGCTTTTTGGGGACAGTCTACTGGCTTGGCTCGCGGTGGTTCCTTGACCGACAGAACAGAATGAGCAGCCGGTGCACCTCCGCCTCCTGAGGGTGCAGCCACTGTCTCCAGGATACTGAGGTCGATAGTTGATAGGTTTGGTTCTGAGGCATACCCTCTGCTCAAACAAAAAAAAATTCCAAACGCAGCCGCATGAATAAAGAGCGAGCAGAGAAAGCCGGTGAGCTGATGGTTCATAAGCGTTGTTCCGTCTGCAAGCTGACCCGGCTGAAGCCCAGGTTCTTGATCCTCTCAATCACATCCACAAATACCTGCAGGGCCAGATCCCGGTCGGCTCGAATCAGTACCGGGATGCTGCGCTCCAGAGGCT
>JAGOGO010000202.1 GCA_017996625.1 Deltaproteobacteria bacterium | reverse complement strand
GAAAGTGAGATCACAGGATTGCACTTGAGATACTAACGCAAAAAAATTATGAATATATCTAAATTTTTAGTTGACAGGGTAAGGCATTATTTGTAAAAGATTACTTCGACCATGCCATTTCTGCAGTGGTTCGCCATGCACGTGTCTTCAAATCCTTGCAAAAGCTTTCAATAATTATATCAAACACTTAATAAGGAGTGCCCTATGAATTTTCAGTTCACCGAAGAGCAAAAAGCCATGATCGAGGTGGGAAAGGATTTTGCTGAGAAAGAAATCCTGCCCACTCAGGAAGAAGATGAAAAAGCGCATCGTTTCCGTCCGGAAAGAGTCAAGCAAATGGCCGAACTGGGATTCTTCGGCTGTGTCATTCCTGAGGAGTACGGCGGCAATGCCACCGGTCACCTCTGCGCCGCCCTTCTGACCGAAGAGATCGGCCGGATAAGCGCTTCCTGGACCCTGCCTTTCAATATGCAGATGTGGGGACCTGCTTTCACGATTCTGAACTTTGGGAATGAAGAGCAGAAACAGAAGTATATTCCTGCGCTGGTGAATGCCGATCTTATCGGAGCATTTGCTATTACCGAGCCAAATTCCGGTTCGGATGTTGCCGGCATGGGCACCACTGCAACCAAGGTGGATGACGGCTATGTTCTGAACGGGCAGAAAATGTGGATCTCCAATGCTCACGTATCGAATTGCTCCCTGGTATATGCCTATACGGACAAATCGAAAAAGCATAAGGGAATGTCCTGCTTTCTCGTTGACCTCAATAATACTCCCGGCATCAAAACCGCAGCGATTGAGACGAAACTCGGCTTGCACTGTGCTCCCACCGGCGAGATCTCCTTTGAGGATGCAAAAATACCCAAGGATGCTCTCCTCGGAAATGAAGGTGACGGATTCAAGATCTGTATGTTCCAGCTGAACAACACCCGTCTGGGTTGTGCTGCCCGCGGTGTGGGTATTGCCCGCGCCTGCCATGAGGAAGCCATTAAGTACGCTATGGACCGGACCCAGTTTGGTCAGCCCATTGCCGAGTTCCAGATGATTCAAGAGCAGCTGGCCGAGATGGTGGTGGAGTACGAGGCTGCCCGGCTTCTGGTTCTGAAAGCTGCATTTGAGAAAGACCAGGGTAACATCGGCAACACGCTGTCAGTTTCCACAGCCAAGTTTTTTGCTGCTGAGACTGCGGTAAAGGCTTCCAACACGGCTATGAAAGTTCTCGGAAGCTATAGCTACTCGAGCGAATACCCGGTGGAGCGTTTCTTCAGAGATGCGAAGTCGCTGCAGGCGGTGGAAGGAACGTCAAACATTCAGAAAATGATCATTGCCCGTGCAGTAACAGCGAAATAACGGACGTTTCCAGAAGGAGGTAAAAATGAATATTGTTGTGTGCGTGAAACGGGTTCCGGACACGGAAACAAAAATCAGAATAGCTGGTGATGGCAAGTCGATCGATCCCACCGGTGTTGAGTTTGTCATCAATCCGTTCGATGAGTTTGCAGTCGAGGAAGCCATTCGGATCAAAGAAAAACAGGGTGGCGATATCACCGTTCTTTCTCTGGGCCCCGCCGATGCTCAGACTATTATGCGGAAAGCCTATGCTATGGGTGCTGAAAAGGGCGTCCATCTGAGCGACGAGTCTGGAAACTGTGACACCCTGGCGATTGCGAAAGCGCTTGCCGCTCAATTAAAAGAGATGCCCTGCGATGTTATCCTGATGGGCAAACAGGCGGTGGATCTTGATGATTCGTGTGTCGGTGTTCAGGTTGCAAATATTCTGAATATTCCGGTTGTCACTCGCATTATCAAACTCGAGTTCGCCAATGGGAAAGCCAAAGTTGAGCGCGAAAGCGATGCGGGCACCGAGATCCTGGAAGTAACTCTGCCGGCTGTTTTTACTGCCGAGAAGGGGTTGAATGAGCCTCGTTATCCGAAGCTCATGGATATTATGAAGGCGAAAAAGAAGCCTCTCGATCAGAAAAATGCTCAACTTGATCCACCGAAGCTTCAAGTTGTGAAAATGGAATATCCGCCGGCCCGCGCTGCGGGTAAGATTGTCGGCGAAGGCGCCGATGCCGCTCCGGCTTTGGTGAACCTGCTGGTGAACGAAGCCAAGGTAATCTAAGCGGCGGTCCTGAAAAGCCTGTCGGTCTACTTTTTCAATACAAATCGACTCGAAATAACAAGAAGCGATATTCACTGACAGGCTCACATAGACTTGAACAGGAAATCGAAATTTCAAAAACGGTGGAGGTTCAGATGGCGAACAATGTGGTGATATATGCAGAACAAATGGGCGGAAATTTTCGCTCTATGGCGTTTGAAGCTGTATGCCAGGGAAAGAAAATGGCTGCGGCTCTCGGTGGACAGGCAATCGCAGTCGTTGTCGGCTCCGGTGTAGCTGATGGTTCGGTTTTAGGTCAGTACGGCGCAGACAAAGTCATCGTTGTCGATAATGCGAAGCTGAAAGATTATACCGTAGATGCGTATGGAAAAGCATTTACCGAAATTGCAAAGAAAAATGATCCGGCAGTCGTGGTCTTGACTGCTACCGTGCAGGGAAAAGATATTGGCGCCTATGCGTCGGCTGCATTAGGTGCACCGATCACTGCTGATTGTACGGGCTGGTCCGTTCAGGGCAGCACGATTCAGATCAAGCGACCCGTGTATGCTGGCAAGGCGTATCTTACGATCGATCTGGCGAATCAGCCGAGCGTAGTATCCTTGCGGCCAAAAGTGTTCTCTCCCGATGCTCCGGATGCTTCTAAGAGCGCGCCGGTGGAACAGGCTGAGGCCAGTCTGAGCGACGCCGATTTGCGCAGCGTGGTACAAGAAATAGTCGCCAAAGCCAGCGGGAAGCTGGATGTTTCTGAAGCTGATATTATCGTGTCCGGTGGCCGAGGAATGAAGGGGCCTGATGGATTCAAAATTCTGGAGGAACTTGCTCAGGCGCTGGGAGCAGCTGTCGGCGCTTCCCGGTCTGCAGTGGATGAAGGATGGCGGCCTCATGGCGACCAGGTCGGCCAGACCGGTAAAGTAGTATCCCCGAAGCTCTACATCGCCTGCGGCATTTCTGGCGCCATTCAGCATCTGGCAGGGATGAGAACCTCCAAGTGCATTGTGGCAATCAATAAAGATCCTGAAGCACCGATTTTTCAGATTGCTGATTACGGAATCGTCGGCGATCTGTTTCAGGTCGTGCCCAAGATGACCGAGGAAATCAAGAAGGTCCGCTAGATCGAGCAGCAAGAGTTGTGATACTTGCCGTATTGTAATGTTCACAATATCAGATGACTTCACACGGGAGAGCGAAGGGTTGCCTTCGCTCCTCACCGTGTGCTTTGTTCTCAACGGGGAGAATCCCGGCTTCCGATAGAGTAGACGCGGAGGCCGGGGCAACAATATTCACGAGAGTTTGAAGAGGAATAGGTAAGGCCATGTTATCTGTACCGGAAAAGATTCTGCTTCTGGTGCTCATCGCTGCTACAGCGTATTTTTTTATGGTCAGAGCCAAATATCTTATCAGTCTGTTGAAGCTGGGACAGCCGGACAATCGATCCGACAATCCGAATGAGCGTCTTTCTTTCGTATTAGGCAAGGTTCTGAAGCAGCGGTGTGTACTGGATAATGTCACGTCAAAGGACTATGCTGGCATCGGCCACATGCTTCTGTTTTACGGTTTTTCCTTCTTTGTCATCAGCTATGGTTTTCATATCGCTGAAGGCATGTATGAGAAGCTGTCACCGGCACTTTTCGGGACGGTATTCAACAATGTTTTCTTTTTTCTCCTGGATGTTGCCGGCCTGGTGGTGATTGCTTCACTCATCTGGGCGGCTGTTCGACGATATATCATCAGGCCCGAGCGGCTGGAGCCGACCATGGAGGCCGGGATCATCATCATCGTCGTGTTCTCGCTGATGATCCTCAATTACTGCGTTGAAGGATTCCGCCTGCTCGCGGAAGAAGAGCCGTTTGCGAACTCGGTTTTTGTCGGGAAAGCGTTCGCTCAGCTTTTTGCAGGCATGGGTCTGCAGACAAGCGCACCGGTGCTCTTCCCCCTGTTCTGGTGGCTCCACCTTCTGGTAGTGTTTGGTTTCGGTGTTTACATTCTGTACTCCAAGCACCTGCATGTGCTGGCTTCACACCCGAATCTGTATTTTCATTCGACTCGACCGAAGGG
>JAGOGO010000042.1 GCA_017996625.1 Deltaproteobacteria bacterium | reverse complement strand
CATTCCCAGTCCCGGTTCAGATACAATTTCGAAATCAAGGCCGTTGCGTGACCGCAGCAGCACTGCTTCCGGCCGCTGCGAAGGCGCTGTCGCGGGAATATACAAGGCTGGCTCAGGATCATGCGGTCCTTTGAACACCGTCATGCCCCTCAGACCCCAGGCAAGCGGAACATCGTATCCCTCAATTCCTCTTACAAAAGGCACCGTATAGACCTTCTGCCAGATCTCCGTGGCTGGATCGAAACGCCAGATCTGAGCCCGCATGTCGAGATCAAGGTAAATGTTCTCAGGAACCTTGACCGGCCACATGATCCGCTTCGGCACCAGTTCGGCAACCGTTTTCCCCGCGGTACCAAGCAGAAAGAGATGCCCCCGGGTTGTACCCACGTAGAGATGATCTTTGAACCATGCCATGGAGTGAGGATAGGAATTAAGAGGATCTCCAAATCCCCGGCTGGATATCGGACAAAAATTTTCAGCAGTGAGGCCGCATTTTGTTGTAACTGCTTCTATCATCTCCGCACTTCTATGTGGTCCTTGCTTTCGGTTCCGTTCCAGCTTTCGGCAGGAATGCACCCTGAATCACTAATAAAGCACGATCTGTCCCGCTCATAGTCCCGCTTCGCGGGCCAGAAGAGCTGACGGGTAACCCGCTTCGCGGGCCAGAAGAGCTGACGGGTAACCCGCTTCGCGGGCCAGAAGAGCTGACGGGTAACCCGCTGCAAGCGGGATTGCTCCTCGGCGCCTTGCACCCCCGCCTTCGCGGGGGCAGGTTCTGATGCTTTGCTGGTGATCAGGGACAAGGGCTAACCATCCGACGTACAAACACAACCGTGTTTTAGACAGTGGATTTGCGTGTACCAGGCCTTGCCCTTCTTACTCTTCCTTTTCCTTCTTGCGCCGCCGAGTGATAAAGGGGAAGACAACGGTGTGACCTACCAGCGTATCGTCTGGAAGGAGTGCGATATGAGTAATGACCTCAGCGATACGTTCGGGTTCAAGTGCACCTTTGGGTGCTTTGACCGGTCCGTTCTGATCCCAGATAGGAGTATTAACCGCATCCGGCATCACCACATTCACGCGGATGCCATACTGTCGCAACTCTTCAGCCAGGGCCTCGGATAACCCTACGATTCCGAATTTTGAGGCGCAGTACACAGAATCATATGCCCGTCCGCGCAGACCCGAAGTCGAGGATATGTTTATAATGTGTCCGCCTCGCTGAGTGATCATTGCGGCAGCAACCGCACGGTTGCACAGGAATGTTCCTTTCAGGTTGGTGTCGATTACTGCATTCCATTCATTCACATCGATCTGATACATGAACTTGGGACCACTTCCCGGTGCGCGCAGAATTCCCGCACTGTGCACCAGGAGATCAATCCTGCCGAAGCGATCGGCCGTTCTCTTGACCATATCTTCCATGTCCTGCTCGCTGCGGACATCTGCCGCCAAAGCCAGCGGTTTTTCTCCCGGGAAACGATTCCAGCACTCCTGTGCTGTTTCGTCCACCCGCGCCTGGTCGAGATCCACTACCACCAGAATCGCACCTTCGTTCGCCAGAGCAAAACAGGTCGCCTTGCCGATACCGCTGGCTCCGCCGGTGACGATCGCTATTTTTTCTTGTAACTGGGCGTTTGTCTGTTCTGTCATGTATCTGAGTCTCCCTTCACTTTGACAGCAGAGTAATTACGCGAACTCCGATCAACCTGGGCCGCAGCCCAGAGGCTTGTGCTCACTTCTAACTGCCGACTCTTCACTCCTTACGGTTCCTTGAAGGCGGTCTCATCCTCAGCAACTCTGGCACAACCAGGGGGGATGCCGCAACGAAGTCTCGTCTTAGACCCAAAGCTGTCATCCTGGATTTATTTCAGGATCTATTTCATCCTCACAGCCATATCCAGGTCCTGAACCAAGCCCTGAAGCAAGTATCGAGACAGGTCTCAGGATCTTGGCTCCCTCCTTTTGTAAAGGAGGGTCGGGGTGGATTTTTGAATGCTGCTGCAAATCCCCCTGTAGAGCCTGTCCGATACTGTCATTCTGAGGCGCAAGCCGAAGAATCTCGATTCCTCTGATAGTGAATTTGTGAGATCCCTCGTTTCACTCAGGATGACAGATTCCGTGTTTTACGAGTTGTCGGACAGGCTCTGTATTCCCCTTTAGAAAAGGGGACTGAATCTCCAACAACCCGTCTCCTGCATCATTCTCTGCTCACTTCTTTTTGCTCTAGGCTCTCCACTGCGCTGCTCCGTGCTCTTTGCTCTGTAGCCTGGGCAGAGCGAAGCGAAACCCGGGGATTCCGGGCAAGACGTGAACTCCCCCAAACCCCTCTTTGGAAGAGAGGAGAGTATCACTCATGCATAGGGAATCCGTGAGCCAATGGAATCCCCCTCTTGAGCAATTCACCTCTGTCCCCGCTGGCCTACCGGCGATCGGTCCTTTTCGGGTAGTATCCTTCCCATCCTTTGAATGGTTCGATGATCGGTCCGGCGAGGATAACATCGTCCGGAAGGCGCAGCATGCGGACGATCATCGTCGCCACCCGATCTACCGGAAGAATCGCTGCTGGCGGCGGAAGCGGCCCGTTCTGATCCCACATGCCGGTATCGATTGCTCCCGGCAGCAGCACCTGCACGCGCACGCCATACTGCCGCGCCTCCTCAGCCAGTGCTTCGGAAAGACCGATCACGCCGAACTTGGACGCACAGTAGGCTGAATCATAGGCTAATCCTTTGCGGCCGGAGGTCGACGATAAATTAATGATATCACCTGACCGCTGGTTGATCATGACCGGAAGCACCGCCCGGTTGGCAAGAAACACGCCTCTCAGGTTGGTATCGATGACGTCATCCCACTCTGCCACCGTCATCTGCTGAAACTTGCTCAGGCGACCCTCACCTGCTCGCAGAATACCGGCTGAAGCAATAAGACCGTCGATGCGGCCGAAGGTGTCCATGGTAACCCGGGCCATTTCCTCCATATCCTTCTCATCCCGCACATTCAGGCCGAGAGTGAGCGCCCTGGCCCCGGTTTCCATCCGGTCGATTTCAGCGACCAGAGTCGCAAGCTTTTCCTGATTACGCCCCACCGCCACAACGTGAGCGCCTGCGGCCGCCAGTGCTTTACAGGTGGCATAACCGATTCCAACGGTCCCACCGGTTACGATCACAACTGCATCTTCAAGTAATTCCACGTCTTCAGCTCTTTCTATACTGATACGGCATCATCTGGTAAACAGTGAAAAGTAAGAAGTTAGGAGTGAGAAGTTGAACATAGAGTCAAGGAATTGGTTGCGCGTTCTCATTTAAACAAGAACCTGTAACCCGCAACTCGAAACCTGTAATCCCGCCGAAGGCGGGTTGCCCTTCAGTTCGTTTGGCCCCGCGGAGCGGGACTCCTAACTCCTCACTCTTCACTCCTTACTGTTCTATGGTCAACGTCTCCCAGAAATGCTTTCACCTGATCGGCGAACAGCTTGGGTCTGCCCATGGGGAAGAAGTGACCGGCTCCTGCAATAACCTCACTCTGAAAGTGAGGCAGGATTCCGATCAGGCCTTCTAGAGAACGCCGTGCCGGCGAATATTCTCCATACAAGCCCAGGGTGGGCTGCTCTATCGTAGCCAGAGCTTCTGCGGTCAGCCCGGCGACAGCTAAAAAATCATCCCGGGCAGTGGTCTGCTGCAAAAGAGCGAGCCACTGGTCGGCTGATCGCTTGCTCTTCCCCCAGGGCAGGTGTCGTATCTTGCTCTTGAGGTCTTCACGTACCTGCTGCCACTGCGGCGAGGCGAGCTGTTCGAGTATCCAGAGTCCGGCTTCTTCGACATCATCAGGAACCACCATGCCGCACTCTTCGAGTATCCTCCTGGCAGCCTCCCGGGGCGGCCAATCGCTGGAGCTCTGTGTCGGCTGCAGCGCCCGGACGCGAACGTCTGCGAGTGTTATGCTGCTGACCCGCTGCGGATGCTGAAGCGCATAATGAAGAGCGACCAAACCGCCGAAGCTATGTCCGACTGCATGGATGGGACCATCAGCTATCTCATCGAGAAGCAGACGAAGGTCTTCAGCCATGTCTGCCGACGTATATCCGGACTTCGGCATGCTGCTGTATCCGTGGCCGCGCAGATCATATACGGTCACACGATACCGCTCAACCAAGGTATTGACCAGTAGTGGATTCCAGAAGGCCTGATTCGCAGCAAGTCCATGAATGAGGACTACATTCTTTCCCGTTCCGAAGCATCGATAATTTATCGAAACCTCACTGCACCGCAGCATTCCCATGGGCCGTTTCTTTCCTGCCTATTCAACGTAACCTAAGGCTTTCATCTGCTTGTAAATCTCTTCCTCTTCCTCGGCATTCAGCGCCTCCGGTTTCTTTTCGTCGAGATATGCATTCGGTCGCTGCGTGGCCGGTCCGATTGTGACCGGGAATTGTTCCAGGAAACCTGCCTCGAAGGCTTCAGCAGGCAGCTGTCCTTCGAAATCAGCGGGAATTTCCAGTCCCAGGCTATGGAGCAGTGTCGGCGCCACATCCACAATTGACAAGGCTGGAAGTGACACGCCGGAGCGGATTCCGGGCCCGGCAGCGAGAAACACTCCTTCCGGGTAATGGGTGCCCAGAGTCTCATGGTGATGATAAATCATGGGCTCTTTGTTGAGAATCGAAGCAAAACTGTGATCGTAGAAGACCATGGTGAGATCAGGAGCCTGCTCGTTGTTTTCCCCGGGATAGGCCTCTTCTTTGGTATAAATATGTTTGATAATCCGCTCGCCGCTGACCGGATCCGTTATTGCAGCCAGCTTATTCTTAAGTTCAGATCGAAACGACTCATACTGTTCTGCCGGAACCCCGGTGTGGCCCGGGCCCTTCGCCTTGCGAATATAAATGCCGTTTGACGTAGAGGTACGAGCATAGGCGGTCGTCTTTTCCCAATCGAGAAGCACAAAGTGGCGCTCCACCAGACGGCGGACGCTTTCTGCGGCCTTCGGGTCCAGCGGGCCGAGGTCTTTCCAGGTGAGATATCCTTGTTCATGCAGCCAGGTGTTCACGCGGAAAATTAAGCGTCCAGGTCCGAATCCATGGTCCGACCCCATGACGATGCGGGCTTGCGGCCCGGCGAGCTCGGCAATCCGCTCGATGAATCCATCCAGTTCTCGAAAATAACTGAGGATTAGGCCGCGGATTTTTTCTTCCCATGGCGTCGGCTCCTGTGAATAGAACGCCGGATCCAGAAACCGCCACCCAATGTGGAGCATCTTGTCCGGGCCGTCAAACAGAATGCCGGTGAGATCGCAGGGATGTTCCTGCAGGAAGAAACGGACGATCTCGAACCACTGCCGCTCTCGGCGAATGTGAAACTCAATCCACTCTTGGTACTTCTCCGGCGGGATGCCCCGGGAAGCTTCTTTTTCCAGGTCAAAGTCCCAGGCGATTTCTTTAGCATTAAAACCGGGCAAGGCTTTGATGCGATCATAAATATCTTTGGGATACACGTAGCGCCGCAGATGCTTCCAATTTACCAATCCGGGTACGATATAGCCGTTCACTGCTGGTGCCGGAGCCATAAGCGGAAAGTTGAGCGAACAGATCTTTCCCTGCTGCCGGCTGGCAATCGACCACACGGTTTCACACTGAATATCCCGAAAATTATAGAGCGTAAAATAGTGGTCGGACGGGCGTTCTTCCGCCCAGATAAAATCAAACACGCCGTGGCTTCCGGGATTGCGGCCGGTCATCATCGACGTCCAGGCCGGGGGCGTTAAAGGATTCGGCGTGGAAAGCAGTGTGGCTCTCACTCCTCGCTCCATGAATGCTTTCAAAAAGGGCATGGCGCCTTCAGCAACCAGAGGATCGAGAATTGTAAATGTTGCTCCATCCAGGCCGATAAATACCGTCGGATGCATTCTCATTTCTCCTTATCAGCCATTCAGATGGCGATACAAAAATTCGGCCGTATCTCCTACGGCCACTTCATCAACATAGCGGCCATCAATCATGAGAAGCTCTTCGAAAGGAAGGCCGCGTTGTCCAAAACGCTCCTCAATGGCGGTGACATACTGCACAACGTCGATCGATTCGAATTCAAGATCCGCCATCAGCCGTGTCTGCGGTCCGATGGCAGCATCGAATTCCAAATCCCAGTCGCTGGTCATGTCTTCGAGGATGTCTACCAGATCCTGAATAATGCGCTCCTTTGTATACTCACTCATTAGGATTCCTCGTTTTCCGTTGACCGTTCACCGTTGTCCGTAAAGGGGTAAATCAGATACCATCCGATGTCGGTGAACGAATAACAGTGAACAATTTATTTATTAACGATAAACCTCTTCATCACTCCTCGCTGTTTCCGTACAGGCTGGCAGCCACGATCAAGATGCCATCCCGCATAGTTGATGCAGTCAGACGTTTGCCCTGAAGCTCTGGGAATGTTTCCGCCAGTTTCCCTTTTACTGTGAGGCCGACTCTGCCGGTCTGGGCATCGATCGTACACACCGCAAGATCCGACGGTCCGGCCAGCAAGCCGCGTCCAAGCGATTTTCCAACCGCTTCCTTAGCACACCATAATCGAAGCAGCCACTCGTCATCGCTCGAAGCAAGGAGAGTCCCCGCCACTTCCTGTTCATCCGGCTTGAGAACCAGCCGTTCAATTCCTTTCTTCTTTGCTTCCAGGACTTCGATGTCTATCCCGCATCCCGCTTGGCCCAAAGCAGCCAAGGCAAGGCCAATCCCACGCTTATGAGAAAGAGAGATGGATGGGACAGCCTTTACTTCTTTGGTCCAGGAGCCGCATGCAATCGGCCGCCCGTGCTCATCGACATCTATATCCACATCCGACAGGCACAGCTGCACACCGTATTTCTGTCGAAGCAGATCGCGCACCGCATCCTTGGCCGCTACGCGGGACAGCAGCCAGTCGATTCGCCGATGCTCCGATCCGGTCATTGTCGCCCACTGCTGGCGCTCGCGCCGGCTTAACGCCAGATGAACAAGCACGTTCAACCAGACGCCATGGTGACCGTGCAGCAACTGGTCAGGGTAATCATCCATCCGATAGCAGGTTATGTCTCCCGGCCTGTCCAAGCCAGAAACCGCTTCATTCCAGGCCGTGCTGAGAAGTACGTCTCGTGCCTGGAAGCGGGCGAGATTAAACAACGGCGGCAGCAGGAACTCACGATCTTCCCATCCTATCATCCGCATGGTGTAGCGGCCGTCGGGACCGATCATGTCGATATCCGAGCTCAGTTGATTCTTGGCGATGAACGTGGTTCGGCATCGTGAAGGCACTGCGGTACCGGCCGGCAGCGGCGGACCATAGACGTGAAATGCCTTCGCCCGGAAGGGATAGAGGTCGACCCCTTTGCTCATATCATCATTGTAAAAAAACGCTACCAGCTGTCCGGCAGCATCGAGCAGCACCGGATCAAACAGAAACCGCGGACTGGCCGTGGAACTGAAAAGATTATTCGTAGGCAGGGTTGTTATTGTTGCCTCGACACCCTCCTCGCCCCACCAGTCCACCGAGGTAACACCGCGAAAGCGCGGCCCGTGAAACATCACCCGTCCATAAAGGGCCTCCTGAGGGATCCGTGAGGGGCGACGACCGGTCAAAGGAAATGCAGCTACCGGTGGTGGCGTCGGATAGCGATCCGCAAACAGAACGATTGCTTCCAGGATCGGCAACCCTACGGCGGACTGGCCGCTCTGATCCATCGCCTTTCGCAGCCGCACCCGTGCAGCCCCGGCCTCTTCGAGCTTCACCTCGGTCTTTACCAGAAATCGCTCTTCCTCCAGGGTGATCCACCGGTAGGCGCGAATGTCTCTCATGCCGATAAATACTTTTCCCGGAAAGAGCGGCGCCGCCGCTTCAGCCATGATTTCCAGGCTCATAGTAAGTGGCATGACCGGAAGTCCGTATAGTCCTTTATCGGTTACCGAGACATCCCGTCCGAAGGTATGATCGAAGAGAAAGATGTCGTTAGCAAGCGTAACCTCTCGTACCGCCGTAATCTCTGCTCCTGGTGTATGGGAGAGAATGGTCCCGGAAAAAGGCAGAGGGCCGACCTGGCGTAGAATGTCCTCTATGCTTACAGCTGCCTCGACATGTTTCTTTGTCACTGAAGCTGGTTTTGCGGCCGGGTTCGGAGTCAAGGGAACACTGCGGCCAATAGAAGGCGTCTCCGGAATCCGTGCAACAGGGGGCTGCGTCTGTTTCAGATACGCCTGAAACACGGCTTCCTGATCGTCCAGAAACTGCTCCATAGTCTGAAAATACTCGGCCATCACTTGAGATCGTTCACGTGCAGCCGTTGAAACGATTCGCTCAGGTGAAGCGCCAACAGGCATTGCAGTGTGACCATTATCACCGGGAGCAGCAATACGCGGCTGTCTCGTGCCTGTAGCCGCTGTACCAGCACCATGAGGACGTTCTGTACCTTCCCGTTCCGCATGGATGAACTCCTTTGCTACCAAGCGCTTTCCGGTCATCCATTCGAGAGTAAGCCCTTTGAAGTTGAGCAAAGGAATCGCCAGCGATAACGGCGGCTCGGGTTTCGCCTCAGCAACGTGTTCTGCTGCAGAAGCATCCAGATTCACCGGCTGCGGCCGGCGGCGCTTGTATAAGCACTGCAGGTCCATCGATATCCCGTGGGCAGCGAGCAGCCCGAGGGCGTGATGCAGCTGGGTGATCCCGGAACGGTACTGGACATTGCTGGCAACCGCCAGGTGGTCTTTGTTTTTGAGGATATCGTTGACAAACCCGGTGAGCTGAGCCTTAGGGCCGACTTCGAGAAAGATCCTCACACCGTCATTGTACATCGATTCAATGGTTTCCCGGAACCGGACCGGATTGAGCCATTGCTCGATACCGAAGCGACGCAGTTCCGCGCTGTCGGAAGGAAGCTGTCCAGCACTCAGGCACGAGTAGACCGGCACCTGCGGCGCGGAAAACGAGCCCCAGTCAAAAAGTTCATTGAGATGCTTTCGAGCCGGTTCAAACAAGGACGTGTGGTAGGGACGGGAAAACGGCAGTACCTGGCAGATCGCCCCCTGTTTCTTGAGCAGTTCCAACGAGCTGCCCAGAGTACTCGGATCTTTGCAGCACAGCACAACCTGATTAGGGCAATTGTCCATCGCAATTACGATGCTGCCGGAGCTCTTTTCGATCAGCTCAGTGATGACCTCTCTCTGAACACCTCCCACACTTACCAAAGGTGCGTCGGGAATAACCTGTTCACGTTCGATGCGTTCCATCATCAAGTGGCCGAGGAGGAGATACCCCATGATATTTTCTTCCCGGCCTCTACTCAACTCGCTCACGCCGGAAGCGGCAAGAGTAAAGAGCTCTCCACTGCTGTGGCCTACCATTGCCTGAGGAGCGATCTTAAGCTGTTCCATAAGGGTGAGCAGAGCCTTGTCGGCAGTCATCACCGCCGTTATAGCGGTATCCATTTCCCACAGCCTTGCTTCCGCGGCCTTCCTTTCCTTTTCCGTGAATGGAGGAGGAGGGAAAATAGCATCCCGGTACAGGCTGAGCTGCGGATAGGTTACGCATGCCTTCCCGAGCAAATCGAAGTGATAACGAACTTCTGGGAAATGCCGGCAAAGATCACCCAGCATGTTGACATACTGTGAACCCTCACCCGGAAACAGGAATGCCACCGTGCCTTCCTTGGCCAGCGGCTTGTCGAAGTAATAGATTCCGCTCTTGTCTTTAATGCGGCTGCGACTCGCGTCCCGAAGCCGGGCAACCGCATGGACAAGTTTCTGCTTGAATTCCTCCGGAGTAGCGGCAACTATTGCCAGACGAGTCGTGTTGTCTCGAAGAGTACTGTTAAGCGTAAAAGCCAGGTCCTTGAGTACCACTGCCGGGGTGATGTCCAGGTACCTGAGAACGCGCTCGGCTTCGGTCACCAGAGTCTCACGGCTGTCGCCTTGAAGAATCAACAGCTCCGTCTCCCACTGATCATCAAAATCTTCGGTGTCAGATTCCGGAGTCGTGCTATATTCTTCGACAATGACATGCGCATTGCTTCCGCCGAATCCGAATGCATTGATACCGGCGCGGCGCGGGCTTGCGGCACGGCCGCGAATCCAGGGTCGTGACTCGGTGTTGATATACAAGGCAGTTTCATCGATTTTCAAATTTGGATCTGGATGATCACAGTGCAGCGTTGGTGGTAGGGTCTTGTGGTAGAGAGAAAGCACAGCTTTGATCAAACCAGCCATCCCGGCAGCGGGGAGAAGATGGCCTACCATCGATTTTATCGAACCGAGAGCGCAGGACGGCGTGCCACCTTCACGACCGCCAAAAACACGGGTAAGCGCCTGGATCTCAGTTGCATCTCCCAGGGGAATACCGGTTCCATGGGCTTCGATCAGCTCGACCGTTTCGGGAGGAAAACCCGCTTCGTTGTATGCACGGCGAATCGCCAGTTCTTCCCCCTCAGCGCGGGGAGCAATCACACTGGCGCCTTTCCCATCGCTGGCGCTTCCCACTCCACGAATGACCGCATAAATACGATTGCCGTCCCGCTCGGCATCGGCAAGACGTTTGAGAACAATCATTCCGGCGCCATCACCGAGGAGTGTTCCGTCAGCCTTTGCGTCAAAGGGTCGGATCTGCTGCGTCCGGGAACCGGCACCTAATTGACAAAAGAGCAGTTGTACCGGATGGTGCGTCCCCAGGTTAATCCCTCCGACCAGGGCAGCATCACACCGTCTGGAGACCAGATCATAGTATCCGTGCTCGACTGCCAGCAGCGATGACGAACATGCCGCGTCAACCGCATAGCTCGATCCCTTCAGGTCCAGCCGGTTGGCAATACGGCCGGTCATAATGGAGGTAACCAGTCCCGGGGCAGTATCCACGCCGAAGGGAGGAACACACGCCTTCAGCTTCTCCTTAATCAGAGCAAGCTTCTCCTCAGCCAGTTCGGGAATGACATCCTTGAGCATAGAGAGCGCCTGGTCCATGCCGATGCTGTAATGACACATGGTCGCGTATCCGCGGTTTACAAAGGTACCGCGGCCCATGATCACCTCGGTGCGTTCCCGGTTGATCGGGATCTCGGGAACACCGGCATCAGCCAGTGCTTCGTAGGCAATCTTCAGTGAAAGCCAGTGTTCAGGCTCCGAGCCGTTCACTGCTTTCGGAATGATTCCGTACTTGACAGGATCAAAGCGGCAAATGTCTTTCAGAAAGCCGGCCCGCTTCATGTAAATGCGATCGGGAGCTTTTGAATCAGGATCGTACCACGGTTCTCCCTCCCAGTTATCCGGAGGATCGCTGATCGCATCGACCTTATGAACAATATTCCGCCAGAACGTCCTGATATCCGGAGCACCGGGAAAAAGGCACGCCATCCCCACGATTGCTACTTCACCCACGGCCCACCCCCGGCGACAATCACCACTTCCTCCTTCGTACCATTTCGCAGCTCTTCATCGAGGAAGCGCCTTCCAGCCAGCGTGGGAATGAGTTGTACTCCTCGCTCCTGGAACATCTTTTCCAGCTTTCCTTTGGAAACCATGCCCGTGTCTGCCCATGGGTTCCAGTTGATCGCCAGCACCCGGCCTTGTATTCGCCTGTTCAAAGCCAGGGCCAGACTGTTTACTACTTCATTAGCAGCCGCATAGTCAGCCTGACCTATGTTGCCAAATGCCCCGGCCACTGATGTAAAGAACACGATGAACTTCAGATCATCCAGCCGCACCTTGTCGGCGAGAATAAAGGCGCTGTCCGCCTTGGTATCGAAGACTCGATCGAAAGAATCCGGCGTCTTGTCATCAAGGAGCTTGTCTTCAATAATACCGGCGCCGTGGATGACACCATCCAGGCGGCCAAAGGACTGGTAAATCGAATCGATCAGGCTACCGAAGCTCGCTTCATCGCGGACATCCACCTGGTAGTAACGGACCTGGCTACCTGTCTTGCGCATGGCCTCGATATGGGCGGTTATCTGGCGGTCCTTCATTAGACGGCTCAGAGCAGCCTCCACTCGTGCGGGCGTGAGATTCTTCTCCTGGGATTGCAGCCGCTCGATCAATGCTGCCTTGATTTCCTGCAGGTCTGTAAGCTGTGCGGTATCCGGCGGCTCCGGTTCAGGAAGAGGAGATCTGCCGGCCAGAAGCAGTATCGGCTGATACCGTTCTGCCAGTTCATGGGTGACTTCAGCAGTAATTCCGACCGCGCCGCCGGTGACCAGAATAACCCAGTCCTTCTGTGGTTCAAGGGGCTTATTTCCATTTGAGCGTAACCGGGACTGTCTGGCTTGAAAAACCATCCGGTGCTCACCACGATACGCTACCTCGACAACTCCGTCGGCGGCATTCATTTCAGCCAGAATCTGGTCGGCCACCAGACCCGGATCGGCAGCGGGATCGACCGTGATTGAGCGGCATCGCACTTCCGGCCACTCCTGAGCTACTGTCTTCAGGAATCCCGCGAGTCCGGCGTGTCCGGCATACTGAGGCCTCGGCCTGCCGCTGCTATCGTGCCCATTTTGAAGTGTCGCCGCAATCAGCCATCCGGTTCCTTCCAGCGCACTTTTGCGGATATCCGGGCTCAACTGCTTTGTGAGATAGTAAAACGACTTCACATCAGCAGCCAACAGCTTCTTCCACACCGCAAGATCCATGGTATCGAGTCCAGACCCGGTTCCCAGAGGAAGCAGGTGAATGACTCCTTCTATTCGACTGTGATTTTTTCGCAGGTCCTGCACCAATTCTTCCACAGCTGCAAAATCGGTGAGATCCGTGGTATAGGACCCATTCTCTCTGGCTTTTTGCGAGCCAAAACGAAGCGTAACCGCTGAGCACCCCCGTTGTTTCAGTTGCTCGGACAATGCAGACGCAATCCCGCGTCCGTCATCGGTAATCACCAGTGTCCCCTTGCCATTGCAAAGCGCTGGATCAGATTCGTACAGCTGATAGGGAACCGGCGTTAGCACCGAACGGACCACGAATGAATTTTCTTCACCTGTCGCAGCGATCTGAGCTGCCTGAACCGGGGGTAGCAGCATCGGCTGCTTTTCTTCAGGCAGTATCTTTCCCGATAGCACTTCATCAGTCTTCTGCAGCAGCGTCCGCAGGTCTTTCAGCCTGGAGAGATCGTCGAGAAAAGGCTCAAGCTTCGATCGTTCTTCATCGGTGAATGACAGAGCAAAGGCGCTGAGAATTTCCACCCGCTTGATCGAGTCAATCCCCAGCTCGGCTTCCATGTCCAAATCCAGATTCAGCATCTCCACCGGATACCCGGTCTGATCACTGGCAATCGCCAGCAGCCGCTCCTGAAGTTCCTCCATGCTTATAGTACTGGCGGGCAGCGCCTCAGCAAGCCTTTCGGATGCCCGCTCTGTCTCACCAATCGCCCGATGAAGGAGCAGCGCCTGGCCAGTATGCTCCACAATGCTGGCGAGGTCTTTCAGCCTGGAGAGATCGTCGAGAAAAGGCTCAAGCTTCGATCGTTCTTCATCGGTGAATGACAGAGCAAAGGCGCTGAGAATTTCCACCCGCTTGATCGAGTCAATCCCCAGCTCGGCTTCCATGTCCAAATCCAGATTCAGCATCTCCACCGGATACCCGGTCTGATCACTGGCAATCGCCAACAGCCGCTCCTGAAGTTCCTGACGGGATATGATCCGCACGCTTCCTGATCCGGCGTTTACACCTGACAAAGAAGCAGACATGCCGTCGTCGAGAATCACCGGAGATATCGTAGCGTTTGCAGGAGGTGTCTGGATACGCCGTGCTCCCGGAGCTGATCGTCCGTGTTCGCTGCCCGGCCGGATATCAGGGATTCTTGTTCCATGCTCTATGGAAATTACTCCGTCAGTTCGACCGCGGCCCTCGAGATATGCCAGCATGACACTTTTTTGCGTATCCAGAAATCGAGCCATCAATTGTTGATAGTGAAGCATAGCTTCGTCCATATCCGTACCACCTTGCAGCGATACCCCGGCTGAATCTTCGCGGTTCGCGTTCGAGATATGATTATTGCTCTCATCGAGCTGAGCAGCATAGTCGCTGTCCGGCTTCAACGATGCAGGATCAGGAGCTTTACCATGCAATCGACTCATCGATCCGGATTCCGCTTCCTGTGCTCCCGGAAGTGGGCGCTTCATGCCGGATGACACCTGGCCGGCAAGTGCAAACGGCGCGATCGCCTTCCCTGGCTGCCGATTCTCTGCCTCCTGAACCGGGACCGAACGGACTCCACTCACGAGCCACAGCGTGGATTTCGGCTCAGCCTTTCGGGATTCCTTAACCAGCAATGCCGGTTCAGTTGCTGTCAGCGCCCGTCCCGCGAAGAGAGGATCGAGAGAGACCGGAACGCCCTGAGAAATAAGCTCGGCAAGTGCATGCAGCAGCCGCTCCAATCCCGGTTGTCCGGGCTGATTGGTGAAAATCGTCCGGTGGGGCCGCGTATCAAGAATCTGAGAAACAAGACCGCTCAGAATGCGACCGGGTCCGATCTCGATAAAAATTCTGGCGCCCTCCGCATACATAGTCTCGATTTCCTGGACAAACTTCACCTGATTGACCAGGTGCTGAGCCAGCTGGCTCACCACTGCCTCTGGATCGTGAGGGTACGCCTTGCCCGTAGTATTAGAGAACACCTTTACCACAGGTTCCTTTATGGGGATATGAGAAAGGAACTCACTCAGTCGCTCTGCTGCCGGTGCAATAACCGGTGAATGCATGGCACAGCTCACGACGAGCGGGCGAGCCTTCATGCCCTGCTCCTTGCAGACTTCGATCATCTCTTCAACAGCTGCTCTATTACCCGTAATAACGGTCTGATCAGGCGCATTGATATTGGCAATCCAGACTCCTTCCCGTCCGTTCAGAAGTCCTCGGATCGTCTCCGCGCCAGCGTTAACGGCAGCCATCGTGCCCGGTTCCGTTCCAGCTGCTTCAGTCATAAAGCGGCCGCGGGCTTCGGAAATGCGTATCAGGTTCTCTTCACTGAATACGCCGGCACAACAGAGGGCCACGAATTCACCGTAGCTGTGACCTCCCACCATATCCGGCTTGATTCCCATGCTGGAGAGAAGGCTGAGCAGGCCGAGGCTGACCGTTCCGATTGCCGGCTGAGCGACATGAGTCTGCGACAGTGCATTGAGCTGTGCTTTTTCTCCCTCTTTGGTAAACGATGAGGGAGGAAAAAGGTACGTGCTGAACGGCTTGGGATACTTTCCGGCCAGCACCCAATCACTTCGATCAAACAAGGACCGGATCGAAGGAAAATACAGTGACAGGTCTGCGGCCATGTTGACATACTGAGCACCTTGGCCGGAAAAGAGGAATGCCAGTGCACCCTCAGAGGCCGTTGGATGCTCTGAGAAGTAAATGCCACTGAGATCAAGGATTGTTCCTTCACCCCGGTTCAAAGCACTTCGCGCTTTCTCCAGCTTCTGCTGCAGATCGGTCACCGTAGAAGCGACAATAGCGAGTGTCAGGAGCGGCTCTTTTTCAGTCCCGCTCCTTTCGCGGCTCCGGGAATAGGCGCTACTCGCCAGATCGCCCAGCCGAAGCTCAGCTCCCTGGGCTAGTACGGTTTCCCAGGTGCTCAACTGATCAAGCATCTCTGCCCGTGAACGCCCTTTCCAGATGAGCAGTTCGCTCGGCCATTGCTGTATCGCTCCCGGCTTTGGACCGCAGATCGGGTCCCTGTCATATTCTTCCAGCACAGCGTGATAATTGGTTCCGCCGAATCCGAACGCGTTGACCCCCGCACGGCGGGGAACATCGGGGGCGTGCCGTACCCAAGGTCGAGCATCCCGATTGACGTAGAGCGGGCTGCCAGGTTCACACAAGGCAGGGTTAGGATTCTGCACACCGATATGAGGAGGAAGGACTCGGTAATACACAGCCAGCACCGCCTTCATCAGGCTTGCCATACCGGCAGCGGCCTTAGTATGGCCAATGTTGCACTTGACCGATCCGAGAGCACAACTCGGCTCGGTTACTCCCGCCTCATTCAAGACCTGAATCAGTGACTCAATTTCGGTTCGGTCACCGGCAGCCGTACCAGTGGCATGAGCTTCGATCAGTTCCACCGTTGCCGGAGAGCATCCAGCTTTGGTGTACGCTCTTTGCAGAGCGCGTGTCTGACCGTTGCGAGCAGGTGCGGTAAGACTTTTTTCCCGTCCGTCGCTGGCAGCTGCGAACCCCTTTATGACTGCGTATATTCTGTCTCCGTCCCGCTCGGCATCAGCCAGGCGCTTGAGAACCATTACCGCAACTCCTTCACCAAGCACGATGCCGTCGGCACATTCGTCCAGTGCGTTACACTCGCCTCGCGGAGAGAGCGCCTGAGTCTTCGAAAAGCTCATAAACGAAAAGGGATTCTGGTTACAGTCAGCGCCACCCACAATAACCATGTCACTGGTCCTTGCTTCCAGATCTTTCACTGCCAGATAGACCGCAGCGAGCGATGAAGCACAGGCAGCATCGACCGAACAGTTCAGCCCCCCTAAATCAAGCCGGTTGGCCACCCGGCCGGCAGCCACATTCAACAGGAAACCCGGAAATGTATCTTCGGTCCACTCCGGCAGGTACTCGCCGAAGTGAGAAATAATATCTGCTGCTTTGCTGCCGAACAGCGTGGGCAGAGAGGTGCGGATGCCGTAACGCTGAGACAGCTCTCCCGTACCGCTCAAGCCGAGAATGACCGATGTTGTTTCCCGCGGGAAGGGACGTCGGGCATAGCCAGCGTCAGCCAATGCGCGACGGGCAATCTCCAGAACCATCAACTGTAGCGGCTCAATTGACCGCACCGAGTTGGGAGGCATTCCGAACAGCGTCGGGTCAAACGGAAGGTCGTCAAGAAAAGCGCCCCATTTCGAATAACAGGAGTCTTTTTTCCTGCGGTCCGTATCGTAGTACATTTCCGGATCCCATCGGTCTTTGGGTACTTCCCGTACCGCGCTGACCTTGTTCAGAATGTTCTCCCAGTAGTGCTGAACATCTGGAGATAGAGGAAGATGGCACGCCATGCCAATGACAGCAACATCACAGGGATGTTCGGTTCGATCAGCCGGCTCTGCAGAAATCCTCTCGGCAGCATATGTTTCCAGCTTCTGGGTTCCCTGAACAATAACCTCCTGGTGAAGGTTCCTGATCGAGAGTGTCCGATCCCGCAAGGGACTGACCTGTCCGATGAGATACATGCCTTCACTATGTTGTTCTTTCCGTGAAGCTGTCTCGTATTCCGGATGATCAGGATTCTGGTCCGCAACCAGATTTTTCATTTTCAGTCCCTTGCACGCTATCACCGCCCGGCCGGCGGTGAAAAACTCCATCTGGGTGGACACCTCTGCGACAGGAACGCCTTCATTGAAGAGCTGAGCTTTCTTTGCCCGAAAGGCTTTGGCGAAGGGATTATCGATGCAGCGGATAGCGTGACCCGGACCAAAGGTCAGGGTAGCGGTATAGGTCGCCTTGAGCGCTTCCTGTTGATAATTTTTTACGATGGCACCATGTTCCACTGCTTCATCAGTGAACAGGTATGCCGTTCCGATCTGAATACCTACGCGGATTCCTCTCTTTGCCAAAGGAGCCGCCAAGGCCGAAATCATGGCCGATGAAAGAGCGTCATGGATACCACCGGCGAATAAGACATGATACTCCTCAGCGGATCGGGCAAGCGTGCGGGAAGCGAGCAGGATATCGATCATCATATCCCAGAGCACGAAACTGCATATCGGCCCGATATGCCCGCCGGATTCTCTTCCTTCGAAGACAAACCTTTTTAATCCATTATCAATAAACATGCGCAGCAGCCCGGCAGAAGGGACATGTACATACGTAGGGATTCCTTTCTGTTCCAAAAACTTGACCTGCTGAACCGTACCTCCGGCGATGAGAGCGAAAGGCGGGCGGTGCTCGAGCACTGCTTCGATTTGATCCTTGTAAACATAATCAGGCAGGAAACCCAGGAGACCGACACCCCATGGTTTGTCCGGAAGCGCGACGGATGTTTCCTGGAGAAGCTCACGAAGCTGATTGCCGGTCATACGGGCAGCCGCAAGAAAGGGAAGACCGCCCTCATGAGCTACAGCAGCTGCAAATGACGCGGTATCGCTGACTCGGGCCATTGGTCCTTGAACAATAGGGTAGTGGGTACCATGGGAAATAGCGAGCGGCGATCCTTCGAAAAGGGGCTTGACCGCAGCAGCGGCAGAACAGTGTTTTTCCGTTCCGTCAACGACAGCCTGAACAACGCCGGCGACGGTTACATAGTTCTCAGCGAGCGACGGGGCAAGGCTGATGTCCTGGCCAAGGAAGAAGAGATCCTTTTCGAGCGAATTCCACCCTACCCGTTTCCGGATCGCTTCCTGCCAGGTCAGGATGGTTTCTCGTCGGGAAGAGCTGGAAGCAGTTAGTCTCCTCTCGATCTCTTCCATTTCTTTGATCGCAGGAATTCCCAACCGCGAACATACCCGATATGATTCTCCGAGAGCCTCTCCGAGGCACACGGTTTCACTTCCATCCATGCGGGCAATGCGGCGCTTAACTGATTCCGGAAGCGCTGATTCTTTGGTCAGAGCCAACTGGCTGTCCAAAATCACTCCCGCCGCCCCCGCGACAGTACAGGCAGCCGCGGTATGAAGCCCGATGCCGCCATGTGCCCACACTGGAAGAGATAGGCTGTTCAGCAATCGTTGAAGCAAAATGAATGTCGTTTCATCACCAACCCGACCTCCTGTCTCATGGCCTTTGGCAATAACCGCGTCGCATCCGACTGATTCAGCCGCTCGTGCTTCCGCCAATGAGACCGCTTCCACGATCACGGTAAATCCGGATGAATGCAGATGAGCGACAGATTCCTCAAGAATCTTCCGTTCGCCGTGAGAAAGCAGTATTACTTCGAAGCCTAAAGGGGGATTAGCAATCACCTCCGTAAGAGAGGCGATCGCTTCAGGATTAGTCTTGATACCAAACTGACCAGGAGTATATGAAGCTATTTCTTTGATCTTCTCAGCCGCAGTGATTGCGTTGCAGCCATACTCCACATCAAGCACTCCCAGAGCGCCAGCTCGGCAGCCGGCAACAACTATTGCCGGGTCAGGAAGGCCGGGAAGAGTCAGCGTAATAATGCTTGGTCTTTTTATCATATCGGACTCTCGTCGCACGCGTTTTTCCGAAAAGAGTTGAATCCTGATTGCCTTCTATCGAAAGCTGATAATCAATTTCAAAATATATGCCAAGAAAACACAACTTTGCGATCGTGGCGGTCTGCGATCGCACACAAAAATAGGCCTCCCCGTGTTCTACGGCAAAAGGCCTATCCTCACCGTAACTTCAACAGCCTCAACGTCTTCTGTTCCTCTCCAGGAACATCCAGTACAAAGATTGCACAGAACTCCACAAACAGATTCGATCCGCGAAAATAGAGAACTCTTCCAGCTGCTACTCTTCGCAGAATAAAAAGGCCTTTATTACTGGAAATAGTCTCCCCTCCTCATGCTGGTACTCTTTCCGTATCAGCAAACAAGTAAACCAGAATACCAGAAACCAAAGAAAAAGCCAACGCGTTGGTGGTAAAATTCCCCTACGCTTGAGCCTCGGAGATTTAGGCAGTTAGTACCGTCCAGGCTTTTTCCACTGTATTCCGGCCAAAACCAGCTCCAGTTCATCAGCTCCACACATGTAACGCTGCCAAGTTTTTTCATTTTTTCTCTGCCGGAGTCGAAAGCAACACATTACAAGGTTGGAGCGGGACCCTATCATATCAAAAGCGCTAAATTTGTCAATAGGGTACGTGGCCACATACTCACTTTTGTCAGGGTGATTTCATGTATTGGAGTGCGTAAGAAATACGCAAGAGGGTGGAAGAAGAAGCTCTTAAGCTAGGCAAGCCAGTATCTTATGAGACATACAAAGAAAAAGAGGACTTCTCCATAATGGTTAAGTCCTCCAAAATCAAAACGCGCCCAAGAGGATTCGAACCTCCAACCTACGGATTCGTAGTCCGGTACTCTATCCAGTTGAGCTATGGGCGCGTAAGAAAAAAACCATACCGATGGCATGGCCGAACGAAAATATAATTCATTTATTTTGATTAATCCAGTTTTTTTTCATT
>JAGOGO010000201.1 GCA_017996625.1 Deltaproteobacteria bacterium | reverse complement strand
CATGCAGAACTCCTGGATCCCCGCCTACGCGGGGATGACAAAATGACGAGAGCGGATACTTCCAACGAAGTGGGCATCACTTCGTTGCTCATAGGTTGCCGCCACGCGGCTTACTGGCGCTTTTTACCAGTCCATCAAGATTAAACATTACTCCTGGTGGCCTGGAATACAGTGGCATCAAAGCATCATCGGACCAGACGCCGCTGTCGAGTGGTTCGTGGCGGGGACGCCGCTCCTACAGAGTTTGGCCAATCCCAACGCTGCATTTTCGATCACAATGTCAAATAACTTTTGCTTGGATGCTTAGCCGGCCGAAACAAGAAAGAAGGCAGCCGCCTTATTTTTTCTCAAGCTGAACTGACACTGGTATCGGTTTGGCAATGCTGTTAAAAACCGGGGAGTACTTCTGGGCCATTCGGATCAGCTCTTCCTTCTCAGCTTCAGAAATATCTGCCTCGATCTTAAAGTACACCCGGATAGACGTGTAGCCGACCGGGACGGTCTCGGAGACGCCCAGGAAACCCTGGAGGTCCAGGTCACCCTCGTAGCGGGATTCGACCTTCTTGATCGTAATCCCCCGTGCAGCTGCATGAGCAACCAGGCTCGTTGTCAAGCAGCCGGACAGAGCGACAAGAAGATACTCTACCGGATTCGCCCCGCGATTTCTTCCGCACAGAACCGGCGGTTCATCAATTTCGAAAACCATCGGATCCCGCGAGGTATCCTCTTTGAGAGCACCGTAAAAGTCGCTTACCGTGGCGCGATTGTGGGTGCCCATTAACCAGGTGTTCTTCGCCCGGAAGACGAACTGAGCGATTTCCGGTTGTTTCTTGACCTGCTCTATGGTGTTGAACAGAAGATCCACATTGATACCGTTGACCGTTTTACCTTGTTCCATGCGCTTCCTCCTCTCAAGAATTATCCGCCTGGTAGATTGGCCTCCATCGCATTACTTCGCGCGAGGCAGCTTCCGGCAAAAAACAGGACCTGTTGCCTAAGGCTGTCACTGCCCGGATGGGTGCGGGAGACACCCCATCCTGAAATGTAGATGCAGACGCATGACAGACTGAATGATAATCACCATAAACATATTCTGCCCCCGGGTTTTATCAAGAGCTTATTCCCCGATTTAATGGATTCAATGAGTATGTCATTCACGACCGTATCAATTCAGCTCAAAACTCTTCTCCGCAGGCGCGGATAAGGCCGGGGCTGAAAATTGTGTTGCAAAAACGGCGTAACCCGGCTAAAGTAGCTCCTTGGCTGGAGACAGTCCTTGCTCTTACGGGAGGGACTTTTCCAGCCGTGCTGCATCTGCCATTGAGCATAACAATCACTTCAAGGAGGCCCTTATGAGACAGGGGAAAATACGCCGGCTCGCTATCCAGCCTATAGTGGCCATGGTAGTGGTAATCGTAGGGTTCTTCTCGTCACATCTAGTCCTTGCTGAGGAATTCTCAGCCGATATGACTCAACAATTCGGCAAGATGACCATGAAAGGCAAGTTTCAGATGAAAGACGACAACATCAGAAGCGATATGGAAATGATGGGGCAGACCCGTACTACCATAGTCCGGAAAGACAAAAGTCTGGTCTGGATTCTCATTCCGAAACGGCAGCAGTATATGGAGCTTCCTTTTTCGGAAGAAACTAAAAACAATCCGCAGTTTTACCAGGATAAACTTGAATCCGTAGCTACTAAGCAAGATCTGGGCAGTGAAGAGGTGAACGGCTACAAATGTAAGAAGTACCTTTTCACTTTCAATGATCAGTCTCGGGGCACAATGACTCAGTGGTTTTCGGAAGAACTGCAGTTTCCGATCAAGATGGTCAACAAAGGCAGTAATTGGGAGATGACCACCGAGTTCTCCAATATTAAGGAAGGCGGGGTGAATGATGCCCTCTTTCAGATTCCCCAGGGATACACTAAAATGGAAAAGCCAGCCGGAATGCCAGGTATGATGCCGCCTGCATCAGGTAAACCGGTGCCGGCCCCGACAGCCGACAAATGAGGCATTCTGCAGCACAAGTACTATGCGCGACCGAGGGGTTCAGGAATCTGAACCCCTCTTGCTTTGTTCTCGCCTTGACCCGCTAACTCAAGTCTCAGGGCAGACACGTGGGCCTGCCCCTACACCGTATTTACCGCTCGACTGATTGCCTTCGCTCCACAATCAAATTCAAAATTCAAGATTCAAGATCGGCTGTTGTAATGCGTCATGGCCGCTTAGTTTTTTAACCTGAAGAATGTTGAATGTGGAACTTTGAATCTTGAATTTCGTTATTCCGTGCTCTTATTTCCGTACTCTTCTTTCCGAGGTGTGTTCCATATAAGCCCTTGACAAACACGGTATTAATGTCCATACTGAGAGCTGTCGCCCTCTCCTTTTTATATTTTTACCCTTAAGGTTACCCATGGTTGGAAAATACATCACTATTCTTCTCCTGGCTGCCTCATTTATTGCTGTCCCCGGCAGCTACGCCGCGAAAACCCCGGGCGCCAAAGCCAAGCCTATTGAACCCGGTATGCAAATGCCTCCGGTCCTCCTTCCCGCCCCTGACTCGGAGCAGATTCGAAACAAACTGGGTCTGAAAACTGAAGAGCCGTTTTTGCTTTCTCAGATACCGGCAAAGTTCCTTCTGGTAGAGGTCTTCTATGTGCTGTGCCATAGCTGCCAGAAGCAGGCACCGGACCTGAACCGTATATACCAGTATATACAGGAAGATCCCAACCTTGCACGAGATATCAAAATGTTCGGCATCGCCATCCATAGTGATCAGAGAAGTCTGGATGCTTACGCTGCATCGTTTCGGGTAAAATTTCCGATTGTTCGAGATCCTGATTTAACTGCGTTCAGCGCCCTCGGAGATCCACCCATACCGTTCCTTATGCTTGTCGATAATACCGGAAAGGTGCTCTTGACCCGCCCCGGCTATCTCAAAGATGCCGATGAATTTTTCCATCAGGTCAAGGAACTGCACAAAAAAAACGAGCAGGCTGTCTGTACTGATCCCGAAAAAGTATCCTTCCGGACGATTCTCCACTGACGTTCTGGTGTAGTAATGGTGACAGGTACCTCCAAGACAAAAAGCAGTCTTAATGAACGGTCCTTCCTTGACTACGTTCCTCATGAAATGCTGGCCGAGATCAAGGGGAAGATGAAGACCAGGACATTTCCCGCCGGAACCATCATTTTTCGGGAAGGTGACCCCGGAGACGCTTATTTTTCTATTCTTGAAGGCCGGGTACGGGCTTTCAGAAAAGATGAACATGGTCTTGTCGTCGATCTTGCCGAGCTCGGCCCGGGAGACGGGTTTGGTGAAATTGCTCTTCTCACTGGAACCCCTCGTAACGCTTCAGCTGTAGCAGTCGAAGAAACTGTGCTCACCATCGTTCCGAAGGAACTCTTCGATCAGATCCTTGAAAAGTACCCGATGGTTGCGCTCTCCTTTGTCAAGCATATTTCCAAGATGCTTCTTCAGGACTGGTCCAAGCTTGAACAGGAGGCACAGCTTGAATATACCGTTCCCAAAATCTCGACGATTGATTTTCTTCTCATCTGCTTTATTACCGTTGTCTGCGGGGTGCTGTTCAACCTCGCAAATCCGAACGGCATCACCTTCTGGCCCGAGACCTGGGCTGAAGATCCTATTGCTTCAGTGACTCCGGCTACTGCCGTCCAAAAAGTTGCACGAGAAAATGCTATTATTATCGATGCCCGGCCGGCAAGCTTTTTTGCCCAGGAACACATCGCCGGAGCAATCAATGTTCCATCCGATATTTTTGACCTGGTGTATCTCATGGAACTCGCCCACATCGACAAATCGACGGAAATAGTCGTGTATGGTCGCACCATCAGCAGCCATTACGACGAAGTGCTGGTCAATCGACTTCGTCTGCGCGGCCACAGGAACGTAACCATCCTTGCGGGAGGCCTGTCGGGATGGAAAAATAAAGGATATGCGGTAGAACCATGAAATACGTGTTCACGTATGCAAAGCGATTGGTGGCAAGCAAGTACCTGTCTGTTTTCCTACGGTACTTCATTGGATTCATTTTTATTTATGCAAGCATGACAAAAATTACCTATCCAGCTGAATTTGCCAAAAATGTAGAAGCCTATCGGCTGATTCCCTACTGGGCGATCAACGCTGTTGCCATTTTTCTTCCGTGGCTGGAAATGATATGCGGATTGTTTCTCGTTATCG
>JAGOGO010000200.1 GCA_017996625.1 Deltaproteobacteria bacterium | reverse complement strand
ATCCACTCCAGGACGTTCCGGATCCCCAGCACGGCGAGGATCGCCGCGAAGGGGAGGATCGGGAGGATGTAGCGGATGCGCAGATCCGCGGTCAGTGTGGATACGGTGAAAACGAACGCGATCAGGCAAAGGAAAAAGAGACGGTGGCCCTTCCGGTTTCCCGTGAAGGCAAAGGGGATCGCGACGGCGTACAGCGGGTTCAAAATCCCGTCGAAGTGCTGCGCCGAATGGTCTCCGCCCTCGTAAAAAATGCGCAGAGGCAACAGCAGAATCTGCCATGCGTTTTCCCCGTAGAGCAACATCCGGTTGCGGATGAAGCTGAAGCCGCCGCTCGGTGCATCGCCCGCAACCAGGAACGCCGCCGGCTCGCGGCCGCCGTGGATGAACGTGAACAGGCCGTCCATCAGGGGATAGACCGGATTCCCTTTCAGGATCAGGTTCTTCACGAGCCATGGAGAAGCAACGGCCAGTGCAACCAGAAAGAACAGCGTTCCCCACCGCAGCGCCTGCAGCTGCCTGCCCGTGTCGCGCGCGTAGAGATAGATGATCGCCCCGTTGAGGAAGGCCCACGAGATAAAGGCATTGTACTTGGCGCCTGCCGCAAGCCCCATGAAAACCGCCGAAGCCGCGATCCACCTGGCCTCCTTGTAGCCGCCGTCACGCCAGCGGAGATAAGCCATCACGGAGGCCGTCGTGAAAAAGATCATCCCGAGGTCGACATAGGCGGTAATGGACAGCCGCAGAATCATCGGCGTGCTTGCAAACGCCAGGAGCCCGAGCAGCGCCCAGGTTCGCCCGGCCTGCTCCCGCAGGTACCGATACACGAGATACCCCGTTGCCCACCCGAACATCATGTGGATAAAGGCCGGCAGCACGTCGTTGCCGAAGGCGAGCGGCACGAGGTATAGAAGATCGACGTTCATGGGGAAGTAGCTGAACTCGGCCCAGGGGGTCTCGAACCATCCGCCGTGACGGATCCAGAGCTTCGGGATGGCCAAGTGGTGAATGAGCGCGTCGCGCGAAACGGGGGGTAAAATACAGAGGAGACCTTCGGCGAGAGCATATCCAATCAGAACAAAATAAATCGCACAAACTACGATTCGCTCCTGACTCCCTGTCAACAGTGAAAAGCCCTCCCGCACGTTTGGATTTCCGTCGGACTCGACTTTTGCTGTCACGACGTCCATGGATTCTCCCGCTTATGATTTGACAGCGATTTCCCGCCGTCGTCGAACCGTACTGAACGGATATTTCGCTCGTAATGCGGATTGCCCGGATCCAAATCGAGAGCTTTTTGAAACATCAGGATGGCTTCGTCAAGCTTGCCCTTCTTCCTGAGCACCACTCCCAGATTATTATACGCCTCGGCATTGAAAGGATTGATCCGGATTGTTGCCTGCAAGAGTTCATGCGATTCATCCAGTCTTCCCTGATGAAACAATAAGGCGCCCAGGCGGTGATGTGCTACTTCATGATAGGGATTGAGTGCAAGAACATACCGGAACTCTCTTTCCGCTTCATCGGGAAAACCCCTTCTAAGCATCAGAATCCCGATATTCATTCTCAGATTCGTATGATGCACGTCGATCCGACTTGCTTGTAGCAGGCAACGATCCGCTTCATCCAGATTTTCGGTTCGAAGCGCGGCCGCACCCATATTGACCCATGCGTCTTGATAATGAGGGGCTAAATCCACGGCCTTTCTAAAAAACGAGACTGCTTTTTCCAAGATGCCCGCCTCGAGACACAGCACTCCAAGGTTGTTCAGCGCTACGGGATTTTCCGGAACGACTTCGAGTGCATGTTGATATAGTGTGAAGCTGTTCTTCCATGTCCCCACCTGCATTCTCGTCAAAGACACGCAACCGATACAGAGCAACAGAACCGCCACGAAAGCCGACCTTTTCAGCCACGTGTTCCTGGCAGTGACCGTTTGAACCATCCAGGAGATCCCCATGAAGAGGCCAATGAGCGGAATATAGGTGTATCGATCAGCCATGGCCTGGGCCCCTACTTGCACGATACCGATCACTGGCACAAGCGTTCCGATAAACCAGAGCCAGCCCACCAAGAGATAGGGGCGTGAGCGAGCTTGCCAGAAGGCAACCACGGATACTCCCGCCAAAACAGAAGACGCCGCCCCAATATGCCAGGGCGGAATCACTCCTCGATAGGGGTACAAGACTCCGAGATCATAGGGCCAGAACATCTTTCGAATATATTCTAAGTAAGAAACAGCCGCGTTGGCAAATCGATGACTGAGATCAACGGCTTCTATTGGCACCACTGCTCCTGCAGCTTTTTGCGCCAAGACCGTCACGGCACAGGATGCCGTTAAGAGCATGATCATGGGAATTTTTTCAACCGCGAGACGAAAAGCTGGCTTTTCCTTGAAGACTTTGAAACGAAGAAGGAATGGATCGAATACTGTAGCAGCATGCGCATGTCTACGTAGGGGCCAGTAGTCGAGAAGAAGCAGAGCAAAGGGGAGCGTAACAGCCATGGGCTTTGACAGAAGGCCGCAAATGAAAAAGAGAAGAACCAAGCTATATCTTAGTATGGTAGAGCGCTTGACATAATGGGAATAACTGCCCATGGTGAGAATCCAGAAGAACCCGCTGAGAACGTCTTTCCGCTCAGACACCCATGCGACAGATTCTACATGCAAGGGATGAATTGCGAAGAGCATCGAGACCCCTGCGCTACATACTGTTGCACCCGTCATTCCCCGTAATACTAGAAACAACAACAACACATTGAGAAGATGAATCTGAAGATTGGTCCAGTGATGACCTCCAGAACTAAATCGGTACAGTGAAAAATCTGCCATATGAGAAAGCCATGTCAGAGGGTGCCAATTCCCTGCATGGAAAGTCGAAAAGGACCATCTGATTCCCTGCCATGACAACCCACTCTGCACTGCAGGATTTTCTGTAAGATATATCGGATCATCGTAGTTCACGAAGTCGAAGGTCTGGACCGGCCAATAAACCGCCAATGTCACCGCAACCAGGATGATGGAAAGTACGAATACATCAACATTCGAATTTCTGCGAACGACATTCATAATCTAGTCCTGCACGGTCTCGCAGCCTGCATGTCCGATTATGTATTGTATTTGGCCAAAGGCCATCTTATCCGCCACGAGTGCCAACCCTTAGGCATCATTTTTTTATCGATGCAATTCAACTGCCATGCCACGCTTTATTGACTGAACCACTTTTTCCCGGCGGCATCATGTTTCGAAAAAAGGGGGCAATGCCTGTGCACTGCCCCCTTGAAAAGGTCCTGTCGTGCTGTCGGCCGACTAGAGAGCCGGCATGGTGATAACACCCTTGTAATCGACGGATCCTGTCGCGTTCAGAACAGAGTGGGTAAGCGTCAGGGTACCGCTGGTGGAGGTAACTGAACCACCAGGGGAAGCGGCAATATTCTGCGACTTCTGATAACCAGCCGCGGTAAGCTTGGCCATGGTATCAACCGTTGCAGTGGGGAAGTCGGACAGATAGGCCTGCGCCGCCGTATAGGCATTCTTGAGGTCCGCGTTGAGTTCCGCCCGGAAGCCCCTTTTACGGTATTCCGTAAACTGCGGGATTGCGATTGCCGCCAGGATGGCGATGATGGCCACGACGATCATGAGCTCGATCAGCGTGAAACCCTTCTTGCCTCTCTTCTTTGCGAAATAACTGATCATGATAACCTCCTGTTCGAAATTCTTTTGTATATGTTCTAGTTTCTTTATCGCCTTCTTTTGGGATTCCTTTAGACCGAGACCTTACTGCTTCCTTTCTGTACCTCCTTTGCCCGTTTTTCAGTGTCTGACCACCATTGAGCAATTCGCATGCCACGGAACAGGCATCCCTCATTTTCGTCCTTTGTACCATGATTCTGATCACTTACCGTAACACGACCTTTTCCCCCGACTTCCGGGATCCGTCGTCCTGGAGGCAGAAAATGATGATTCCCATCACCCCCTGCCGAGATTCATCACTTGCCTTCCCCGTCTCCGTTTTCCATGTTCAGCTTCTCGAGCCGGTGCCGCAGGCTCGGAAAGCTCACGCCGAGAAGCGACGCCGCCTTCGTCTTGGATCCTTTGGTCTTGTCCAGGGCCTTGCGGATGATCTCGCGCTCGAATCGCTCCAGCTCCCGGTTCAGATCGACCCCGTCCTCGGGAAACTCTCCCGGGAACCCGTGCGCGGCGGCCGCTCCCTTCGCCTCTTCGGCGATGACCA
>JAGOGO010000041.1 GCA_017996625.1 Deltaproteobacteria bacterium | reverse complement strand
TGGCCTTCATCTGTATAAAAATGGAACTCCATTGGCGATCAAATCGTATAGGAAAAGTGCGCTACAACTTGCCCGTTCTCAAGAAAATCATTGAGAACAATTTTACACAAAATTGTTGACACTACCGAACCATAAGGGCAAGGCACAGGCAGAAAAGAGGAAGGAACTGCGTCCTCGATCGATTTCTGTCAATGTTCGGTGCACGCTTAAAGGCAAGCAGCATTATTATCATATTCCTTTCGGTCGTGAGCTGCTTTAGAATAAACTACTCTGGCGTACCACGGTAGCGTCTGAGCAAATCAAAACCTGTCTTCATTCGCTGCTAGTTAATATAGAAAAATCATAGGCATTTATCAATAATGGCTGGCTCGGATTGCTGGTATCGATAATCTCCAGCTTGCTTATGCCGTCAGCGATATACGCATAGGTTCCGGATACAGTGAAACTGATGCACTCAATAGTTGGGGAGTAGGCGGTTATCTTAACCGGATTAGACTTATCACTAACATCGTATATGCCAAGAGTATATTGACTCTCAGCATTATTCCAGTCTTTGATGAACGCGTAATCACCCTGAACACACACGGATGAACATTCCTCATAATTCCTACCCACAGTTCCACCTAAGAAAGGAGCACGAGGATTGCTCACGTCAATTATGGAGAAGGGGTATTGATAGGACATATGTGCTGCTCCGCCCACAAGATACGCGTACGTGCCAACAACCGAAACAGATACAGCAGCGTCCTTGCCGGGATTATTAAATTTTCCCACTAGCGTGGGGCGAACCGGATTGCGGACGTCAATGATGCGCAGCTCGCTGTCGACGTAGATGTAATTGGTTGCATAAGCGTAGCTGCCAGAGACAAATACGTCACGAATAGATGGCAGGTGATAACTGCCCACCAACACCGGATTGCCAGGATTAGTGACATCAAGAATGATCAAGCCTTCTTCTGAAACTGCTAAGTACGCATAGCTGCCCGATACTTGTATGGAGCGAATGCTCGTGAGAGGATAAAAATGCGGGTATTCAGGGTTGCCAACATCTACCTCCTCCAAGCCTTTGCTCAATATATTGTCTTGAGTACTGTCGCTGCAATTGAGATGAATAGCACTGTAGAGATAGATACGTTGACCGGCAACCGTGAAGCTTTCAGGAAATCTCGATCTGTATGATCCTTCGAGGAAAGGATTCTGCGGGTCTGAAATGTTGACTATTCTCAAACCGTACAGCGTGGGTATGAAGAGGTCATTACCCTGAACAATAATGGTGTCGGGAAGTCTACGCTGCAATGTTCTCAGGTCGTCTAAGCATCGTGCCGAGCAGACAGATACGCTCAGGCATAGTACCGCCGTTACTGCAGCAAGTGCGGTAATAAGAAACAAGCTACACGGTTTCATGATGACTTACCCTCGTAGGAAATCAATATGCGTTTAAATATTGCACCCTTGATCATCTTAAATGATTGTACCACTCGACCACATAGTACCACTAACATTCCCAAGCTGCTGGAATTCTTTTGCTCTCCAATTTTATCATCCGTATAACATGTAGTTATAACCGCACAGACGTTATTTGGCAGTCAATGCGGCAAGATTCGTGCCCCTCTTGGACTCAATCGGAAGACGAGTTTAAGCGTTTGAAAATACAAGGAATAAGTCAATTGCCGAAGACAATAGAAAGTTCGCAGGCAAAAACCGGCGAAGCCACTTTGGCCGGTTTTGCCGTTGTGGCCAGATTCGCCGACACATGGGGATTAAGAAAAAGGTCTTCAAGACATAGTAATCTCAGGTATGCGGGAGCAGACGCTAAGCAGGTAGTCTATCTTATTCCTCAAAAATGATCAGGGGCTTAATGATGCCATCTTCTTTGGTTTCCATAAGGTGATACGCCTTCTCGATTTCCTCAAACCTAAACTGGTGCGTGGTTAAGAGCGTCGGATCGATCCGGCCGTTTTCAATCAGCCGCAGCAAGCTCTTCATGCGTACTTTGCCGCCGGGACACAGTCCGGTTCTGATAGTCTTATCGCTCATGCCCACACCCCATTCGAGCCTCGGAATCTTAACGTAATCACCTTCGCCAAAGTATCCCACCACAGATATCGTGCCTCCTGGAAGTGTTACTCGGATACAGTTTTCGAATGTGGCCTGGGTGCCTAAACATTCAATGGCGGAATCCACTCCGCCGGTCAGCCGCAGTATCTCTTCCACGGGATCCACTCTGGTGAAGTCGAGAACTATGTCCGCACCATAGTGTTTCGAGAGTTCCCTCCGTTGGGAAACCGACTCGACAGCAATAATCAGCCCCGCACCGAGGAGACGAGCTCCTGCAGTTGCCATGAGCCCTACCGGGCCCTGAGAAAAAATTGCCACCGTCCCGCCCAGAGGTATAGCAGCGTGTTCTGCTCCCATCAGTCCGGTGGACATCATATCGCAGGTGTACACTGCAGCATGATCAGATATAGTGTCCGGAATACGTATCAGATTAGCCTGCGCATTGTTCACGTGAAAGTATTCGGCGAAAACACCATCTTTGGTGTTAGAGAATTTCCATCCGCCGAGCAACTGCTGACAGTGTGACGTATACCCGCGCAGGCAGTTTTCACAGCTGAAATCAGGGGTGATGGCATTCACAGCCACCCGGTCGCCTTCCTGGAATCCTTCGACAGCGCTCCCGAGCTTCCAGACTATGCCCACTGCCTCATGACCTAAGGTAAGATTATGCCGCTCTCCGATAGCACCCTTAACCGTATGTGTATCAGATGTGCACACCAGAGCGCGTGTGGTTTTAATGATGGCACCATTCGGGCCCGGATTTTCAGGGATTGGTTTGGTGACGACCCCTACATGTCCAATACTTTTCATAACAAAAGCTTTCATGTCCTGTGCCATACGGTTCTCCTTTCTCATCTTCTTTGCCTGACGCCCCTAATGCTGCTCCTCAGGCTCGGCGGCGGGCAAGATTTCCTTCTGGTACAATATGACTTTTCTCAAGATTTCTTCGTAAGGCAGTGATTCTCTTCTCCTGCCAGGATAAGCTACCGTGCATTACCTGCCAGTTCTATCAGGCAGAACGTGTATTTTGCGAACAGGAATCCATTACGACATTGTCTGCAACCTTTTTCAAAAATACATGCGTATTGCTCGAAAAATACTCTCGATTCCTCATTGAGGCCTCAGCGCCGATAAGAATAATAGTGGTAAAACAAAAGCAGACAAACATGTGCTGTCGTTCACAGCGACCATTACGAGGGATATTTCATGTAAAATAGAAGTGAAAAACCATCTGGATGGGAGGAATACCCATGGAAGAACGAAAAATCGAAGTCTTACCAGAGGCAGAAAGCGTAAGCCGAGTCTCCTGGGGAAGCGTTATTGCAGGGACGGTGGTCGCACTGATTGTGCAGTTTACGCTGATTGTACTTGGGTTGGCGGTCGGGTTGGCGATGATCGAACCGGCTACTGAAGAAAATCCTATGGGAGCTATTGGTACTGGAACCGCTCTTTGGTGGATCGTGAGCAGCATTATCGCCTTCTTTGTCGGCGGCTGGGTCGCGAGCAGATTGGCTGGTTTGCAGCGCGTTTTCGACGGGGCTTTACATGGAATCATAACCTGGGGCTTGGTTACATTGCTCACCCTTTATCTCTTGAGCAGCACGGTAGGTCTCGTTCTTGGTGGTGCATTCGGAGTAGTGAGAAATGTCATCCAGGCATCCGGACAGGCAGTATCTGCTATGCTCCCGCAGATTGCCGGCGGCGTTACCGGCCAGCCAGGAACAGCTGGGCCTGTCCAACAGGAGCTGCAGCAGCTTCTCCAGCAGCGGGGAAGACCAGGCGCAGCCCAGGATCAAAATGTGATCAGCGACTTAAATAACGCTATCCAAGGCCTGATGCAAGGAGGCGTATCCGAGACCGATCGTCAAAGAGTTGTCAGCCTGCTGACGCAGCACACGACCATGTCGCAGCAAGAGGCACAAGGCTTTGTGCAGCAGATTGAGACTACCCGGCAAGAAGCTCAGCAGCAGATTGCACAGGCGCAGGAAAGCGCTAGAGAAATTGGTGGAGATGTGGCTGATGCCTTGACGGCCGCGGCCATATGGTCATTGATTGCCCTTATCCTCAGTGGAGTCGCCGCAGCCTTGGGGGGCACGGTCGGAAGGGTAAAAGGATTTGTGAAGGTGTAGCTGCTGCAGTGTTGCCCTTCACAATGATTCACACCTCTTGTCCGCATGGTGATCGGAGGCAGAGAAATTTGTTCTGCCAAGGCACTGATACGAAGGGACCGAATCCTTCGGCCTCCGATCACCTGCCTAGCAGCAGCGGCATCTGCAGCAACAGTACAGCTCTTGGGCTGCCAGCCCTGATACTCCACTAAGCATGCGTAATAACATCAATGCTTCATGCCCTGAATCAGATGATGGCTGACAGTAGTGAGCCGCTTGCAGTCTAACCATTATTATGCCTATCCATTCACCTTTCAATTACCTTCCAGGCTCTTGAGCGCCTCGCGAAGCCGGGCATCAGCCTCCTGCACTTGCGCTGCGGCAGCTTCGATCTGTTCCGCAACAGCAGTAAGACCTTGACTGCGAGCGGCTGTCGCCCATTTTGCATATTCTTCCTGATGGCCGCGGTTATGCTCTATCCAGTGCTCAAGCACAACCGTCAGTTTTGTCGTTATCGCAGACGTATTCATATCTGACCTCTGTACTGTTTATCACACAAAAATTGTCCGGTTTGGTCTACACGCTTCATGTTCTCAATAAAAGAAGAAGTGTCACTTACCGTTTTTTGCTTGACACTGTCTCGAATTGATTTTTAATTGAACAAGCACTGCTCATCCATAAAGAGAACGGAGAACGGTCATCAATGAGTCTTACATCGCTGTACCACAAGGCTGTTTCAGAACGATCTATCAGAGAGCTCTTTGACAAAGGTGCGCCTTTCTATGACTGCACCAACACGTTTCTTTCTCTGGGCATCGACGATATCTGGAGAAAAGCGCTGGCCCGATCGATTGAAAAAAAAGACAGCGGGCTGATCGTTGATATCGCTACCGGTACCGCCAAGGTAGCGATTAGCATTGCGCGAGAAAATCCCCACATCAACGTGGTCGGAATTGATTTTTCTGCCCCCATGGTGGAAAAGGGAGCTCAGCGAGTTAAAAAAGAGAAATTCGGAAGTCGTATCGACCTGGTAGTCGGCGACGGCTGTGCGCTTCCGCTTCCGCAGGAATCGGTCGATGCAGTTACTATCGCCTTCGGCATTCGAAATATCCCCCGCCGCGAGAAAGCGCTGGAAGAGTTCTTTACGGTACTCAAACCCGGTGGACAACTGATTGTGATCGAATTCGGTTTTCCTTCACAGCCGATTCTACAAAGACTGTATACGTTTTACTTCGACCATATTCTTCCGCGGGTGGGAAGCCGGCTAATGCGGGTTGACGGCGCTTACAGCTACCTGCGTGATTCGGTTCATGCATTCCCATCTCCCGAAGCCTTCATGCAGATGATTCGAGCCGCCGGCTTCAGCGAGGTGGCTGTCCGGCCGCTTACCGGAGGAATCGTTAACATGTTCCTGGCGAGAAAGCAATGAAGGCGTTCCTGCGAATAGACGCACTCTCCGGCGTTCTCAATGCTGCCTCGAAAAATGCGCCGGTACGAACCATGACTGTGATTATGGCACATCAGCACATGACGATCTCAACAGCATTCAAAAACCTTTTCACTGCTCCAGGAGTGCCAGCAGCTCCTTGTGCACAAGTCCATTGGAGAACACCAGATCACTGCGCTGCGGCTTCCAAGGATTTCCCTGAAAATCGGTCACACACCCACCTGCTTCTGTAACCAGTAATACCCCAGCGGCTACGTCCCAGGGATCGATCTGAGTGGTGAAATACGCTTCACTGCGGCCACCAGCCACCCAGGCAGTTTCCAGGCCGGCGGAACCGAGCTTGCGGACATCAGTAACCTGCGGATATACATTTGCCAACAGTGCACCGGTGCGGCTGCGATTCTTGTCACCACCTTCGCAGTAGATGAGATAACCCTTCTGCAACTCTGGCACTGAGGACACCTGGATTTTTCTGGCATTCAGGTAGGCCCCGGAATTTTTTTCCGCGACATAGAATTCATCGAGACCTGGCGCATTGATCACCCCTGCGATTGGTACATCCTGACGGAGCACTGCAATGCAGACGGCAAAAAAGGGATTCTCGTTGGCGAAATTTCCCGTGCCATCGAGTGAGTCGATAATCCAGAGCCAGCCGGGATCAGCCGGCAGGTATCCGCTTTCCTCGGCAAGAATGCTGTGAGAGGGATAGTTCTTCCTGATTTCAGCGACGATGAACTGATCAACCAGCTTGTCATAGGCAGTGGCCGCGTCTTTGGCGCTGCTGCGCTGCAGAATTAGTTCAGGATCTTTTCGAAAAGATTCCATCAGCTTTTCACCTGCTTCCTTTGCCACACTACTGACAAAATCTATCAGCCCAGATTGCACAAGGCCTCCTTCAATTGATAGAAGACAGCTATATTCTCGATACTACACGAAAGCGTTGTTGCTTACAATGGCGAAGGCAAAGAGCATGGAGCAAAGAGCGATGAGCCGAAGCAGAGCAGCAATGGAGCATCAGGCAGCGGAGCAAAAGTGGAAAGTCGAATCCGATGTAGAGGCCGGCCCTGTCCATCGCTTTCGTCCGCGTGATCAAAAAAATATACACATTTCCCGCTGAAGAATTTGTCAGGTTTATCAGCGACAAGCTCTGATCCGGGCCTCGGATTGACTCTTCTGCCGGCAAATTGGTGTACTTTTCCCAGAAATATGGTAGTATAAATTCCTACACGAGGGGCGTCTCTCCATTCTTTCAGAAAAAAACCGAGCGGAAAATGATCATCATGGGAGGGCCTTTATCTATGGGCAATGGGCGGGGTGTAAAACAAAGGAGCCAGTCTCTGTCGCGTGTTCTAACAGTCTGCAGCTGCTGAACGGATAGGGACGAACATGGCTAAGGAACTGCAGAAGCACGGCATTCTGGCTCTAGCGGAATTGGTCGACTTTGCATGCACTTCTTCTGAGCATGATGATTCCGGCATGCTCTCTTCTTCTGAGCCCTTCCGTGAAAAGGTACAAAAAACAATAGAGACGCACGGCTTTGAGTGCATCGAAAGCCGCAGGCACTCTATTGCGTTTTTCGGGGAAGATCCTCGCCGCTTTGTCGCTATCCTATTCGATCTCTTCTGTCGCTATCCGATGCCGGGAGTATGCGGCTTCAACCTTAATCTCCGCGTTGTTGCCCATTCTGGCTATGTCTATTTTTTCTGTGACGAGCAGGGGAAAAAGATCGGTCTCAGCCGATCTTCCGTACCGACAGCATACCACTTGTCGGAAAGCCGGATGCGAGCACCGGACATTGTTGTTTCCGATGCTCTGCTTAGCGGGATCCAGCCGTATCTTGAGGAAATGCATTTCACCTACTGCCGTGAGACCAACGCTGACGCTATCAGGGCTTTTGAGTCGATGGGAGGAGCCAGCGCAGCCTACCGGATTAGTAGTCCACCCTTTTCCGAACGCGAAATCCCGCTGAGCAACCGGTATCGAAAAAAACGTGAAGAAGTCCTTCGCCTGGCGAAAAAAATCCCCGAGCTTGCGGATCTCTTTCCACCTGTACCCATAGGTGAGAGCCTGGTGACGGTATGTCTGGAAAAAGAATGGAAGCACGAAACCTTACCGCAGCCGCCTTCATCAAACTGGGAACGTCTTGAACTCTGCAAAGACTGCTCGTGGCTTAAAGAGCGGGATCTGACCGAGAAGATTACCGCTGAGGAGTTGCTAAGCCGTTTCAACAAGGGCTTTATTGTTGGATTGCCAGGTTCCGGAAAGACCACGTTTCTGCGCCATGTGCTGTATACAATTCTGCGCGATGATCCGGAGGCAGTGATTCTGCTGATCGATTGCCGCTACGTGGTAAACGAGATCACCCGCACATCGGAAGACGCAATTCAGGAGAGTCTTCGGATCTTGACCGCAAGCTTTCTTTTTCCCGGCACGACATTCGAACAGCTCACCCCTTCTGAAGCCCGTGAGCTGGATGCGACCGTTTGCAGCGTGCTGGCTGCCTGGCAGCATGGCCAGCTGATCATTCTCATCGATGCTCTGGATGAAGCCCCCTCGGGTGCCTTGCGGGAAAATATACTGGCTCTTTCCCGAATCTTGATGGCTGACCTCAGCTCACCCGAAGCACCTGATCAAGCACACGAAAAGAACAATATCTGCTTTCTAACGTCTCGTCTCGCTGAATTTCCGCAGAGAATATTCTCCCGCGAGCCTGTCTTTCATGTTACTCCTCTGACTTCCGACGCAATGCGGACCATGGCCGCCAGTTTTTTTGGCAAGGACTCAGAGGCTCTTGATCGATTTGATAAGCAGATCGGGCAGGAACCCGTCATACAGAAGATCGGCGGCACCCCGCTTATCACTTTATTGCTGCTGGTCTGCTTTGAGAGGACCGGCACCTTCGACCTTCGCTACTATGCATTTGACCTGATCCTCAAGTTTCTCCTGAAACGCGTCTGGGGAAAAATAAAGCAGGAACATTTCAGAAAACCGGGTCATGATCTCAGGCAATTTCTTGCCGAGGCATCCAGCCCACGGTTTTTCGAGGACAATCCGGAAATCCGTCTCCGGTATGATGCGCTCTGCTCGCTTGCCTATGACGCCCTCTACCACCCAGCGACCGGCAGGATTGTGCGCCTGATCCCCCGCAAGACAATTTTTGAACACTGTCGTACCTGGTTATTGAGCAATGAGATTTCAGAATCCGATCGATCGAATTCTCTGGTACGGCAGGCAATAAATCAGCAGGTAAATACATGGATCGAGCACTTCCAGGCCGAACACATTCTGATTCGGAAAAATTTCGAAACCTATACATTCGTCCATACCACGGTAATGGAATTTCTTGCTGCCAGGCATTTTTTAAGCCTTCTGGAAAAAGAACCACTGTCCTTAGCCTCGATCGTGGACAGCCCTGACAAAGAAGAACTAGAGACACTGCCTTTGGCAGCCGGATCACACTACGAAACAGGCTTTGTCATTCTTCGGCATCTTAGGCCCTTGTTCAAGAATCGTGAGAGTGACTCGACGCTGCCATTCCGATGTCTTTCAGAGATTGAGGCGGCAGAGTGCAAGGCGCTGGAAGGTCTTTCTACTGACCGAGTTTTTCAGCCGGAGCAGGAACGCATTGAACGAGGTTCCGAAGCTCGAGACTGGGTGTACCGAAGTCTGGCAGCCATGGTCGAAACTATGAGCCACACCGAGCTTGAGGAACGTATTTCCCGCTTTGCTGGCCTTATCCCTCTTAGCAGACCACGGTTCATAGAACACTACCTTTCTCCGGACTGGGGTAAACAGGGCGACCGAACCGCTCGAGAACAATTCCTAAAAATTATTCTGAACGAAGAAATTGTCCGGGAACTCTTGCAACGTCCTACGGAGACTATCCTTGGCGAAGAAACCGTTCTTACCCTTGATAAAGCTGGTTCTCCTCTGGATAAGAACTTCGCATACTACCAGGGTCGGATTTCTTCGGCTCTGCGAGGATTTTTCGGCTCACCTAATCTGCGGCATTCTGCTCCGGTAACTGCCTGCGCATTTTCACCAGATGGATGGCACGTCCTCTCCGCTTCCTCCGACCAGACGCTGAAGCTGTGGGAAGCGGCAACCGGCCGGGAGCTGTGGACACGGAAAGGACACCCGGAGAGTGTAATTGCCTGCGCTTTCTCTCCGGATGGAGGTTTGATTGCTTCCGGTTCGTGCGATCGCACCCTGAAACTCTGGGATGCTGCACTGGGGAAAGAGATACGAACCATTGGTGGACATAAGGACTGGGTGCGCTCGGTCGCCTTTTCTCCGGATGGAACCCTGATCGTGTCCGGTTCGGATGACTGCACCGTGCGGATCTGGGACGTATCGACCGGTAAGGAGGTAAAAACGCTGGAAGGCCATCAGGGCTGGGTGCGAACCTGCTGTTTTTCTCCGGATGGATTGTTGATTGCCTCTGGTTCGTCGGATCAAACGGTAAGAATCTGGGAAGCCGCAACAGCCAAGGAGTTGATGACTCTGGAAGGGCACGGCAGCACAGTGAGTGCATGCGCGTTCTCTCCGGATGGGAAACTGATTATCTCCGGTTCGTCTGACCGGACGTTGAAGCTATGGCAAGTCGATACCGGGCGGGAACGAAAGACTCTGGAAGGACACCGCAATGGTGTTAATGGCTGTGCCTTTTCTCCGGATGGAACCCTGATCGTGTCCGGTTCTTCCGACCATACGCTCAAACTCTGGAACGCCACCACTGCCGAAGAGATAAAGACTCTGAACGGACATACAAGCATGGTACGGAGCTGCGCCTTTTCCCCGGACGGCATGCTGATCGTCTCTGGTTCTTCCGATCATACGCTCAAGCTCTGGGAGGTTGCCGCCGGCCGAGAATTGATCCCGTTTGACAGTCATGCCGGCTGGGTACATTCGTGTGATGTTTCTGCGGATGGGAATCTGTTGGTGTCAGGATCTTCGGATCATTCTCTTAAGCTGTGGGAGATCCCGACCGGCCGCAAACGATTTCCACTGAAAGGACACATGAATACGGTACATGTCTGCGGATTCTCTCCGGATGGAAAGTACATTGTCTCCGGTTCCGCCGATCGGACCGCCAAGATCTGGGAGACCGGAAGCGGCCGGGAACTGAGAACACTGAAAGGCCATAAGGACTGGGTGAAAGCATGTGACTTTTCGCCGGACAACCGTTTAATTGCTACAGGATCGTCAGACCGGACGGTGCGAATATGGGAAATGGCAAACGGACATGAAGCCAGGGTACTTGAAGGGCATACGGACTGGGTAGGTGCGTGCGCTTTTTCACCAGATGGCAGATACATTGTCTCCGGCTCATCTGATCGGACGTTGAGAATATGGGAAAGGGAAAGCGGCCATGAAGTGAGAATACTGGAAGGACATAAGGGCGGAATCAGGTCCTGCCGCTTCTCTCCTGATGGGAAACGCATCGCCTCCGCCTCTTCGGATCAGACCGTGCGGGTGTGGCCGGCAGCAGGGGGCACTGAACTGCTCATCCTGCAAGGTCATAATGATGGAGTGAATGCCTGTGCTTTTTCTCCTGATGGACGGATCATTGTATCAGCCGGCGGTGATCACACGATCAGGATCTGGGACGCGCCGAGCGGCCGCGAGCTGAAGATCCTTCATCTGCTCTGGGTACCGACATGGATATCCTTCTTTCCCACCAGTCCCCACCTGTTCATCACCGCCAATGCCAACACCACTCTCACCCTGTTCGATCTGTCGAAAATCATCTAAGCAGTGAGGATCTAAGCAGTAAGGAGTGAGGAGCGAGGAGCAAGGAGTATATGCCCTCGCTCCTCACTCTTTACTCCTTACTGCTTCAGGGATTTCACGAATTCCGTAATGCTGTTGAAGTAAAGCTCCATGCCGGTGTACATGAGGTCGTTGTGGTCAGCGCCGGGAATGATGACCAGCTTCTTTTGCGGAGAAGCTGCATGCTCATACAGAACCTTCGCTTCTTCCACCGGAATGAGAGAATCAAACTCAGCATGAATGATCAGAGTCGGCTTGGTAATAACCCGCACTTTGTCTTTGCTGAAGAATCCCTGGCTTTTTTCCCACACCGGATGGCCGGCGGAAAGGACTCCGCACAGGTCAAGATAATTACGGAAGTTAGTGCCAGAGCCGCTTTCGATAATGAGACCGTCGATATGCGCTTGAGACTCCTTCGCCACCTCGGTGGCGCAGAGACTCCCCAGAGAACGGCCCATTACTACCAAGAGCCCGTGAAAACCATTGGCGGTAAGCCACGTTCGGGCCTTTCCGAAAACTACCCGGGCATCATCAAGCATGGAGGCGATGGAAGGTGTGCCGGTGCTGAAGCCATAACCGCGGTAATCGATGACGAACAGATTCATACCCTTTTCGAGGTAGAGAGGGGCGATGTCGTCATAATCAGTAGCGATTTCCCCGTTTCCATGAAAATACAGAATTGTCGGGAACGTCTTACCCGCTTGATAAAGACGGCACCCGATGCGGATACCGGGCTCCACATCAAAAAAGAGATTGCGATCATCTCCTTCCTGTTCGCCCAGAGCCGGCCGGGGATAGAAGATTGCCTGATGTACCAAAGGGGTGTCAAGCACTGACAAGATGGAATGTTCGGTCACAGCACCCTCCACAGGATCGGGAAAAAGGTCATGTACTGAAACACAGAACGATCATGACGCAGTTCAACGTCGTTCTGTGAAGAACAGTATCGCACTGTGATCGATTAAACAAGCCCCAAGAGGGATTCAAGATTCAAAATTCAAGATTCCAGATTCGGTCTTCGAGGTGTGCTATTCGAAGCTGCGGCCGAGTGTGAAAACAGAAGTCGCTCTAGGCAGTACATCTCAATCCTTTACATTACCAATTCAATTTTGAACCTTGAATTTTGAATCTTGAATCGCTACAGCGCCCGATGTTCCTCTCGCAGCAGATCATTGATTGTCTTTACCGGGTTGAAAGTGATGAGCGGCACTTCCACAAACACGGTGTTCCAGTTGCCCATGGCGCCGTTCCACAGGCCCGGCAATTCCAGCGCTTTCAGCTCTCGGCCATCTTTGGACTTTCGGGAAATGAAGACCGCGCGATGATCCACATACTGATGAAGATTGAACGGTTCACCATTGAAGTTTCGCACCGAGCAGACCAGGTCCACCGGATTGAAATGTGTGGCTGCGTTCCAAATATCCCGCTGATCTGCTGCCGCCATGTTGACCTGGGCGCTTTCCACGATCTGCAGGGATAACGATCCGTCATCATCCCGAACCCAGAAAGGCCCGCCGCCCGGCTCGCCCACGTTCCTGACCATTCCACAAACCCGTATCGGCCGATTGAGCCTCTGGATCAGGAACGCTTTCTTCTGTTCGTCGCTCAGTGACGTTGCGGCCGGACGAAGATGCAGAATATGTTCAGCGAAGGCCAATGCCTCATCAAGAGTATCCCCGGTATACCGACCGGTCGTCAACGCCTTGAGATACGCAAATATCTTTTCTTCGGTTTCAATAAGGTATCCGCCGAGCAGCTTCTTCCAGAGGTTGGTTTCCGGCTTGAGTCGGTCAGGTACCACATTGTCAATGTTCTTGATATAAACGATATCGCCACCAAGATCGTTGAGATTCTCTATGAGAGCACCATGCCCGCCAGGTCGAAAGACGAGCCTTCCACTGTCATCACGAAACGGCTGGTTGTTCAGATCGACGGCGATTGTGTCAGTGCGGGGCTGCTGAAACGTAAGGGCAACTTCATAACACACCTGAAACATCTCTTCATAAATCGGCTTAAGAACGTCGATGCTGCGGCGGAAAGCAGCCTCGTGCTCCGGTGAGGCGGTAAAATGAACGCGGCAGCGGTTGCCAGCATCTCGAACATAGTGGACGGCTTCCACCAGATGTTCTTCCAAGGCAGTTCGGACCGTATCCGGGTAACGGTGGAACGCAAGCAGCGCCTTGGGATACGAAGCATAAGAAAGACCAAAATCGGCAAGCAGGTAGTCGACGATCTGCGAAAACTCACCGTCGCCTATGAGTGCATCCGCATCCAGTCCGTGTTGTTTCATGCACGATCGAAGTTCACCAAGAAAAGGGAAGTCGCCAATCCGATCCATAAACATTAGTATCTCTCGAGCCACCGAGGGTCCAGAATCTGCCAGGCAGACTGCGTCTTCACGCCGGCAGCTACATTGCTCGTTCCGAAACCACAGCAGACTCTGAAACATGCGGGTGGCAGCACCGGAGGCCGGAACGAACTTGGTGCACCGTCCAGCCTGGCTGGCTCGGTACTGTTGTTCGAGAAAATTGTTCATTGCACTTCCCGGTACAATAACAATGCCATCTCCGATCGTGCAGGGCCGATCCAGTGTGAGGAAGTGCGTGCCTTCCTGAAAAATAGAGATCTGTGCACGCACCTGCTCTTCACTGATGCCCAGTAAAGACAGCTGCTGAAGATCATCGGGAGTGAGATGGATCTTTTCCATATGCTGCTCCTTAGTGTTTTCTTCTTCCCGCAAACGAGGCAACCGATCCGATCGCGCATAAGATCGTGAATATGACGAAAATGATGCGCATGCTCACGAGAAATTCCGGATAACTCTCCGGGGTAATCTCGACTCTGCCGATATAGAGTGCAAAGATGAGCATGGCAATACCCATGCTGAATACCATGCCGGTAGCCCGCATCGTAGCATTCGTACCCGAGGCCACCCCCAGGTACGCAGAGTCTACCGAGCCCATGATAGCATTAGTATTAGGCGACGAAAACAATCCAAATCCTAATCCATTCAGAAGCAGAGAGAATATAATGAATGTGGCGGAGGAGGATTCATTAAGAAGCGCATAGAGCATCAGGCCAACGACATTGAGCGACATGCCTGCGGTCGCGACCGCTCGCGGCTCGATTCGATCAGACAGCCGTCCGGCAAAGGGAGAGATAAAGGCCATGATCGCCGGTGCGGCCATGAGGACGGTGCCTGCCTGCTGCGGGCTCATTGCCTTGATGTATTGAAGATACAGGCTGAGGAGAAAACCGGAAGCAAAGGTGGCGCTGTAATTGATGAAGGCAGCAGCGTTGGAAAAAGTGAAGGTTCGGTTGTTCCTGAAGATCGTCAGGGAAAGAACCGGGCTGGAGATACGGGACTCCAGAATCAGGAAAAGTGCGATCCCGATGATGCCCGCGAGGAGCAGCAAGGCTCCTCTCGTTTCAGGCAGCTCGGAAAATCCTGACATAAGTGCGACAATGGCGGTCACATAAATGACTGAGCCCGTGATGTCAAAACGTTCTCCTTTCGCCTCCGCCCAGTCACCCTTCATTTCTTTCGAAAGAAGCAGCAGGATGACCACTATGCTGAGTGGAAGAGTCGCAACGAACAGGCTGCGCCAGCCCAAGTGCTCGGTAAGCAGTCCACCGAAAAAAGGCCCCAGGAGAAGGCCGAGATACACCGAGCCGATATTGATGCCAAGCACTTTTCCGCGCTCGTGAGGCGGAAAGACCGAGGTTAGGATTGCCAAACCAGTACTGAAAATCATTGCGCTGCCGATACCCTGAAAGATCCGGCAGAGGATGAGCTGCGTACTGGAATCGGCAAAAGCGGTAAGCACCGCGCCGATAGAAAAAATCCAGATACCAATGGTAAAAATCTTTTTCCTTCCGTGAATGTCAGCAAGACGGCCGAATGGCACCAGCAGCGCAGATGCAGCCAGCAGATACGCAGTAGTGATCCAGCTCAACAGAATCGCGTCCATGGCAAATTCTTTTCCAATGATCGGAAGTGCTACATTCACCGACGAGCCCATGAATGGAGCAAGGAAGGAGGAGAAGACAGCGACAATCAGTGCCGCAGTTTTATCGGGTGTGTGTTTAGTGATCATACCAACTGTTTATTATTAAATTCTGACAGCATCGGAAAAAAATCGCTTCTCCGAGGAAGAAGAGCAGCTTCTTTACTTAACCGTATGATTCCGGTACCGACGTCTTCTGCCGGAACTGTGACGCACGGTGTCGACGATATAGAATACATCAGGATCTTCCTTCGTGATGAAGGAAATAATCTGAGGCACCTGTTTGCGCATAGTCTCCAGAAAAAGCATGGTGATGGGTCCTTCCTTGCCGACCCCCTCGAACTGCGTCACTACAAAGCCGTGAGAGCGCAGGCACTCTGCAATAACTGCACCCCGGCGGGTGAATATGCGGATGACCTGCTGTCCTTTGGCCATCCATGCTTCCACTGAAATACCGACAAACGTTCCCAGACCGAATCCAAAGGCATAGGACACCGCGTACACCGGCTGGTGGAGGTTGGTGATAACTTTGGAGACAATAGTTATCCAAATAAGCACCTCAACGAAGCCGATCAGGAAGGCTATGCTTCTGCGGCCCTGAACGATGAAGGCGGTGCGCAGGGTTCCGAGCGAAACATCCACGATCCGTGCGACAATGATCAGTAAACACGTTATAATGATGGTAATATTCATAAAGCAAGTGCACAAGCATGTTGTACCAGCATTCCGGTACGAAATTCCTGGGAAAAGGAAGAAGAACTATACCCGCTTTTGCCGTGCAACGCAATAACGGAAGCTTGGAGCGAAGAGCATAGAGCAGCGGAGCTATGAGCGAAAGTTAAAAACGGCGTAGAAACAGCCTTGCGCCTGCCCTCCTGAGCTCAAATTCCACCCTACTTGTCAACGGAGCAAAGATCGGGTATAGTCCTCAACCATGAACAAAGATATAAAACAATCCATCACTGCAGACCCCGCCGTCTCTTCGCCTGTCCCCAAGGAAATCATCATTATTGCCATGGCGACCATCCGGGATATATTGGGCTGGGAGGAAAAGACATTGCTTTTTCATGGCAAGACTCTGGTCGATTTCCTCAAACAGATCGTCGACCTCGATGGAAAGACGCTTTACGACGATCTGGTGCAGGAAGACGGCGCAGTCCGACCTGAATATACCATATGGCTCAATAAACGGCAGCTCAGACAAGGATTCCATCTGAACATCTGCCTCAGGACCGGAGACCGGGTGACGATCACGCCAGTCATGAAATTCGCCGCCGGCGGATAGGTTATTGCCTTGCATCGCGATGAATCCGCTCTTCCGAGACCCAAAGACATCGCAAATCCTACTCCACGCCAGGAATGCCAACCTAGTCTGATCTTGCCACTCTGAGTCAAGCGTATGTCACCCTGAGCAAAGTCGAAGGGTCTACAACTTCTTGCAACGTTGCTACCTATTAATTCTTGCCTCATTAGACGCTTTCCAATCTTTTTCCTTCTCCTTGTCCTCACCGGGAGCATAAGCGACAAAGCAATCTCGGGCTGCCCAGAGGCCATTTCTCCTCACTCCTCACTGCTTTTACTGCTTCAGCTTGGCTTTTATCAAAAAACGGAGTACCCTGGGAGGAAATACCGGATACTGATTCAGGTAAGGGTGCGTCATGCGCACCATCCATCTGTCTTACCATAATCACTATCTCTGTGGGAGGGCAGTTCGATGCACATTGCACGAAACGTCGGCAAGAATGAAGCAATACTGCGGGCGGTGCTGGGCGCCGGTCTTCTGGTATCCATGATCTGGATCGAAGGCTGGCTGAAGTGGGGCGCCGGATTACTCGGAGCGGCCTTGATCGCAACTGCACTCACCGGAACCTGACTCTGAAAAGCCTCCCTGCTGAAGGTCTTCAGCAAAACCCCTCCAAAAGAAATCCCTTAACCACAGTGAGTTGCGAAAGACAGGGGAAGAGGCGTGCTCATCAATGTGTGCGAGTGCAGCCAGTGCAAGGAGATATTTGAGATCGTGCACCTGGACTGCCAAGAACCAATCGAGCTGCGTTGCCCGAAGTGCCAGGCCGGCAATCCCACGCGGCTGCAATCGCTGTTTAACTGCGTGGCCGATCCGGATGCACCCGAAGGGATAGGCTATCCCTGAAAAATTATAAATCAAAAGTAATCAAGAGATCACCCACTGTAAGGAGAGTGCATTGGATGACCGCATACGGGTGGTAGCAATCACCGGCACCTATCGAAAAGGCGGAATCATCGACAAAGCCGTCGATGAGATTCTTGCTTCCGCTCGCGAAGGTGGCGCCGAGGCAATAAAAATCTACCTGATCGATAAGCAGATCGAGTTTTGCAGGAATTGCCGTACATGTACGCAAGAGAAAGGAGAGCGTCGAGGACAATGTTGCATTCTCGACGATATGGGCGGCATCCTGGAGCAGATCGGTCATGCGGATGCGATCGTGCTCGCTTCGCCTGTGAACTTCGGTACGGTAACCGCAGTTATGAAGCGGTTCATTGAACGGCTGATTTGTTTTAGCTACTGGCCCTGGGGAGCGAATGCGCCGAAGCCGCGAAGCAACCGCAAAGACAAGCGTGCGGTTGTGGTCGTCTCCTCCGCAGCACCTTCCTTTCTAGCCCGTCTGTCAACCAGCGTCGTCGCTCTGTTGAAGACCTCAGCCAGCTTGCTGGGCGCTCGCACAGTCGGCGTGCTCTTTATTGGTCTTGCTGCGAAGCAGTCAACGCGGGATCTGGGGGAAAAAACCAGGGAGAAGGCGCATCGATTGGGGAAGGAGTTGATTGATCGGCAATAACGACATACTATGCCCGTCTCGTTGAGACTGGCGATTCCCTACGGAAGGGCCGTGAGCCAACGGTCTGCCGAGATGACCCACTGTATCGATCCTTCCCGACGCATCTTCTTGCAGATTCCGGGGCTGTGCATCAGCTGCACCGCATAAGGTACTTCAAGTTTCTTCTGGAAATGAAGAAGACTAGGGGCAAGGTCGTCATCAGAATCTTTGCATTCGATCAAACAGAACGGCTTTCCTTTTTCCGACAGAACAAAGTCCACCTCGCGCTTTTCTTTATCGCGAAGGTAGTTAAGCTCGATAGTTGGCTGTCCCATAGATTTCCAAATCTTCACTGCCTTGAGTAAATGGAAGGCAACAAGGTTTTCAAAGCGCAGTGCCTCATTATCTATTTCAACCCAGTCGAAAAGATAGGCTTTTGTTTCCTTGCGGAGCGTGCGTGTAAGCCTTCCGGTGAAAGGACTAAGGCGGAACAGGTAATAGAACTGCTCGAGCAGCAATAACCAACTTCGAATGGTTTCAAAGGCAACGCCGATATCCTCCTTGAGACCATTCAATGAAAGGGGATTCCCGATCCGCTCCGGAATGAGGTGAGCAAGGTGTTCCAGAAGAGAGATTTCGCGGATAGCGCTGGCATCTCTGATCTCCTGGCGCACCAGGAGGGTTTTCCGTTCTGAGAACCAGCGGTAATAGAATTCTTTTGTGCCCCGCACATACGGCTCGGGAAATCCGCTGAAATGGAACAGCCTGTCGTAGTTGCTGCTGCTTTCCTTGGAAGAAGCAGGTGGATCTTCAAGCGATTTTCTGAATTCAGCGAGAGTGGTGAGCTTGCCCCGCAACTCGCCAAGACTCAACGGGAACAAGGGCACGCTGAAGTACCGGCCAAACAAACTGTCTCCGCCTTTTTTAAAAAGATCAAGCCGACCGCTGCCGGTAACGAAAAAGCGGAATTCATCCTGGTAGGCATCGTAAGCACCTTTCAGGTAGTTCTTCCATCGCTGATATTTGTGGATCTCATCAAAAATGAGCAGAAAAGGTTTGTGAGGGTCGCGATTCTGCTTTTCAAAGAAGTAAGGCTCGGTGAGGATTTTTTTCTGATGGGGAAGGATATCCCAATTAACATAGAGACTCTGGTCGAAATGCTTCTGGTACATCTTTGCCAGCGTTGTTTTCCCGGACTGCCGCGGGCCGCTGATAAAGACTATCTTGTTGAACTGCTCAACCACTTCAGCGATAATAGGAAGGACCGTACGCTCAATCATACGGATATTTTTAGAGCGAACTCTAAAAAAGTCAAGACTTTTTTAGAGTTCGCTCTAAATGATAAGCGAGTGTTTTGGTATTGAGCCGACAAAACGGCTTCGCTTCTGGAATCGTTATTTAAAGAGAGGAATCGGGCTGCGATAGTGCAGCACGATATAAGACCTTAAAAAAGCACCACCGATCTCCTATTTGGCCGCGCCCGTCAGGTGAAGAATCTTTCCTGCCCCCTTACCACAAGGCTGCGAAACCTTGCCATAATCTCAGAGAATCCATTTGACAAAGCCTCTTCATTTCATTTACGATCAAATTTCCTACCTCCAGTTACCAAGCGACATGGTGTAAATCCGACTGTATATCATCTGCCAGGAGAGAAGCGGGAGGAGTTGTGGAAAGAGAGAGCAAAGACATAGATAAGCACTATTGCAGACACCTGTTGCCATAATAAACGGCGGAGGTGTCTGATGTTTTGAAGGATCTGAGTAATGAAAGTCGATGAGCTACGGAATATCACGGATGGGTTTTGAGCGGGTTTATACAGGCTGTATAAACATTGTTAGGCGACTATCACGAAAGGAGGAGTAAACATGGCCACAAAGGTATTCATCAGTTGGAGCGGAGACTTGAGCCGAAAGCTCGGAGAAGCTTTGCGTAATTGGCTCCCAGCCACGTTGCAGTACGTCAAACCTTACTTCTCTCCCGATGACATTGAGAAGGGAGCAAAATGGAATTCTGAAATCGCCAAGGAACTGGAAACCTGGGGGTGTCAAGTTAACTGTGTAACTGATATTCATACCGGCACCCTGTCACCGAACAGGATGACGAACTGATTGAGGGCGGCTTTCCAGTCCCGAATCGGCCTCGTCCATTTCTTCGCCACCCGGTT
>JAGOGO010000199.1 GCA_017996625.1 Deltaproteobacteria bacterium | reverse complement strand
CCACTACGGCCGACGGAAAGCTTCAGTCGGAACAAGACTGGACCTGCATACCAACTGTAATCAAACGAGGCTGCTCAATAGGGTCGAGTGCTACGCTGATGTGTGGCGTTACAGTCGGAGAAGGCTCCATTGTTGGAGCTGGAAGTATGGTCGTTGAGGATGTTGCTCCTCACACGATAGTGGCGGGCAATCCAGCCCGACCATTACGAATACTGTCAGGAACTGCCGCTGAACACGATTCTAAACACGACGGTTCAGTATAGGTCATACAAGACATAAAAGACCAATACTTTGAACCCTCTATCCATGAGGTACCCTGTATGCAACCAAAGACCATGACCGTTCCATTTCTTGACTTAAAAACGCAGTATCTGTCGCTGCGCAGCGAAATCGATTCGGCTCTTCATCAGGTGCTCGACCGGACAGCCTTTGCCGGAGGGCCCTTCGTCGAGACTTTCGAATCCGAATTTGCTGCCTTTTGCCGTTGTCGTCATGCAGTCGGCGTCGGCAGCGGAACCGAAGCCCTCTGGCTTACACTCCTAGCGCTTGGCCTAGGACCTGGCGACGAGGTTATCACTGTCCCGAGCACTTTCATCGCTACCACCGAAGCGATTTCCTTTGCCGGAGCAAAGCCAGTTTTTGTCGATATCGATGAACAAACCTATACTATGGATCCCGAGAAACTCAGCGAGTACCTGTGGTCCAGATCGCACGATGGTTCTTCACAATCTCGCGTCAAAGCTGTTATCCCTGTTCACCTTTTCGGACAGACTGCCGACATGGATCCAATCCGCGACATTGCAGCCGAATACGGGCTCTTTATCGTCGAAGATGCGTGCCAGGCACATGGATCAGAATACAAGGGCTGGACTGCGGGATCGCTGGGTGTAGCGGGATGTTTCAGCTTCTATCCCGGGAAGAATCTTGGAGCTTACGGAGAAGCTGGCGCAGTGGTAACCAACGACAGCGAGGTTGCTGAGAAAGTCAAGAGGCTGCGTGACCATGGTCAGTCGCAGAAATACCTCCATGGCGCTATCGGCTGGAATTCTCGTATGGATGGATTTCAGGCTGCGATTTTGAGCGTTAAGCTCCGCCATCTTCCCGAGTGGAATCGCGCCCGTCGCAAAAACGCCACCTGTTATTCTGATCTTCTCAGCGACTGTGCCAATGGGAGTCTTATCCTTCCGGTAGAGGCAGATTACGCAAAACATGTCTATCATCTTTATGTCATTCGGGTTCGCCGTCGCGAACTCCTCATGCGGGCGTTATCAGAAGCCGGGATTTCCAGCGGGATCCACTATCCGGTCCCGATTCATCTAACCGAAGCGTACCAGTTTCTCGGATACCACCGGGGGTCCTTTCCCGTTGCCGAACGATGTGCGGATGAATTCGTTTCACTTCCAATGTTCCCTGAGCTGACTCGCGCACAGATTGAATACGTTGCCGAAAACATCAGCCGGTTTGTTGCCGACAACGATCGTATCACTGATGAGTCTGTCCGAAGCGAGTTAGCCGCAAGCCGGAACAGCGCGTGATAAGGGTTCAGAGAGAATGCCACTGACACTACGGGTTATGAATCCACTTACGAGTTCGGACTGGGACACGCTGGTGCTTTCAGCGGAACATCATTCTGCTTTTCACTCATCGGCATGGGCCCGCGTTCTTCACGATTCATACGGTCTTACACCCTGCTACATTCTCATGAGCAACGAGAGCCGGCCGGTCGCGCTGGTACCATTGATGGAGACCGGCCTGTTTCCTGCCGGCCGTCGGGGCATTTGTCTGCCATTCACGGATTGCTGCGAACCGCTTCTCCTCAACGGTGCACACTATTCTTCGATAATTCCAGAATTGATCAGATATGCCAGGGAGCACGGCTGGAAATACCTAGAGGTTCGCGGAGGCAGAAATCTATTCAGCAATGCTTCTCCCTCTTGCCTGTATTACGGTCACCTTCTTGCGTTGTCATCTGATGTTCACGAGCACTTCCTCAAACTCAGAGGGAGCACCAAACGAAATATAAAGCATGCCATCAACTACGGCATTACTGTCAGAGTCAATGATTCCTGTGATTCCTTGAAAGAGTTTTATCGCCTGCATTGCCTTACCAGGAGGAAGCACGGGGCGCCGCCGCAGCCCTGGCACTTTTTCAAAAACATTCAGCGTCATCTTATTTCTCAAGACCAGGGGTTAGTTTTCACCGCCCATTATGAAGGGCACTGTGTCGGGGGCGCTATCTGCCTTCACTTCGGCAGGCATATCTATTACAAATACGCAGCCTCTGACTTTGCATATCAGCATCTGCGAGCCAACAACCTCATCGTCTGGGAAATTATTAAGTACTACGCAACCCGGGGGTACGCCTCTTTGCATCTTGGCAGAACCGAGGCAACCAATGTCGGCCTCCTGCAGTTTAAGAATGGATGGGGCTGCACGATTCAAAAGATCTGCTACTACACCTATGATGTCAGAAAGGAATTGGTAAGACCCGAAGAAGCTGCGGTCTACCAGCATTTCGCCGAGGTAGTCTTTAGAAGATGTCCGCTCTTTTTCCTAAGAGCACTTGGCACGTTATTTTACCGATATGTTGCATAAGGTGCTTTATACTGCCTGAGTAACCATTGTTATTCAGAAGCATGGAAAGTTGACCGTCGCACGACAATGATTTCAATAAACACCAGAAGCCTGACCATTCCTCCGCGCGAAATGTCTCTTGTTCACCCGCTTCATGACGACAGCGTCGAGGTTTGGTTCGGATCTGTTGATACAGTCGATAATGGGCTATGCCCGCTCAGCGGTCTTCTCGGTTCTGAAGAGATCAGCAGAGCATACCGATTTCATTTTGAAAAAGATCGAAGGGCGTTCATTGCCCGACGATCGACGCTGAAAATTCTCCTGGGGCTCTATCTCGCTACAGAACCCGGCATGATTAAACTGACCTATGGAAAATGGGGCAAGCCAGACATTGCAGGACAGTATAAAAATGCACATGTTCAGTTTACTATCAGTCACTCAGGGAATCTTTTTCTGATGGCATTCTCAAAAAACCGCCGCGTTGGCATTGATGTTGAGCATGTTCATGATCTTACGGGATGTGATCGTCTCGCCCAGAACTTTTTCACATCCCGTGAAAACAGCGCATTGCGCTCTTTCCCGCAGTCAGAACGTGCGCATGCTTTTTTTCAGTGCTGGACACGTAAAGAAGCTGTGCTGAAAGCACTGGGCTGCGGTCTTTCCCTGGGTCTGAGCGCTGTTGAGGTGAGCATTGAACCGGATGAACCGGTCCGGGTAGTAAGTATTCAGGGAGATACTGATTCCGCCCTGCGATGGTCTTTGTGGTCGCTGGCAATATCGCCCCAGGCAGTCGCCGCCCTTGCGGTCGAGACCGCGTGAGCACGAGCAAAAGGTGCCTGCCAAATGGGTATCAGCACGCATCCCTACTGTTGCTGGCAAGCGTGATCGAAGAGCCGGGAGCTGATACTATGCGCCAGCCCATCAACCATATGTGAGAAGCTAGACAATGAAAGATATGTTGTTCGATTATATCCGCCAGGTGGCGCATCAATTTCCGGAAAAGATTGCTGTTGAACAGAAGGATATCCGGCTGACCTATTCTTGTCTTATTGATGCGGCGTTAAGCTTGTCAGCTCGGCTCGGACAAGCAGACTTCACCAGGGGGTCAGTTGCAGGTGTATATCTCGATGGGTCACCTGAGTACATTGCCACCATGCTTGCTGTCCTTGCATCAGGAGGCATTTTCCTGCCTCTGAATACCAGTTTTCCTTCTGACCGCTTAAAGAGCATTCTCGGCAAGACCACCCCCGAAATCCTTATCACCTCTGAATCCCGTGCAGAGGATCTTTCTGCCAAGCTGTTTAGCGACAGGCATTCCAGTTTTATCAGGTTATCCGATGCGCTCAGCCAGAACTTCCACCATTCCTGTCTCACCATGGCCAGCTTAAAGGACATCACTTCGAATCGCATTAAATCAGCAGTATCCCTCCCGACCGGAAGTTCTGAACCGGATCAGGGCTGTTATATCATGTGTACGTCAGGCTCTACCGGTGAGCCCAAAGCAATTCTGGGCAGCGCCGCCGGCTTGAGGCACTTTATCCAGTGGGAAATCACCGAATTCGATCTCGATAATTCGGTACGCGTCAGCCAGCTGGCGCCCGTGAGCTTCGACGTCAGCCTCCGTGATCTTTTTGTACCGCTTCTGTGCGGTGGTACTGCGGTGATAC
>JAGOGO010000198.1 GCA_017996625.1 Deltaproteobacteria bacterium | reverse complement strand
ATAAAGGCGTGACTCAGATTAATTATCACGTTTCTGAATCCATTCATCTGAAGAGCATTGGGCCGCAGGTAGGTTCCTTCTGTAGGTAGGGTGTCGGACTGGATAAACCGTATGCGCCAGGGGATTACATCCATTCCAATACTGAGTCCGAGCTGTCTCTGATACTTTTTGTTAAGCTGCATTAACTCCCGGTGAGTTTGCCGAAGGACATCTGCTCGATCTCTTGCACCCTGTTCATCCACCATATAATGGAGGGCATAGAGAAAGTATGGTTTATCTTTTTCGATCTGCTCCAGCTCTCGCACCGCCGCAATAATCTCATCCCGAAAACGGGTTCGACGCGAAAAGAACACTACTTTTTCCAGCGCCTCGACATACGTGATCTGATTTTTTTCTATCTGCTCTCGAATATCATTGAGAAAAAGCGAAAGAGGATTGACATACTTCTTGACCACTTCGCCTAAGGAACTAAAAGGATTTACTATTTTTGTCCCCAGGCCTTGCATTGCCTGGAATCTCACCTGATATTCGGAAATCACTTCCAGGAGTCGTTCCCGTATGTGCTGATCGCTCTCAGAGCGGGTAGTCAGAGCTTCTTTTTTCATTCTGCACCAAAAAAGAAAAATCACGGGCTTGCGTTTATCCGTGATTACCTATAGTATAAAGTTTACGTGGCATCTCGGCTTCATACAAGAACAATCTGACGAAACGGCCATGGCTGGTATCCCCTCAAAGGGTGTATGCATCAGCTATCAGGCATCAGGTCAGCACGAATCATGGGTTACATCAGAACTGTTCACTGTCTCGGTCTCAGGAACCTACGGCATTTCCATTCCCATGCCGGGTTTAATTCCGGCGCCACACGACCCCGAACCGTCTGCCTTATTGACCTTGTATCCTTTTAGCGGTAAGGTAAAACCATAAGTAATCACCATCACATTCGCACAAAGGAAAAGGAACAATGTACTGCCCCAGATGCAATCTGCACTCAGAAGAATACGTTGATCAGTGCCCACTCTGCGATGGACCAATGGAAGTCGATGAAGACACGAATGAGTTGATTAAGTCACCCCAACAGACCACCTGTGCACAGACTGAGAAAAGCACTGGCAAGGACCCACTCAAAAATGACAATCAGCAGATTAACTGGGATGGACCTGCGACCGTGGCCATTGACCAGGACCTCATCGGCCAGGAAATGGATGAGACAGGGATTCAGACCGATTCTGATGATTTTTCCTTTCCCATTGCCGAAAAACGCCAGCCGGAAGACGATCCTGCTGTTCTGGCAGCGTCCTCAGATAATGCTTCCGGAAAGGATTCTGCAGCACCTGAGCACAAGGCCCGTACCAGTCTGCTGATGTTATTGGGTATCGTAGTCATGGCAGCAGCGGGTTATTTCTTCTTTTCCTCTGATGAAAAACAGACGATTCAACTGGACGTAACCTCTACTACTGTATCACCTCATGCCAGTGTTGCTCCATCAGAGCATGCTTCACCGGGAGGGTCTCCGGCACCGGCCACAGCTGCCCCTGTCAACGAAAATTCCTCGACGCCAGGACTGATGCCGCAAAGTGAATCAATGCCGGCCAACGAGACCGGACCAAGACAAAATGGAGCGCTGGTTCCCGCACCTCTACCCGAATCCGCGACCGAACCTCCAACTTCCCAGCCCCAGAGTCCTTCGCCCAGCGAGGAAAAGACGCAGCAGCTGATTCCTGCTGAAACAGGTTCCATAGGCTCGTCTTCGGCGACTGATCTACCATCGTCGCTGCCTGAGCCGTCAACGCAGGGATCGTACGCAATCCATGTCGGTTCTTTCAAGATAGAATCACGTGCTGAGGAACTCAAGCAGCAGCTTATACAAAAAGGTTATCCGGCATCAACAACACTGGTGAACCTCCCGGATAAGGGTGACTGGTACCGAGTGATGATCGGATCATATAGTACGCGAGACGACGCCGCTCTGGTAGCTGATCGACTTGCCAAAAATGAAAATGTTCCGACCTTGATCATGCACCGGTAACCATCGACCAGCACGATGCGGACTCCAGGTTCAAATTTAACATTCACGATTCACGATTGAGGATACGCGATGTGCTAGGTGAGAAAATGCGTGATGGGATGTGCGTCATGTGAAATTTGATGTGCGTTATGAGATGTGCGATAACGAGTAGTGTAAAAACAGTTCTCATATCGCATATTCCATATCGCATTACCCCTGTCTCCCATCGCAGATCGCACGTCCCACATCGCAAATCTCATATCTCATATCGCGCAACCCATGTACCAGTGCTATGAACGCTCTCAAATCAGAAACCCTCTTTCTCGTCGATGGCAGTGCCAATATCTACCGTGCTTATTATGCCATCCGGAGTCTCTCCACATCAAAGGGCTTCCCGACTAATGCCATTTATGGATTTACAGCGATGCTGATCAAGCTGTTTCAGGACCACCATCCTGTCTATCTTGGCATGGTCTATGATTCAAAAGGACCCACGTTTCGTCACGACCTGTACGAAGAATACAAAGCTCACCGTATCGGTATGCCTGATGATCTTGTCATGCAGTTGCCGTACCTGAAGAAAATCGTTGCCGGCTTTAATGTCCATTCTGTGGAATGTGTCGGATGCGAAGCAGATGATGTTATTGGTACGTTGACCAAACAAGCTCGCAGCCAGGGGATCACGGTGGTGATTGTTTCTGGCGATAAAGATTTCTGCCAGCTCGTAGCCCCTCATGTCACAATCCTCGATCCGCGCACGAGCAGCGTTACCGGAATCAAAGAAGTGGAAGAAGTGTTCGGGGTCGGTCCGAAGCATGTTGTCGATGTCCTGGGGCTCGCCGGCGATGCCAGTGACAATATCCCTGGGGTACCCGGAATCGGGCGCAAGACCGCGGCCAAGCTCGTTCAGCAGTTCACTACAGTGGAAAATCTCTATGAGCACCTGGACGAAGTACCATCAACCAGTGTACGCAACAAGCTGGTGCACGGATATGAAAGCGCACGGATCAGTAAAGAGTTGGCTACCATCCAGGCCGATCTTCCTCTTGCATTCGATCTCGAACAATTCAGGGTTACCGGACCGGATCTCTCCATTCTTGAACCGCTTTTCCGCGAGCTTGAGTTTACCCGGTTTCTACACACCTTCATCCCTGCGGGAACCGCCCCACCCAAGACGTATTCTCTCATTGAAAGCCAGGATGACCTTAATCAGCTTCGCGAGCGCCTTATTCAATCACGATCGTTCGCCTTTGTTCTCGACTGCACTGCCGGCTCGCCACACCAGGCCGCTATCAGAGGACTAGCCATTTCCTTCATGCCCCACCAGGCAGCCTACATTTCCCTCGATCCTGACAGCACCACCAATCCGAACTTTGAAATCGTAAAGAACCTGCTTCAGGATGAAGACCAGAGGAAAGCAGGGCATGATCTCAAGGCTGACTGCGTCACGCTGCAAAAACACGGCGTTGAGCTCAAAGGCATTGATGCTGACACCATGATTGCTTCCTATCTTCTGAACCCGTCACGACGCAAACATAGCCTCGACGATCTTGCGGTAGAGTACCTGCACGAGGAACTCGCTGATTCAAGCGCCCGGCTACTGACAGGGAAAAAGCGCCTTACCGATCAGCAATCTTCCAAGCCCGCCTGGCAATTTTTCTGTCAGCAGGCCGATGCAGTAGGACATCTGGCACAGATACTCATTCCCCGCCTTGAACAGAGTCATTTAAAGAAGCTGTATGATACTATCGAGATGCCGCTGGTTCGCATTCTGGCGGCCATGGAACTGACGGGAGTAAAGATAGATACTGCAACGCTCCGAGAGATATCGAAGGAACTTGACATCCTCGTCCAGAATCTCGAACAGCAGATTCACAGCGTGGCCGGTGAAAAGTTCAACATTAACTCACCCCAGCAGCTTGCTGCCATTCTTTTCGACAAGCTGAAACTTCCCGTAGGCTCGAAGGGCAAAAACGGTTACTCCACCAGTGTGGACGTCTTGATGAGCCTGGCTCATGTACATGAACTGCCTTCTCTTATCTTAGAGTATCGTCGGTTTGCCAAGTTAAAGTCCACCTACATCGATGTACTGCCTAATCTCATCGATCCCAGAACAGGAAGAATCCACACTACCTTCAACCAAACGATCACTGCCACGGGTCGTCTGAGCAGCAGCGATCCTAACCTTCAGAACATTCCCATTCGAGGCGAGTGGGGCCGAAAGATTCGACAGGCTTTCG
>JAGOGO010000040.1 GCA_017996625.1 Deltaproteobacteria bacterium | reverse complement strand
AGAAAGAAGTTCAACAATTTTCTTCAGGAGGGATGATATTGAAAGCGAATAGGTTTTTCTGGTCCGCAGTATTGGCTCCTGTATTAGTGCTCATGGTTATGCTTGCAGCCGGGAAAACTCAAACCAGCCCGGTTACCCCGCCTGCCTCTGATGAAGACCTGATTGATGTCGATATTGTGACTATCACTGACGTCAATGCTTTTGTCACGCAGGACGATCTGAAAAACGGCATCACCAGAACAGAAGACCTGGCGACGCCGGTAAAAATGTCGCACCAGAAGCATGAACGTGCCGGTGTTCAGTGTATTGTCTGTCATCACAAAAAAGGCAATGATGATCGGATCAAACAGTGCGCCCAGTGCCACAGGGGAGAAGCAGGCCTCGATACTATGCACGCCATGTGTATCGGCTGCCACGAAGAAAAGCAGCAAGGACCGCAGGACTGCGCGCAGTGTCACCAGACTGGGACGAACGAAGGGCAATGAAGAAGGTCCTAATTTTAGGCATCGGGAATATCCTGCAAAGCGATGATGGGGTTGGTGTTCATATTGCCAATGCTATCATGGAGTCAGGAATTGACCTTCCCGAAGAGGTTGAGGTCGCTGATGGCGGTACAGCGGGTTTCGATCTTATTCCGCTGATGCAAGAAAAAGACAGAGTCGTCATTATTGATGCCCTTAACACTGACGATTATCCCGGAAGCGTGTACCGCTTTAGTGCTCAACACATACGGTGCTCCTCAAATCGGATTTCTCTTCATGATGTTGGACTAGCAGACGTTATTCATGTTCTTGACTTGATGGGGAAGCGCCCAGAGATAGAAATTGTCGGCATCGTGCCGGCTGATATTACCACCACCGCGATCCGTCTTTCGGAGCAAGTTGAAAAGGCCGTACCGAAAGCGGTCAAAGTCGTGTTGGATACTGCACTCCATACTGCATAAAGGAGATAAAGAATGACTCTGAGCAGAAGAGATTTCTTGAAACTGATGGGCGGCACAGCAGCCGCGCTGAGTTTTCCGAGTGTACTGCTCCAGGGATTCCAGAAAGCGTTGGCGCAAGCTGCTGAGAGAACGGCAGTCATCTGGCTGCAGGCGCAGTCATGTTCTGGCTGTTCTGTTTCTCTGCTCAACAGCATTGATCCTGATATTGCCTCAGTCATTACTCAGGTCATCAGCCTCAATTACCATCAGACGCTGATGGGCGGCACTGGAGACGTCGCGATCCGGGTGCTGGAAGAGGCGGTTGAGAAGCAGCGGAAGGACTTTGTGCTGATTGTTGAAGGATCAGTCCCAACTCGGTCTGACTGGTGCTGCACCATCGGGGAGGTAAACGGCAGACCTGTCGGCGCGAAGGAGTGGGTTGAAAAATTGGGCTCACAAGCTAAGGCCATTATTGCCGTGGGAACTTGTTCCGCCTACGGCGGCATTCCCGCAGCCACAATCCGTGCTGACGGCAACAACCCCACTGGGGCGAAATCGATTTCCGACATACTACCGGGAAAAAAGATCATCAATGTTCCTGGCTGTCCTCCCCACCCGGACTGGATGATCGGGACCATTTCACACCTTCTTTTGAAAGGCATTCCCGATCTTGACGAATACAATCGCCCCAGGCTCTTTTATGGAAAAACAGTACACGAGCAGTGTGAACATCTTGCCGCCTACAAAGCCGGAAATTTTGCACAGCGCTGGGGCGAACCCGGCTGCCTGTATCTTCTTGGATGTCTGGGCATGGATAGCAACTGCGACATTCCCAAACGCAAGTGGCTCGGCGTAAGTTCATGCACTGGAAGCGGATCAGGCTGCATTGGCTGCACCGAAGCGGTTTTCCCTGATACAGGAAGCAGAGGTATTTACAAACACCTGTACGCTGATGCCGGTGAAATCGCTCGTATCGAAGATCCCCAGATCCGACATGCAGTACTCAACCTGCAGGATGGAGGTGCTATCAATGGCTAAAGTACTATTGGATCCCATCACCAGAATTGAGGGTCATCTCTCGGTTGAAGTGGATGTTCAAGACGGGAAGGTGGCTGAGGCACACTGCCGCGGTGACATGTTCCGAGGCTATGAAAGCATCCTCCGGGGCAGAAACCCTGTTGATGCCAATCAGATTACTCAGCGGATCTGCGGCGTTTGCCCGGTCTCGCACGGCCTCGCTTCAAGTAAGTGCTGCGATGCCGCGTTCGGCATCAAGCCGAATAAGAACGGACGCATCCTGCGAAATCTCGTTCTCGGCGCCAACTTTCTCCAATCACATATTATCCATTTCTATCATCTCGCCGCACTTGACTTTGTGGATATCACAGCCATCCTCACATACAACGGCAGCGATCCCCAGCTGCTAGCGGTGAAAGCGTGGGTGAAGGATGAGATAAAAACCAAGAAGGGAAGAGCTGATGCGGTTACTACCGCAGCGCCGTTTCTGCCGCGCTACGAAGGTGATTTTTACATCAAGGATACCGATCTCAACGTAGCTGCCACGCAGCACTACCTCAAGGCTCTCGATATCAGACTGAAAGCCCACAAGATGGTGGCCTGCTTCGGGGGCAGGGTTCCCCATCTGATCGGACTAGTACCGGGAGGTGTAACCCAGAGGCCTACGCAGCCGCTCATCGATGAATACAAAAAGAACCTGAAGGAAGTTGAAGCCTTTGTCAATGAGGTCTATATAAATGACGTGATTGCTGTAGCCAAGGCGTACCCTGACTACTTCGGACTCGGCGGCTTCGCCAACCTGCTTTCGTACGGTGTTTTTGAAGGTGATGAGGACTATAAGACGTTTCTCCTGCAGCGCGGTGTCATAACCGGCGGCAAGGCCGAAGCGTTTAACCCCGATCACATCACTGAGCAGGTACGCTATGCCCGGTACAGTTCTCCATCCGGCCTTCATCCCTTACAAGAAGAGACTACTCCTGACTTCGACAAAGCGGATGCATACACGTGGCTTAAAGCCCCGCGGTATAATGGTCTTCCCATGGAGGTGGGTCCGCTACCCAGAGTGGTCGTCAGCTACATGTCGGGCAACCAAGCGGTCAAGAAAGAGGTGGATACGCTGCTTGCACTGTTCAATGCTGATGTCAAAGCTCTGTACTCTGTACTCGGTCGTCATGCAGCACGGGCCATTGAGTCCAAGCTTATTTGTCAGCAGCTCTGGAATTGGCTCGATGAGCTCGATGTCGACGGCAGCCCGCGCACATCATACGACATACCGGATAACGGTCAAGGTGGCGGCTTTGTCGAGGCTCCCCGCGGTGCGCTGGGTCACTGGATAGTCGTTGAGGGCAAGAAGATAGCCAATTATCAGGCTGTGGTACCTACGACCTGGTTTTGCGGCCCCCGCGATGACAAGGGAGTGCCTGGGCCAGTAGAACAGGCACTTGTGGGGGCGCCGGTTTCGGACTCCAAGAACCCGATCGAAGTTGCACGAATTGTGCGTTCCTTTGATCCGTGTATCGCCTGCGCCGTACATGTGGTGGAAGGCGACAGGGAGATAGGTCGCTTCCGAATTTGCTGATACCTCTGTTTGTCGATAGAACGCGATAAAAAAAGGCGGAGTCCTTGAGCTCCGCCTTTTTTTATCGCGCCCGTAGATGTGCCGTTACGTCACGGTCAATGCTGAAATGGACATACTTCTATCAGACGATCGAGATTAATTCTGATTTCACAACTGGGACAATTGTGAGGATGAATTCTGCCGTGGATTCCTCGGTGATTTGTAGCGGAGTCTCATCTTACCGTCGAACCGACCCGAGATAATCATAAGACTTGAATTCTCCGCCCGGTGTCCTGCCATCAAAGCTGAAGACGGCGGCGCTCTGATATGGCTGTACTTCGGGTTTCTTGATCACGATGTTGGATCATGAGAACGGTAGATTACGATGTTGTTGAATTCTTCATCCTCAAACAAATCAGGAACAGTTTTCAGCCGCAGCTGTTCAAGGGGAACAAACCGATCCTCTGGCAACTCTTTTACGCGCGAGTCAGCTATCAATACCAGATTGCCGCCAGCGAGCATACTCAACAGATGAGTGTTCTGAGGATCATAACAAACGTCAGCCGCCAGAATAACATCAAATACGTGCTCCGGGGGTATCGTGATTTCACTGCAGATCTCAACCTCAGTATTATTGAGCGCCGCGTTTGCCAGCACTGCTCGTTGCGCCGAAGGATCACGGTCGCACGCCACCACCCGCCGCGCCCCGGCTTTGGCTGCGGCAAGCGCGGCAACACCGGACCCAGACCCGAAATCAAGGACGGTCTTATTCCTAACCAAAGCAGGGTTATCGAGGATGTGCCGTGCCAAGGCTTGACCGCTGGCCCAGCAAAATGCCCAGTAGGGAGGTGCGGCTAAGACAGCATCACCCTCTCGGCCACCGATAGGCTCTTTGGGATAGTCATCGGAAAGCAGAAACAGCACAATCTCTGGACAAAGCGGCAGGTCGCGGGCGATTATCCTGGCCCCGCTAAGAGTGAGCGGGGGGATTAATTCTTGGGCATGCTCTTTCATGCTGGACAGTTCCTTATTCTGTACCGTGATCAGGTGATTGTGAAACATGAGGAACGATCCTACCAAAGGTCTGTTTCCTTTTCAAGGCTGACCTTCGCTTGAACGTCACGCAGCCGCGTGGTGAAGAAAAAACGCTGGTGCTGATAACAGGACCGATATATATGGAGCAGATGGTGATGAGCATGAACTCGAAGACCGTCGGAGAGGAATAAGTCACACAGTTGGCTTCCGGATAAGCAATCCTGCAGAAGGATCGGACTATATTTCGACAGTACCATTATGTCAGATTTTGGCAAGACAGGAGGATGGTAGGCGCTGTTCATGAAACAGCAGAATACGTGCGGGAATCACGGCGAGCAAGAAGGCTCGTTCGTCTTCGCTCGCCCCGAATCCTCTTTTTCGTTAGCTAATCTCTGCAGAACTACTCCGTCAGCACGCAGATACTTTCCGGAGCTCTGATAATCAGGGAGAAAGTCTCCGATAGTACTAGTTCCACTGATTCAGGCGTCACTCCGATAAAACCAAGCATTAGATCTTGTCCCAGAACAAGAGTGGTCAATCCAGGATTGGTTGCGATAAGGACTCCCCCCTTTTCCAGAATTGGCGCTTTGTAAATGCTGTCTGTAGCGATATGTCTGATATGGTCAAGCTCGCTCAAGTTGCCCCGGTCATAGAGGCGAAAGAGCGAATTGAACTTGTGAGGCGAAAGGGCCAGCGCATAGGGACCGTGGAAACCCGCCGTGTCAAGTTCCGTCACCGCCTTGATAACATCATCAGCCGCATTACCAACCTGATCCCATGAGGACAGTCCGATAGTGCGAACACCTTCGATCGTGAAAAGGCCGCGTACAGTTTGCTTTCCGTGGAATATAATGTCATCTTCCCTTCGAGCACATTCAAGGCTTGCGCGCACTACCTCCTCCAAGGGAGGCATGATTCCTTCTCGTTCATAGGCAGCAATATCACGTTTGTATACCCTACAGGTCTGAAACAGGTGAAAGACCGGCAGGCTGGTACCGGCCGTGATACCCGGCTCGATTTCCACTTCTCCCTTGGTTACATTCTGCAGTCCCAAACCATACGGGCCATCAACCTGCACCAAGCGGCGGCCGGTGAGAAAAGTCTTTGCTGCTCCAATCACCGCCTTATCCAGCTCTACCCATAGCTTCGCATCCCAGGGAGCATCCTCTCGAAACAAGTACTGTCCTCCCATTGTCATCCTCCTTATATGGAGCGCGTTTTTTCAACTCTTCAGGTTTCCGACCGTGAGACCGCTCGACGATGTCTCCACAGGTGTCTCCTCGATAACCGCTTCACCGCCCGTGGCTTCCACCTGCAGCTCCTCGGCCATCTCCACAACTTCCTGCTTGCCGTGCTCAAGCAACTCGTTTTCATTGCCCGTGAGAAGCTGAACAAGATGCAGGAATTCTCCGATGTGCTCGCGTTCTTCATCAGCAACATCGATCAGGACCTTTCGTGCGAGCGGATCCTCCGTAACATCCGCCTGGGCCATATACAGATTGACTGCTTCCAGCTCCGCAGCGATATCAAGCCGTATGGCACGGATAAGTTCTTCCCGAGTCATCTTTCGGTCCGGTACATTTCCGCTAAATGGATTTGCAAAGTCAGGCATTATTACTCTCCTTCCCGGCAGCATGTTTAGCAGACAGTTTGTTCATGCCAGTACGGTTTCTTGTGCGATGAAAGATGCATAACCATCTTTCTTACGGAGGGACTTCTTTTATACTCTTTCTCTCTGCGGTTGCAGGAAATGGGGCAAATCAGGTATTCCTGTCGCGCAGAGTATGTATTTTTGCTAAAGCCGAATTCCTTGCGAAGCTGGACCTTCCAGCCGCTGAACCAGCACTTGGCTGCAGGTCCGCCATTGGGCGTACAGCAGGTAACGGCGATTACAGAGTTGAAAACAGGAGCGCGTCAGAAGTTGAACGACCGGGAAAAAGCAAGGACTAAAGACCGGAGAGGATCAGGAAAGAGAAGAAGGCGCTGAATGTGAAGGTAGACGAGGAAGACGTTGTGTTTCGTCTCCCTCAGCCATGGTGAAGCTGACTTAACGAATCACCTTTTGGCCAGGTCACCATTAGATCATTTACAGGACAGTTCGATCTCGAGGACATACTGTAACAGCCGCAGGGGGATAGGTATGAATGAACGGAGAGCACACGGTTAAGGGACATAGGTGACAAACACGGTGTCGTCTGGATCGAGATCATTCCTGTTTCTGCGCCAAAGCTACTCCGACCACCTTCTCGCCCTCCTCGAGGGTAATAAGACGCACCCCCTTAGTGTTGCGACCGATAACAGGGACACTGCTGCTTGCCATACGAATGATACGACCGTGACTGCAAATGAGAATGACATCCTCATCACCGGTGATCTGCTTGACTCCCACAACATTGCCATTACGTGGTGTGGTTTGAATGTTGATCACCCCGCTTCCACCGCGTCCCTGAAACCGATACGCGGCAACTTCGGTCCTCTTGCCGTACCCGTTTTCAGTCACCGTGAGAATGGTATTACCCTCGGAAACGATTCCCATCCCGACCACACAACAGCCGCTGGCGAGTTCGAAGCCTCGCACCCCTCGGGTCACCCGCCCCATTGGACGGACATCTTTTTCTGCAAAACGGATAGACTTGCCGGTATCCGAACATAGAAGAATATCATTGGAACCAGAGGTCAGCCCTGCACCAATAAGCTCATCTCCCTCATCGATCGTAATGCCGATGATGCCCAGCTTCCGGGGATTGCTGTATTCCATGAGCGGCGACTTCTTGATGACTCCTCTGCGGGTAGCCATGATGATGAACTTGCCTTCCTCAAATTCTCTCACCGGCAGAAAAGCGGAGATGTTTTCCGTTCCAGTGAGATTGAGGAGATTGACAATGGCTTTTCCCTTCGCCACCCGGGCAGATTCTGGAATCTGGTGTACCTTTAGCCAGTAGACACGGCCGGTAGTGGAAAAAAAGAGAATGTAGCTATGGGTGGAGGCGACGAACAGGTGTTCAACAAAGTCACCTTCCTTGGTGAGCATGCCGGTTATTCCCTTACCTCCACGCTGCTGGCTGCGGTAGAGGCTTACCGGACTCCGCTTGATATATCCAGAGTGGGTAATGGAAATCACCATATCTTCTTCCACAATCATATCCTCTAAATTGATTTCCGCTGGCCTTCCGACAATCTCCGTGCGACGGGCATCGCCATATTTGTCCTTGATCTGCTTTAGCTCTTCCACAATGATATCTTTTACGACAGTATCACTTCCCAAAATCTGCCGGTATCGCTCGATCTCCTTCAGTACCTCGGCATAATCTTGGAGAATCTTGTCCTGCTCCAGCGCGGTTAACCGCTGCAGCCGCATATCCAGAATAGCCTGTGCCTGTCGATCGGTAAGACCGAGAGTGTTTCTTAGCTTCTCGCCCGCCTCCGCCGGGCTGGAGGAACCGCGAATGAGTGAGATGACCAGATCCAGGTTGTCCAGAGCGATTCGTAATCCTTCCAGAATGTGGGCGCGTTCTTCAGCCTTGCGCAACTCGTAGACTGTGCGCCGCAGCACTATTTCCCTTCGGAAACCGATAAACTGATCGAGCATTCCTTTAAGCGTAAGAAGCCGAGGCTGATTGTCCACAATTGCCAGCATTATGATTCCAAAGGAAAGTTGCATCTGAGTGTGTTGAAAGAGCTGATTGAGAACTACTTGTGCAATTTCATCTTTTTTTAGCTCGATCACCACCCGGATGCCTTCTCGGTCGGACTCATCGCGCAGATCGGAAATACCGGTTATTTTCTTGTCTCGCACAAGTTCGGCAATTCGCTCGATAAGCTTTGCTTTGTTTACCTGATAAGGAAGTTCGGAGACGATAATGCTTTCCCGATCACCTCGCTTCCGCTCTACGAATGCACGGGCCCGCAGCTGGATGATTCCTTTTCCGGTTTCATATGCAGAGCGGATACCTTCCGGCCCGGTGATGAAAGCTGCAGAAGGAAAATCAGGGCCATGGACGTATTGCATCAGCTCATCAATCGTACTGTCCGGTTTTCGAATCAGCGCAATCGTGGCATCAACAACCTCATTCAGATTGTGTGGCGGGATATTGGTTGCCATTCCGACAGCAATGCCTGAGGATCCATTAATCAGTAGCTGGGGAACCCGTGTGGGCAGCACTGATGGTTCTTCAAGCGTTTCGTCGTAATTGGCAGTAAAATCTACTGTTTCCTTGTCGATATCAAGCAGCATTTCGCCGGCCAGGGCCGCCATGCGCACTTCGGTATACCGCATTGCAGCTGGCGAATCACCATCTATGGAACCAAAGTTGCCCTGCCCGTCTACCAGTGGATAACGAAGGGAAAAATCCTGGGCCATCCGTACAATAGTATCGTATACGGCTACATCGCCGTGAGGATGATATTTACCGATCACATCGCCGACGATACGGGCGGATTTCTTATACGGCTTATTCCACGTATTCCCCATATCGTGCATCGCATAGAGAATACGACGATGCACTGGTTTCAGCCCGTCACGGACGTCCGGGAGCGCCCTTCCGATGATGACGCTCATTGCATAGTCCATGTAGGATCGCTTCATTTCTTCTTCTATATTTACTGGTATCTTCTGAGGATTTTGGCTCATCCCGTCATACTCCTGATGAAAAAAGTGTCGAGCAATCGGCTCTGCTCGACCCCGGTATTCATTTTTTGGCTATCCGCCCCTGCCCAGATTCCTTTTAGATGTCGAGATTACTCACCTCAAGCGCATTCTGATAGATGAACTCCCGTCGCGGCTCTACCTGGTCTCCCATGAGCACGGTGAAGATCAGGTCTGCTTCTACGGCATCCTCGATTTTTACCTGCAGCAACGTACGGGTTTCCGGGTTCATCGTCGTCTCCCAGAGCTGCTCAGGGTTCATTTCCCCCAGGCCTTTATAGCGCTGAATTGCAAGGCCTTTCTTGCCCTGTGTGAATATACGGTCAATGAGCTGAGAATACGTCTTTACTTCCATCGCCTTGCCGTCTTCATCAATGCTGAAAGGTGGTGCTGCCGTAGCCCGAATCTCACGCGCTACATGCCTCAATTCTTCAAATTCCGGAGAACTCAGGAAGTCATAACCAATCGTTACCTTGCGTCTTCGACCATTTTCTTGAATCGAGACCAGAACCTTGAAACAGTCATGCTCAAAATCCATGCCCAAGTCGAATTCGATAGGAGCGATCCCCGTGCTGGCGGCTACGATTCTGGCTTTTATCTCATTAAGGATATCGTGGAGCTGGTGTTTTTCCTTGAGCACACTCGCCGTAAATCGAGTATCCTGGACGACTTCTTCCAGGATTCCCCGCACATGGTTGCGCCGTTCCATCTGCTGCAACAGTTTCTCATAATGAAGAATTTTCCGAGCAAAGGTCACCAGCCGGGTTCCTTTTATCGCTTGCGTGCTTTCTCGTCCCGCAACCTCCATATCGTCTGTGCCGGAAACTATGAGGTATTCTTCATAGGCGCGTTGATCTTTAAGGTACATTTCTTTTTTCCCTTTTGAGACCCGGAAAAGAGGAGGTTGGGCAATAAAGAGATTCCCGTTTTCTACCAAGTCCCGCATCTGTCGGTAGAAAAACGTAAGAAGCAGTGTCCGGATATGAGAGCCATCGACATCAGCATCCGTCATGATGATAATGTTGTGGTATCGGAGTTTTTTTGAGTCAAAGTCATCCGCACCCATTCCAGTGCCAAGGGCAGTGACCATTGTAATAAGCTCTTGGTTTTCCACCATCTTGTCGAAACGCGCCTTCTCCACATTCAGGATCTTTCCTTTCAAGGGCAAAATAGCTTGAAAGTGGCGATTTCTTCCCTGCTTGGCAGATCCGCCAGCAGAATCTCCCTCGACCAGAAACAATTCGCTCAAAGAAGGGTCCTTTTCCTCGCAGTCAGCGAGCTTACCGGGAAGAGAACTCATCTCCATTACATTCTTGCGTCGAATCAGTTCCTTGGCCTTTCGAGCTGCCTCACGAGCCCGTGCCGCATCAACAGCCTTCTCGACGATCTTCTTGGCAGTGTCGGGATTCTCTTCCAGATAGACAGCGAGCCTCTCGTTAACTACGCTTTCTACCAGACCTTTTACTTCGCTGTTGCCCAGCTTAGTCTTGGTCTGACCTTCAAACTGAGGATTAGGCAGTTTTACGCTGATTACCGCCGTAAGTCCTTCGCGCAAGTCCGTTCCGTCCAGTGCAACTCTGAGGTTTTTAGCCAGGTTTGCCTTGGTGATGTAATTGTTCATGGTGCGGGTCAGAGCTGCCTTGAACCCGCTCAAGTGGGTCCCGCCTTCATAGGTATTGATGGTATTGGCAAACGAAAAAATCGTCTCTACATAGCTGTCGTTATATTGGAGCGCGATTTCGACATCGATATTTTCTTTTTCCGCCTGCACATAGATCGGCTTGCGATGGATCGGTTTCTTATTGCGGTTGAGGTGATCCACAAATGAGACGATTCCGCCTTTGTACTGAAATTCATGGTGCTTTTCAGTACGCTCGTCGAGAATGGAAATCATAATTCCTTTATTAAGAAAAGAAAGTTCCCGCAGCCGCTGAGAAAGCACGTCAAAATTAAATTCAACGTCTTCGAAAATTTCCGCATCGGGTTTGAAGGTGACCCTGGTTCCGGAGCGTTTGGTTTTCCCGGTTTTTTCCAGTGGCCCCTGAGGGACGCCGCGGCGATACGCCTGATGATAAACGTTGCCATGCCGTCGTATCTCCACCTCAAGAGATTCCGATAGATAGTTCACCACCGAAACGCCTACTCCGTGCAAGCCGCCGGAGACTTTATACGTCTCGTTGTCAAACTTGCCGCCAGCATGCAACACAGTAAGGACGACCTCAGCTGCTGGTTTTCCTTCGGTTGGATGCATCTCAACCGGAATTCCTCGGCCGTCATCCTCGACTGTCACGCTATTGTCAATATGAATGATTACTTTTATTTCAGTACAGAATCCTGCCAGCGCCTCATCAACACTGTTATCTACAACCTCATATACCAGGTGATGCAGTCCCCGGCTGCCAGTGCTGCCGATATACATGGCGGGGCGCTTGCGCACCGCAGTCGGATCGTCCAGAACTCTGATTTTTTCTGCTGTATAGTCGTCTACAGAGGTCATCGCTATATTATTGTTGCTTGATTCGCGCGTCATAGGTCTTGCTTCCTCCTTGCACGATGTCCAATATCCGCTCAAGATCCTGATCAGAAAAAAAGGATATTTCCACCCGTCCTTTCTTCCCCTTGCGGACAATTTTTACCTGCGTACCCAATAGATACTGAAGTCGTTCCTTAAGAGAAGTGAGCTGAATATCTTCCCGGCGGACAGGAACACCGAACTTTCCTTTGCCAAGTTTCATTTTTCGTACTGATCGCTCCGCCTGACGGACTGACAACTGCCTGGCTACTATTTCCTGGTGCAGCTTAAGCATTTTCGGAATTGTCTCTAACGCCAGCAGGGCGCGGGCATGTCCCGCTGAAATCTTGCCGTCAGCCAGATCATCTTTGATGCGCTCTGGCAGCTTGAGCAGCCGAAGCATATTGGTGACAGTCGAACGTTCCTTTCCCACGATATCGGCAACCGTCTCCTGAGAAAGGCTGAAATCATCAGTAAGACGCTGATATGCTTTTGCTTCCTCAATAGGATTAAGATCTTCGCGCTGAATGTTTTCGATCAGCGAAAGCACCAGAGCCTGTTCGTCGGAGACCTCTTTCACCACTACGGGAACTTCCGGCAGCCCTGCTTTCAGAGCCGCTCGCCAGCGCCGTTCTCCGGCAATGAGCTCGTAGCCGTCAATGCCTCGACGAACAAGCAGCGGTTGGATGATGCCATTTGTTCGCATCGAAGCAGCCAGCTCCTCGATTTTGTCGTCGTCGAATGTCTTTCTCGGCTGATGCGGACTGGGTATAATGGCCTGCACTGCACAGTGGGTGACTACAGGCTCTGAAGAACCATTTTCCAGAATTGATGACCCAATCTCTGGAAAAAGAGCATTAAGCCCTTTGCCGAGAGCTTTTCGTTTACCCTTTTCCATCGTTCCTCCTGTGGGTAACTTCATGTGCAAGTTGAAAATAGCTCTGTGCTCCCCGCGAGGCCCGGTCGTAGAGACAAATCGGCTTGCCGTGGCTGGGTGACTCGCTGAGACGCACATTGCGCGGAATAATGCTCGTAAACACTCTGCTGGCAAAATGTTTACGGACATCACTCACGACCAGATGCGAGAGTCGATTTCTCACGTCGAACATCGTGAGCAGAATCCCTTCCATGGTAAGGTGGGGATTTAAGGATTTCTTTATCCTCCGAAGTGTTTCGAAAAGATATGCCAGCCCTTCGAGGGCATAGTATTCACATTGCACTGGAATCAGAACCGAATCCGAGGCAGTAAGCGAATTGATAGTAAGCAGGCCCAGGGACGGCGGACAATCGAGCAGAACATAGTCATACTGGGTGCGTATCGGCTCAATCAGCTGCTGCAGACGGTTTTCTCGATGGGGAAGACTGACTAGTTCAATTTCAGCACCAAAAAGGTCAATGTGAGCAGGGACGATTTTGAGCAGCGGAAGTTCGGTATCGTACGTAGCCTCCTCAATGCTTTGATGATCAAGCAAGGCGTGGTAAAGATTTTTCGAAATGCGATCCCGTGCCAGCCCGAGGCCGCTGGTTGCATTCCCTTGGGGATCGACATCGATAAGAAGCGTCTTCTTTTCAATCAAAGCCAGTGAGGCTGCCAGATTGATGGCAGTAGTGGTTTTCCCTACCCCGCCCTTCTGATTAGTGATAGAAATAACTTTTCCCATAGAGCTCGCTGGTCGTATCGATTACCACGGTGCGCGCTACATTTCCACGAGTAATAGCAGCCGTGCGGAAACCTTCTTGTGAAGTTTACTTTGGAGGAAAAAGAAGCGATCAAACCGCTTCTTTTTTTGCTGATAAGCTTTTCAAAAAATAAGAAAAGTCACCGAATTAAACATACCACAGATGGGATGATTTGGGAAGGAAAAAACACCACGTTTCACGTGAAACGTGGTGCGAAAAAAACCAGGACAAATCAGCACGGCACCACGTCTATTATGTCCGCAGACTAAAGACAAGAACTGTTCGGTGCACCCGAGTGTGTGGAAGAATGACAGACTCATGTGCCTTCATGACAATCCCACGTTTCTCTATCTCACCTCTTGCTTCCTCCAATTCCGCAATCCATCGAGGGCCCTTAAGTGCAATAATTTGCCCTCCTCTGTCCAGAACCGGAAGAGCTGCAGCAAACAGCTCCAACAGGGAACCAAAGGCTCGGCTGATACATACCGTAAACACCCCAAGGCCTTCTCCTGCTGTGCCTGCGCGCTGATGTACCGCCTGAATATGATCAAGTCCGAGAATCCGGATGAGGTGCCGTTGAAATGCTACCTTCTTGAAAACCGAATCAACTAAAGTTACCTCCAGGTCTGGGCGCACAATCTTAATCGGTATACCGGGGAAACCGCCTCCTGACCCGATGTCGAGAACAGTCGCCTTCTGGGGAATGAAGCGTTCGGGGATGAGAGAATCAAGAAAGTGATTGATGTAAACCTCCCGCTCTCCATGAATGCGGGTCAGATTTACACGTCGATTCCAGAACTTAAGTTCTTGAAAGTATTTATCAAAAAGTGATATTAACTCCGGCCTTACAGGGAGCTGAAGATCGTAGGCGGCGATGAGAAAATCATCGGCTACCGTCATGACTGGTCGCAAAGAATAAAGGTAAGTACTTGCTGCCACATTTGGATGTGGGACATGCGCCATGGGATGCGAGAAGTGGTTTAGCGCTCACTAAGGTTTTATCGAAAATCTCATAACGCGTATCACACTAACTACATCCAGCATCACCACCAAACCTGGAACCTTGAACCATATAGACCTCTTTAAATACCCGCCTACAGTTTGGTTTCGATGTAAGCGTTGGCAACTAAGCCATCCATCCATTCTTTATATTTGCGATCAGCCTTTTGTTGGTACAGCACTCCACCAATCTCCTCTTTCACCTCGTCAAGAGATCGAGCTTGCTTCTCTGTTCGATCAAGCACTCTGATGATGGCAAATCCACGTTCAGTCTCCAGCACATCACTTACGGTACCTATCGCAAGGCTGAAGGCAGCCTCATCCAAAGCCTCCATCAGTTCCCCTTTGCCAAAGGAGCCAAGATCGACTGATTCGCCGCTTTTCACAACGCCAAGCGCTTCCCCAACAGAACGAAAATCTTCACCCGCCTGGAGCCGTGCTCTCGCTGTCGTCGCCTGGCCTTTAATCTGAGTCTTGGCTTCCGAGCTGGCGTCCTCGCCTACCGAAAAAAGCAGTTGCTCAATTCTAACTGTCGCTGGCTTGATATAGTCATTTTCATGCGCTTTATAATAGTCGGCATAGTCCTTTTCACTAATATTCACTTGCGAATACACCTTCATGGCCACAATATGATTGCGCAGAATATCATTACGCAGCTGAGCCAGGTACTGCTCCCAGGAGATACCCTCACCCTCGACGGCGGCCCTAAGGTCAGCAGTGCTGATACCGTTCTGTTTCACTATTCGCTCGAGTGTTCGTTCTACTTCCTGATCGCTGACTTTAACCTCATTAGCAGCCGCTTCGCGCAGAATCAACTTCTGTTCAATAATTGCCGTCAGCAGCTGCTTGTAGGCCTCCGCGGATGGTATCCTTTGATCCTTGCCGAACCGAAGGCGTGCTTCCCGCTCAAGTTCGGAGGAAGTGATTACGTCTTTATCGACTACAGCCACAACTCGGTCGATAATCTCAGCCTCAGATCCGACACGTAACCAGGTCACGAGAGACCATACAACAAGTATCCACTGTAAATTTCTGACCTTCTTCATCCTGCTCATTACTTTCACTCCGCTTATTGTCCTCGCTTCTCCACCTATCGTGAGAATTTTATTTCTCACTACACCTGCTAACAAGCAAAAGAGCTTTTCACTTTTTTTACCATTTCCTCCCATCCTTGCCCTTGAGGAAAAGGAATATGCAGCTTGTGATCCGGTGTAAACCGCATCTTGTTCTGAGGATTTTGCAGCAAAGCCAGAACCTTGTCAAGTGACTGCTGTGCCTCCTGATGAAATGCCAGTATGATAGTGCCATTCAGATACTCCATACTGACAACCATCAGCTCTCTCAACACCAGCTTAAGATTTGAAATAAGCAAGAGACACTCTACTTCACAAGGAATCGGCCCGAAACGATCGCGCAGTTCACTCTGCACATCCGCAATCTGGGATTCGGTCATTCCACCAGCCATTTTCTTATAAAGCCTGAGCCGCTGATGAATATCGGGAACATACTCCTCGGGTACATAAGCGGGAATTGGCACCTTGATCTCTGGATCAATATCGGGCACAGTCTTTTCCCCCTTAATTTCCTTTACCGCTTTATCAATCAGCTCGTAATAGAGATCGATACCGACCTGATTCATATGGCCTGACTGGGAGAGGCCTAAAATGTTTCCTCCACCTCGTATTTCCAGATCATGGCTGGCCAGCCGAAAACCTGAGCCCAGCTCGCTGAACTCAGCTAAAGCTTCCAGCCGCTTTTTCGCCTTATCAGTAAGAAACTGCTCTCCAGGAACTAAAAAATATGCATATGCCTGATGGCTTGAGCGGCCGACCCGACCGCGCAGCTGATAGAGCTGAGCGAGGCCCATCTTATCTGCCCGGTTTATAATAATCGTATTAGCATTGGGAAAATCCAGCCCGGACTCAATGATCGTGGTGCATAATAAAAGATTCACTTCGCGCTGATAAAATGAAAGCATCACCGCCTCGAGTTCTTTTTCCTGCATCTGCCCATGAGCAATCGCAAGCCGTGCCTCCGGCACAATCTTCTGAATCATCTCCGCCATCGCCTCGATCCGCTCAACGCGATTGTGAACAAAAAAGACCTGCCCGTCGCGCAAGAACTCTCTAATAATCGCTTCCCGAATAACTTTCTCATCAAAGTGGGTTACATATGTCTTTACAGCCAGACGATCCTGGGGGGCAGAGCTGATAATGCTCAAGTCACGGATGCTCAACATTGACAGTTGCAGCGTGCGGGGAATCGGCGTAGCGGTGAGAGTCAGTACGTCCACCAGCTCACGCATCTTCTTTAGCTTTTCTTTATGGCGCACCCCGAAGCGATGTTCCTCGTCAATAATTACCAATCCAAGGTCCTTGAATCCTAAGTCTTTCTGAAGTAGACGATGGGTTCCAACGATAATGTCGATTGTACCCTCTTTCGCCTCCTCAATTATACGCTTCTGTTCGCTTGGCGTTTGGAAGCGGCTGAGCATACCGATTCGAATAGGAAAATCGCGAAACCGCCGGCTGAAAGTCTGATAGTGCTGATGCGCCAGTACGGTCGTCGGTACGAGCAGAGCCACTTGCTTATTATCAGCCACTGCTTTGAATGAAGCCCGAAGAGCCACTTCCGTCTTCCCGTATCCAGTATCTCCGCAAACCAATCGATCCATTGGCCGGGATCGCTCCATGTCGACGAGAACATCCTCAATGGCGTTCAATTGATCGGAAGTCTCATCAAATTCAAATCGAGCTTCAAACTCACGATAGTAATCATCTCGGCCAGAAAAAGAAAAACCCTGTAGCGCCTGCCGCGCGGCATAGATTCCAAGAAGCTCTTTGGCTTGAGCCTTGATTGAGTCCTTTATTTTTTTCTTGGTGTGCAACCAGGCGGTTCCTCCCAACTTGCTGAGGGATGGAACCTCATCTTCAATTCCCCGGTATTTCTGAACCAGATTCAAACGGTGGACCGGCACGTAGAGCCGATCCTCGTCACGATACTCAATAAGCAGAAAGTCATTTCTGCTTCCCCCCAGTTCCAAGGAATGCAGCCCTTCATACCGGCCAATTCCATAGTCCACATGCACAACGAACTCGCCGGTCCGTAGATCATCCAGGCCCGTAAGTGCAACGCCATCTCCCGGCTTCAAACGCTTACGCTGCGCCATCCGTTCCCCGAAGACTTCAGATTCTGTTATCACCGCGATCCGGTCCATAGAGGATCTGAAACCGGCCTGAAGTTCTCCTAGCACGAGGATGACTCGCCCCTCGGAGACAGGTGTTAGTGATGAAAACGAGATGGAATCCGGAGCCTCGACCCGAAGCGAATATCCTTCCAGGAGTTCGAGAAAGCGCTTCTTCTGGATCGCTGAATGAGTTACCACAACAATCGCGTAGTAGTCATTCAGCCATTCATGAAATAATCTCACCAGCTGAGCGAGCGGACGCGTCTCACTCTTATTACTCACCAGTGATCGATACAGATCTCCGTTTTCGGCAACGTCAAAGCAGAGTATTTCCTGGCCTCCTTCATAGACTGGAAGGGAAAGGGACCGTATGGTCGAAGAAAATCCATCCAAACGCTCAATCGCCTCTGTCGACGACATGTACAGCTTTTCACCAAGGCTGCACAGGTGCCCGGCTTCCAGAGTTTGTTCCCGCTCCCGCACAGCAGTATCCAGAAACGAGGCGATTCGCTCCTTCCAGGCATCCACGCCGGAAAACCAGATCACGCTGCCTTGTGGAAGATAATCAAAGATCGTAGCTGGCTGATCATAAAAAAATTCCAGCAAAAACGAAACCCCGGGGAAAAACGTCTTTTGCTCTATGTGCTCCTGGAGTGCACTGATCATCCGAGCAGGAAAGCGAGCCTCGCGCCGTGCGTCCTCCACCCTTCTGAGTGCCTGGCGACAGGTTGACTCGGTGATCACTACCTCTGACACCGGAATAATCTCTACCTCGTCAATCGATGTGAGCGACCGCTGGGTTACTGGATCAAATGCCCGCATAGAGTCAAGAGTGTCCCCACAGAACTCAATCCGCACCGGAAATCGTTGCCCAGGCGGGAAAATGTCGACAATGCCTCCACGGATACCTACTTCTCCAGCCTCTTCGACAAGCGGAACCGTTCGATATCCAAGTGAGACCAGCCTGCTGAGAAGCTCATCGCGTTCACGCTCCTGGCCTACTCTAAGCGTCATCACAGCATCATGCAGCGCTTCCACCGGCAAACATCGCTGAAGCAAAGCCTGCAGCGGTGCGACAACGACGACAGGACCGCCCTCCGATTCCAAGCGGTACAGGGTTTCGATACGAGCTAAGACCTCTTCGACCGGCGGATCCGCCGTATCGTAGGGAAGCGTCTCCCAGCTTGGGAAGAGGCAAGCCCGCGGCCTCGAATGTTCATCTCCGTTACCATAGAATCGCAGCTCCTGGATAATTTCTTCAGCTGAATCATTATCAGCGGTGACTACCAGGAAGCAGTGCATGCTTTCGGCAGCGGCTCTAGCCACCACATACGCAAAGGAAGAGCCCTTTAGCCCGGTGAGAACAAGGTTGCACTCCTCGTCACGCAGCCGCCTTATCAGCTTGTGCAATGGATCTCTCACCTGTTCTTGTGTGCGAATCGAAGCTTCCATTTTTTCTGGCAAATTTTGATATCGAAAGAACCCGGTAGGCCGAGTTGATCAGCGCAACCGAATAGTATGTTTACTCAACCAGGATTTGTCTTTGTACCCACTATTATTCTCGCGCAGAGACACAGAAAGTAAGCAGTGAAAAGTAAGGAGTGAGGAACATATGCCCTCACTACCTGTCCTCGATCTCGCGCAGGGCAGCCTGCATTGAGCACTTCGCCGAGCTCAGTGCAGGCTCCGCCGAAGGCGGAGAACGCGGAAAAAAGGGCAGGAGAAAAGAGCTCGGAGCAAAAAACCTTACTCCTGCTCTCTCCGCACCGAAGGTCAAGCATTGGGGTGGGAAGAGGGTCGGAGGGAGGATTCTGCTTAGCTAAACCTGGGCTCCGCCCAGAGGCTTTCGCTTACTTCTTACTCCTGACTCCCTACGGCTTTATGTGTATCCAGGCGCTCCAACCATGCCCTGGTCACCTGCATTGCTTCCGGATCCAGACGCAGGCGGTGAGATCCTCCCCGGATGATAACGAGCTCTTTTGGATTGCGCGCTCTCTCGTAAAGACGGTAGGAGTGCTCAACAGAAACTACGTCATCATTGTCCCCATGAACAATCAGCGTAGGGATCCTCTCTATCCGGCCGATACAGCCATAAGCATATACTGTATGAAATCCCCTTACCCACGCAGAATAGTTCTGAGGAAAATCGTTCGAACGAACGATGCCGATCGAGCGCGCGTGGGCAAGGAAGTGTTCCGGACCCTCTTCAACCAGAATTCCGTTGAAATCGGCTGGACACCCGCATAGAATCAGTCCGCCAAGTGCTGGATCCTCGGCTGCGAGGCACACGGAAACCGCGGCACCAGCACTGAATCCGAAGAGAATCGGCAAAAAGGTAGTGTGGTTCCGTACATACGCTACCACTACTTTCAGATCGTCCAACCACCCTTGGATGTCGAAATCACCACTACTCTCACCAGCGCCCCGGAAACTGAAAACCACCGCCTGAAAACCCAGCCGGACAAGGTCCTTAGCTAGACCAGGATAACCTGGATCCTGAGGGTCAGGAGGCCCGCCGGCGGGAATGCCGTGACATAACACAATACATCCCCTGCCCTCCTCGGAAGCTGCTGAAGGCCGAAACATACGTCCTCGAATGGTGATCCCCTCGTGACTAAGAGAAAAACCAGTCTCTTCCATGTGCTCTTTCCTCACGTCAATGGAATATATCGGCGATGTGCCGCGTTTAGTCCAGGTGGGACGATTCTGGCTGCAAGCAAGGCCTGGCTTACCGGATGCATACCAATACAACTATAGTCATCTGAGTCTGGTCTTTCAAGACTATAGCAAAGATACTATAATACTTACAAGAGCAATGACGAGAGCTTTTCTCGATCAGCCGAGGGCGGCTTTCCCAACCGGCAACGGCCGGCTGATGATATCTTCTTATTCCATGGCCATGAGATATTCCATTGTATCCGACATTCACGGCAATCTCGAAGCCTTTGAGGCGGTTCTCCATGATCCTGCGTTTTCAGCAGCAGATAGAATTGTCTGCCTTGGCGATATCGTGGGGTATGGTGCGAATCCTCAAGAATGCATTGACCTCCTTCATGATCATGACGTGATCTGCATAGCAGGTAATCATGACTGGGCAGCTGCCAAACAGCTCGATACCGCCA
>JAGOGO010000039.1 GCA_017996625.1 Deltaproteobacteria bacterium | reverse complement strand
GGTCTATACGGTGCCTTTTGTAAGAGGAATTGAGGGATACGATGTTCCGCTTGCCTGGGGTCTGAGGGGCATGACGGTGTTCAAAGGGCCGCATGATCCTGAGCCAGCCTTGTATATTCCCGCGACAGCGCCTTCGCAGCGGCCGGAAGCAGTGCTGCTGCGGTCACGCAACGGCCTTGATTTCGAAATTGTATCTGAACCGGGACTGGGAATGAAAAACCCGACTCCCCGGTCACTTCGATCAATCGTTCCTTTTAAAGGCCGACTTTTCACCGCTCCAGCCATGGGACAGGAAAAGGGACAGACCTGTACCTTTGGCAGTGCTGCCATCTTTGTCTCCGACGATCCGGACCAGGGAGACTGGAAGCTGGCCAATCCGCCTGACTTCGGCAATCCGAACAACGTGGCGGTGTTTACGATGATTGCCTTTGGCAATTATCTGTATGCCGGCACCACCAACATTCAGGAAGGGTTTGAGCTATGGCGCACTGAAGCTGAGGGGAAACCGCCGTTTCGGTGGGAGCGGGTGCTTACGCGGGGCGCCTATCGCGGGAAGTTCAACCAGATCGGAGGAATCGTAGGCAATATTGGGGATTACGCCTATATAGGAACAGGGATTCAAAGCGGAGGACACGACCGGAAGTTCAAAGTGGGACCGGCAGCTCCGGAAATACTGCGGGTGGCGCCAGACGGGTCCTGGGATGTAGTCATGGGTGAGCCCCGGCAGACTCCAGACGGCCTGAAAGTACCGTTGAGCGGTATGGGACCGGGATTCAATCGGTTTCATTGCGGGTATATCTGGTACGGTCAGCCTCACGATGGCTGGCTTTACGTCGGTACTTTCGACTGGGGGCCCTATACCTTTTTTGCCAAGCTCAACGAAATGCCCAAGCAGGTTTCCTCGAACCTCCAGGCCTTCCAGAGCAATCTGCGTCGGCGGGGCGGGTTCGAGATGTGGCGAAGCGCTGACGGTGTCACCTGGATTCCGGTAACTCGAAATGGATTCGGCAAGTATATGGATGTTGGAATTCGAACGATGAAATCCACTCCATATGGCTTGTTTGTGGGGATCTTGAACGATTTCGGCCCGGAGGTAGCAGTACCAAGACTGGGCGGATGGCGCTACGAGCGAAATCCTGACTGCGGACTTCAGATTTATCTGGGGAGACATGACTATCCTGCAGCAGGCCGGACCTCACGTCCTTATGACCTTAGATCGACACGGCCAGCAGAGCAGATAAAGACTCTGGCTCAGAGAAAAACTCATAAATCAAGTACACTGGACGATGTCATTCGGCACTACTATGACGGCAGCGACTTTCGGCATGTGGGTTTTTGGACCGAGGATATCGGGAAGGCCCGGGACGCCTGTGAGAATCTGGTGGATGAGCTGACATCCTTTCTTCCCAAGGAAACAGGAAGAATTCTCGATCTGTGCTGTGGTCGTGGGGCCACGACCAAACACTTGGTAAAATCATTTTCTCCGAACTGGATGGTCGGAGTGACCTCTGACGCCGACGATCTGCCCCACTGTGGCCGCAACGCGCCAGGGGTGCGCTTTGAGTGCATGAGACTGCCGAAGCTTAGTTTCACCAGTGACACGTTTGAAGCAGTGGTGTGTGTCGAAGGATTCCACCACGACAAGACACGGCCGAAGCTGCTCGAGGAAACGTTTCGCGTGCTTGAACCGAATGGACGTTTGGTATTTTCCGATCTGCTTTCACCGAAGCGAAAGAGTCGGACGTTCAAAAGAGGATGGCATAACGGAGCAGGACCTCGCAGTCTTGACGACTACCGCGGCCTGCTGGAGCAAATCGGATATTGTGAGATCGCACTGGTCGAAACTACTGCCCAATGCTGGGAGCGTTTCAGCAGAGACCTGCATCGGTATCTCCAAACGCTCATACTTGCTCAGAGGATCGATGAGGATTCCGCACAGAAGATAGCTTCTCTGCTTCCGGGAGCAGACGGAGAGATATCCTGCTATCTGGTGGGATGCGCGGTTAAACCGCCTCTAAAAATATGAGGCCAAAGGCAGGAGGCGTCGCCTGCGGCTGAGTCCCGCGCGGCGCGGGATTCACTGAGGGAAGAGACGGCTGTTACTGGAGTTACTTGAGTTGCTTGGGTTAATAGAGTTATTGGGTTGCTTGGTTGAATAACCACCCGTCACGCTCGGAGCGTGACTAGAGACACGGAGTTCACAGAGAAAGGTGTGCCTTTTCTCTGACCGGGAGATGCCGATCAGAAAAAAGTATCTCTAAAAAGGAAACTTGCTGGCTCGTATCAGTTCACAATAACCAATACTGCAGAGGCTGGCAGGAGGTGAGAGACAGTTTCTTTCTTAGAGGAGGTGGTCGCTGTTGGCCCGGGGCCGACAGATTTTACGGAAAGACTATGGAGGATCTGCCATCAGAGTACTATCTGCTAATGATCTGATGTGGGATTTCTTTCAGAAGCATCCTTTGGTTTGATTTCTCCACTGGTACAGCGACATGCGACATGACGAGGGTATTGAAAGTGATGAACGATATGAATAAGTGAGGTACGATCATGAGCCCAATGGAAGTGAACACTACCTATGAGCCTTTCTCACGGGAACCAGAGTACATCGAAGCCAACCGGGAATTTCTTAAGACGCTGGATCTGAGAGCGGTAAAGATCCTGCTTGATCTTGCCTGCGGCACTGGCACTATCACTGAACTGCTTCTGGAGCAGTATCCGGAAGTCCGGACAGTTGTAGGCCTGGATCTCTCCCGCGAATCGTTGCTGCTGGCGAAAGAGGATCTGGTAGCGAATGGCAAACTCGCCGGGCCGGACGGCGATGAGCCGTTTAATGAAGAGCCGAGAACCACGCTGCTCTTGACTGAAGGCACGGCCGACGTTCTTCCTTTGCTTCCGGTTTTCTTTGATGCAGTGTTGATGGGAAACTCCATTCACCTGCTGACTGATGTGGATCAGCTCCTGGAAGAGGTTCACCGGGTTCTGAAACCGGGTGGACCATTTGCTTTCAACAGCTCGTTTTATGCTGGTACGATGACGCCGGGCACCGAGAAGTTCTACCATCAGTGGATCGGCCATGCCGCTGCCTACATAAAGTACAAAGACGAAGAGTTGCGCAAGCAAGGAAAAGAAGGAATAAAACGCAAGCGGGGCACTGCACGGCAGGCGTTTTCTAACCGCTGGCTGTCAAAACAGGAATGGAATGAAGCGCTTACCCGCCATGGGTTTAAGCTCGTAAGCATGTATGAGCGAACCGTGATGATGAATCAGCGCTGTTTTGAGACCATCGGGGCTTATGCAGGCCTGGCGTCGGTGCTGTTCAGCGGCTATCCGGTCGAGATCTCCAGTGAGGCCTTGCAGGTGATGGCTGGACCAGCTCTGAAGGCAGTCAATATGGAGTCAGTGCCACGCCTCTATCTGGAGGTAAGCGCACAAAAAGCCTAGAGTCGAGCGTAAGGAGTTAGGAGTAAGCGAAAGCCTCTGGGCGCCTTCGGGTCCAGGTTGATCGCAGAAGAAACGGTACGCTCTTCCCTCTGTTCGTCATTGCCCCGGCACGCCTCTCCTGTCGTTCGCGGCGGGGACGCCCATAGACATTCGCGGCGAGGACGCCGCTCCCACAAGGTGGAGGTTCAAGGTCGAACAGTAAGGAGTAAAGAGTTAGGAGTGAGGAGTTAGGAGTAAGAATGAATAGACACGACTCACCCCTCGTCTTTGTACTGCTCACTTTTCACTTCTTACTCCTTACTTTTCACTGTCCGTTTGGTGTAGGCTGGGTTGAGGAACGAAACCCAGCGTTGTTGCTGTGAAATCGGACCTAACGAGTATTTGCCTCGGAACGTATTTTTATTGGTGAATGGTGGGCGATAAACAAAGCACATACATACCGCGGATCAGGCGACTGGGGCAGAGCCGGCAAGCACACCTGATGCTCGCACATATTCAGTACAGTAACTGTGACTATACGGGTGCCCTCAAATCCTGTGAGGATCTACTGACGCTGCATCCGCATTTCGCCCGTGCTCAGGTGCTTCGAGCGGTCATTCACGCGGCAGCGGAACGCTACCCGGAAGCAGAAGAAGCATGTCTTCGAGCACTTAGCCTCGATCCTCGTGTGGAACACGGAAACCTTGTTCTGGGCTATATCTATCGCCGCCAGGACCGATACGCGGAGGCGATGAAATCATTTTTCAAGGCACTGAACTCCAACGCTGATCAGCCCTTCTGCCATGTGCTTCTGGGGGAACTCTACGGCCGGGAGGACAACTATGGCAAGGCGCAAGCAGAGCTGAAAGCTGCGCTCAGGCGTGATTCACGTCTGTCCATAGCGCATTCCTTGCTGGCGCGGATTTACCTGGCGCAGAAAAAACATGATGAAGCGTTGGCACATGGTAAGGCTGCCGTCCGGCTAAATCCGGTTGGAGCGCTGTCTCATATGATTCTGGGTGATGTCTACCAGGCACGGAACGACATGGATGGAGCACTGGCGGAGTACCGTGCTGCTACGGATTCCAATCCGGGATTCGCGCGTGCGTATGTCAAAGCAGGCAAGATACATATCGCCCGGGGTGAACATCTCCAGGCAGCTAATGCCTTCCGATACGCTATTGCACTGCAGCCGACATATGCCGAAGCCCACTGCCTTATCGCTGATATTTTTTTCCTCTTCGGTGCATATCCGCTTGCCGGCACTGAATACCAATGTGCAGTGATGCATGAGCCGGGCTTGAGCGCTGCCCATGCCGGTCTGGGGGATGTCCATGCACGTCTCGGCAGATATGAGGATTCGGTCACTTCCTATCAGAACGCTCTCAATGCGGAGGAACGTGTCTGTGAAGAAGGAAACCGGCTGGCAGTCCGCAAGGAGTATGAAAAAGCGGTGGACGCCTATCAGGTTTTCCTGGCGCGCGAGTCCGGACGGTCTGCACGTGAGCTCGAGCAGGCTGGAGCAGACCATGTGAGCGACAAGGAGGAAAGAAAATTCGGGCGGCTTCCACTCGTCTTTCCCACGGAGCTCAGGATCGACGGAGCACCGGCCTGCTGGGCACCCACGGTGAATATATCCCTGGAGGGTCTTTTGGTCGGAACAATTGACGAACTTGTCGTAGGTTCTGAGGTCGAAATCATTGCCGCTCAAAGTCAGGAGAGCAAAAAGACCATGTTCCACGGCACCATTGTCCGGAAGAACCCTAAGGAGAAAGGCCGACGCCGAAATACGTTTGCCGTGGAATTCGTGAACAAAGATGAAGCATTCGAAATCTGGGAGCAGTTTCTTCCGAGCATCACTTCTTCCTGGGGCTCGTCGTAAGACGATAATCAGGTGCGGAGTTGTCTGTGGCGACGCAAGAAGAAAAGATTATACCGATACGAGATTTTACGACAGGAGGAAGGCAGCTGACGTCTGGCCCGCGCGGCCGTGTTCAAGCGGCGAGGTTTTATCTGGCACGTCGCTGTTATGATGATGCTCTGGCAGAGTGTGAAGCGGCTTTGCATCTGAATCCCTGCTTTGCGCCCGCTCACCTTCTGCTCGGCTGGATCAATGCAGTGCAGGGCCGGTTTTCTGAGGCGCTGGAAGCGTATACGGCGGCCGTGAAACATGATCCTTCGATACGCGGGGCACAGTATCTGATCGCCAGCGCTTATCGGGAGCTGGGTTCTTATGATGAGGCGATACTCGCGTGTCAGAAAGAACTCGAGCTTGATCCGCGGAGAACTGCGGCTCAAGTGCTTATCGGCGAGCTGCTGTTTGTACAGAAGCGATATGAGGAAGCTGCTGCCGCCTTCAAGGCAGCGCTGGAGCGTAATCCTCAGATGCCGATGGTGTATTACAAGCTTGCAAATGTGTACCTGGCTCAGCACAAAGACGCTGAAGCGTTTGCTGCCGTGGAAGCGGGTTTAAGCCTTGGCCCTTCACGGGTTATCCTCGGTGATATCTATTTCGCCCGTAAGGACTATGCCAAAGCTCAGAGAGAGTTCTCTCGCGCCTGTGAGATTAACCCTCAAAATGCTGAGGCACATCACAAGCTGGGTGAGGCATATTATGCTCAAGGGAAGTACACGTTGGCGATGGCTGAATTCGGCACCGCCCTTTTTATCAAGCCGAATCTGGCCGAGTCATACGAACGACGCGGTGACATTTATGTTCGCATGAAAAAGCCCGGGAAGGCAATTCGGGAATATATGATAGCAGTGAAAATAAATTCTCAGCTGCCTCGTGCCCGAATCGGTCTGGCCAATACCCTGGCGGCTGTGGGAAAACATGAGGAAGCAGTGGGCCAGTACCGCTTTGCGTTGGGGCTGCTGCGCATCACCTGTGCTACCGGCATTCAGTATGCCGAGCAACAGCAATATCCTGAAGCGATTCAGGCATTTCAAGAGACGTTGAAGGCTGCTTTGGGAGCAGGTCCCGCTGTTCAACGAGGCGGACCACGCAGGAGTGAACATGCTGGTGTGCCGGAACATGCACTAAAGAGTAATTCGGGCATGCAGGGGAGGGGCGATCTCTAATGTCACAGATGTTACGTATGCGTACAGACCTGGAGATTGCGCCACGGGCCGAAAGCGGAGGTGGGTTCAGTTATGTGGTGAAAGATACCCCGACCGGAGAGGTCTTTCTGTTGCGGGAAGAAGACTATTTCATCTGCCGCTCTCTTGACGGCACCAACTCTTTAGCTGAGATCCAGCGTGCATTTCAGAGACGGTTCGAGATGTCGCTCAGCGCGCAGCACCTTGATGCCTTCATCCGAAATCTGGAGGATACCGGGCTCCTGGAAAATACTACGGTGCGAGCAGGAAGTGTTAATGTTCAGACGACAGAGCCGATAGTACAGTGGCGTCTCGGTGATCCTGATCGATTGCTGCGCCGGATAGAGATGTTGTGCAGTTGGTGTTTTTCCCGACCCGCTGCGCTCTTCGCAATGCTGATTGTTGCCGCAGCGTGTGGCATCAGCGTGAGATATGGGGATGATCTGCTTTACGAGTTCATGACTGTATGGGACCTCGGCGAGTACGTTTTTTTCGTGATTCCGGGAGTGTTTTGCAGCGGTATTCTGGCGGAGGTCTCCAAGGCCGTAGCATGTAAGCACTATGGAGGGGAGATCCATGGGGCTGGCATAGGTTCCGTGTTGAAAATATTTCCCCGTTTTTACTGCGACTTGAGCGACGTTGCGTGGATGCCTCAAAAATCGGTGCGTCTACGTATCATGGCGGCAGGGCTTATCATGCAGGTGCTCTTCCTGTCTGTAAGCGTCATTATGTGGGAAAAGGGTATCCCTTGGACATCAGAGAGTACGTTCTGGCTGGTAGTGATTCTTATTCACCTGTTTGCTCTCTTTTTTAATGCCAATCCGCTGCTCAACCGGGATGGCTACGGCCTGCTCACGACCTGGCTGAATGTTTCGGGGTTGAGAGAACGTGCTTTTCAGGTCACAAAAGCCTGGGTTAGGCGGAAGCCGCTTCCGGAGCCGCTTTCCACAGACGAAATCTGCGGATTTCGTTGGTATGCGGTACTCTCGGTGGTCTTCAGTGTTGGATTGGTCATCGCGATTACGTTTTTGTTAGGGTACCTTCTGGTGACTGTGCTGGAAGGACTCGGTGCGTGTATATTCCTCTTTCTCCTGTACCGAATAGTACGTGGGTTGATCGTCTCGAGGGCAAAAAGAAGAGATACACAATTCACCGCTCGCCATGCATGATTGACCGATTCGTGAACCACGACAGACAAACGCTGTAGGCAAGAAACCGTAAGAGAGGGACTACGTATGGGTATTGTGAAAGGATCGTATGACCTGATACATGAACGGGGAATTCCTCTGTCGCCTCGCACCTTGATTAAAGTGGGAGTCCTTGCAGTCGTTCTGGTTATAGTGTTCTTCGTGCCTTTTTATCCCTTTTCAGTTGGAGGTGATTTTCAACTGCTTCCAGTGAACCAGCTGGGTATTCGTGCGCAGGTAACCAGCGACATTAAAGAGGTGTTTGTCGAAGAAGGTGATTGGGTGAAGGAGGGAGACCCACTGGTAATGCTGCTGGGAAGAGACCAGATGCGGCGACAAGAATCGTTGAAGGCCTCGTTGGATGAAGCCCACAGCCGGCTTAAGCTTCTGGAAAAAGGACCGAAGCCCGAGGAGGTGGCACGAGCTGAGCAGGCAGCGCGGACTGCTGAAACCGCCTATCAGTATAGCACGCGCGAAGCGGACCGAGCGGAAAAGATGTACGCGGACAAGGCGATTTCCGAGCAGGATTATCAAGCGGCATTACAGCGGCGTGATGTAGACCGGGAAGAGCTGGCATTGGCAAAGAAGAATCTTAGCCTGGTGAAAAGTGGAGCGCGCGAGGAAGAAATCGAAGCAGTGAAAGCGGAGATCAGACGGCTAGAGGTAGATCTTGCGCATGCCGATGAGGATGTAAAGCTTACCACACTGGTGAGCCCCATCGAGGGTCGTATCATTACTCCCGGTTTGAAGGAGAAAATCGGACAACGACTCGCTGAGGGAGATCTCTTTGCTGTCATCGAAAATGCTCGGACTATCATTGCAGAAATTAAAGTACCGGAAGAGGACATCGGTGCAGTTGCTGTTGGTGCCTCGGTGAAGTTTAAACTGTGGGCCTATCCGGCGGAAGTGCTGAAGGGAAAAGTTGTTGCGATTGCACCAGTGGCTTTTGAGCAGAGCCGGGGTCGAGTGGAACAGCGTACTCTTTCTGAGCGGGAGATGCTCTACGAAACACAAGGGACATTTCGCGAGCAAGGAAAGGTAGTGCGGGTACTCAGCGAGCTGTCGAATGAGCACGGCCGGCTCAAAACCGATATGACCGGCTATGCCAAGATACAGAGCGGCAACCGAACGCTCGCCGGAGCATTTTTGGGCTGGATCGAGCGCTTTTTCCGGGTTGAAGTTTGGTCGTGGATTCCCTGAGATCAGGGTTACAGTATACGTCTTATATGTCCTATATGTCATATATTTTTTCAGACAATCTATGAGACGAAGAATGAAACGAGCTAGATACTGCCGCATGGGATGTGATGCAGCCGCGCTGGCTGTTAAGTCGGTTCTAATTCAGCTCCTGGCCGTAGTGCTGTGGATCAGCCCCTCATTGGCCCAGGAAGGAAAGCAGGTGCTTACGCTGGAATCAGCGTATCGCAGCACGTTGCAGACCCACGAAGGCATCAAGATAGCTGAGCAGGAAATCGCAAAGAGCAAGCTGCTTCCGAATAAGGCGTTGAGCGTAATGCTGCCTCAGGTTTACGGTACTGCAGGTTACACTGAACTCAGTGAGAACATGGACAGAACCTTCTCCTATGATCCTCCATCACCCTCTCCCCCCGTCACGTTCGACTATGAGACGATTCCGAAAGATCGTCTGGAAGGAGAACTGGGAGTTGTCCAGCCTTTTTTCCGGGCTAATTTTTTCCCCTTACGGCGCCAGGCGTTCGATATGGTCGATCGCAGCATTGAAGCGTACTATCAGACTGCACAAGGTACGCTCTTTCAGGTGGCTCAAGCCTATTACGAGGTACTCAAGACCGATGAACTGGTTCAACACGCCCACACTATGCTTGACCTGACAGAAGAGGAACTGGCTGTCGCTCGGTCCAGATACGCTGCCGGCGCAGTCACCCAGGATGTAGTCCTGCGCTCTGAGCTGGATGTAACCATCGCGCAAAGCCGGATCATAGAAAACTCCAATCAACTCACTATTGCCAAGGATGCATTGAAAAGTCTGATCGGCATGAAGACGAGTGAGGAGATCGACCTCGCCACGCCGCCGGAGACTACAATCAAGGCTGAGGAGTACGAAGCGCTGGTACAGAAAGCATTCGAAAGCCGGCCGGACTATCGCATGGCATTGTATGATCATGAGGTCGCCAAGAGCGGCGTCGATGTGGCGAAAGCCCGCTTCTACCCTCGTCTACAAGGCTCTTGGGCTTACACTGCAGTGAATCATCCGACCAACTATCAGGATGACAATTACTGGACTGCAGCAGTTACCGTTCAGTTGCCGATTTTTGAGGGCGGTATGCAACAGTGGGACCTTCAAGAAAGCCGCATAACGTTGCAGCAGGCTGGGCTGGCAATAGATGGACTGCAGAAGACCATTCCGGTTGAGGTGGAAGATGCGCTATTGACGGTGAAGACTTCGGAAAGTCTTTTGGAGAATGTAGAGAAGCAGGTGGAACTGGCCAGCAAGAACTACGATATCGTTTTTGCCAAATTCAGGTATGGTGCTGCCACCAGCGTGGAGTTGAGCGAGGCCCGTACCATGCTTGACGGAGCAAACGTGGACCGCATTACCGATCACTATGATTATCAGGTCCATCTCCTGGCCCTGCAGCAGGCCACCGGCCTTTTTGCCCGGGACTATGTTGTCCGCACGCACAAGGACCCATTACTACAGGAACTGCACCATGAATGAAAATCCTTCAAGTCCCCAAACCATTCCCGACGTCAGCCTGGATGAGACATCGCTGCTTGCGGCAGCGGAAGAGCGCACCGGGCTCTCATTCGGGGGGAATCGTGGTTTTCTGACACCGCTTCGCGTGCTGCTTGCCTCAATGGAAGAGGAAGCACACTTGAGTCAGGCGGGCAGATACATGAACTACTATGCCTTTGTCAGACTCCTCGCCAACCGGCTCCTCTTTGAACGTGAAAAGAGCCTGTTACCTCTGGACCGATGCCGTGATGACAAACGGTATCTCTTTATCGCCGGGCTTCCACGGACCGGAACCACGCTTCTCCATAACCTGCTCAGCCAAAACCCTCACAGCCACCATATCCGTTTGTGTGACGGACTGCACCCGTTTCCTCCGCCGACTCCGGCGACCTGGAACGACGAGACTGAACCGCGTATCGAAAAGACGCGGAAATACGTTGCTGCCATCAATGAGGCGGCTCCTGATTTCCCGAAGATTCACTTCCTTGATGCCACCGGACCGGAAGAGTGTCAGTGGCTTTTCGCCCATTGCTTTGTGGATACCATTTTCGCCATTCGGATGTATCTTCCCAGCTACTATCAGTGGCTGCTGAACCAGGACCACTCAGCCTCCTACGCTGAATACCATGACATGCTGCGAATACTGGGAAAGCACTTCAGCTTTGATCAATGGGTTTTGAAAGCGCCTCGTCATCTCCTTTTCCTTGATGCGTTGTTCACGGAATTTCCACATGCTTGCATTATTTGGCCTCACCGGGATCTGGCAAAGGTGATTCCTTCGTTGTGCAGCATGACCCAGGCCATGCGACGTGGCTTTTCCGATCAACCACACGATCAAGATATTGGTGCGCAGGAATTCACATTCATCACGGACATGCTCCGGCGTGCTGCGAACGTGAGAAGCAGTGTCGACCCGGCCCGCTTCTATGACCTGCACTATCAGGAATTAATGGCTGATCCACTAGGAGCGGCAAAGAAAATCTACCGCTATTTCGACATTCCCTATTCTGATACCATGGAGCAGGGGATGATACGCTGGCTGCAGAAGAACCCGCAGAACAAACACGGTCGTCACGGCTATTCGCTGGAGCAGTATGGTTTGACTCGCGAGCGCATCAGGAGTGAGTTCGCCGAATACCAGGAACAGTACTCAATACCGGAGGAGCCGTAAGGAGCAAAGAGTAAGGAGTGAGGAGTTAAAAGTAAAAAGTTAGAAGTCCTGTCGACACTTCTTCCCCGCATCGATGGCTGAGATCAAGTGTGGGCGGCTGGGACATACATGAGTCAGTTTTTGCGTTAGGCGAGCTTGTCCTGAGCTTGCCGAAGGGCTGAGAACGCGAAGAATGTCCTTCAACGCCTTACTCTTTACTCCTCACTCTTTACTGTTTAGGTCTCTTCCGGAATTGCAAATCGTTCGGAATAGTCTTTAAAAGCATGCTTGATCTGGCTGCTGGTCAGGCCGAAGTCTTCCGGCGAGTAGGTATGTTTACCGAACTTGTTCTGCGGATTGTCCTGCAGGCACTTGAGAAGTGCATTCTCCAGGCCTGGAGAAACGGGAAGGTGAAAGTACTCATAAATCTTCCGTACCTCCCTCACCGGATTGGTCATTAAATCCGGATATCGAAGATCATAAATTCGATCAGTGTTCACCTGGTCTCGCAGCGATAGGCTGTGCTGAATGCCTTTGCTCAACGTGTCGATCTCAAAAGCTCCGGTTCTGAGGGCATCAGTCGCATCGGAAAAAGATTGCCGGAACAGGAAACTCAAACTCGCCATGGATGGGACTACCTTGACCGGGTCGCGGTGGGTCCAGATAATACACGCTTGCGGAAACTCCTTCAGAATAACATCAAGAAAGAAAATATGACGCGGGGCCTTCAAGACCCAGCGGCGATGAGGGAAATGGAGAGCCAGCAGGTTGAGCATCTGATGATACTCAGCGTACGACGCCTCATGATTAATGGAAAAGAGCCATTCGGCATAACTCGGGATCTCCATTCGGTGTGCGAAGATCGGATCAATGAACTGGTGTTCGAAGAGCCAGAGGCATTCTTCAGGGCCAAGCGCTTCAATGTAGTGTACCTTTTTTACCTCCGGCCGCAAGGTGAACATGGTGGTGGTATACTTCTCGGTTTTGGCTACCCGAGGATCGTTGGACGGATCCTGCCACGTCTCGGGACTTGGCTGCGGGAACGGGTACATGCCGTCACAGAGGCGGACATAGTGCGCCTGAGGATCCTGAATAATAAGATTGTGCAGGATTGTGGTGCCGCTGCGTGGTACTCCGATAATGAATATGGGCTGTTGTTCGCATGATTCCGGGTAGGGAACGCCGCGCTTTTGTTTGTCCTGTTCGATCAGGAGCCGGTTCGTAAGCACCCGCGTCATATTGCGCCAGTTCAGAAATCGTCCCAGCCGGCTCAGCTGGGCTTCTTCTTCGATACAGCGCAGCAGCATACGAAGAGCCTCTTTAAACGTATCAGCTCCCCAATAAGAGCTTCCGGCTCGATTCTCAGCTTCAGCCAGCAAGTCCTCTTCTTTAAGGCTCACCTCGGGTATTTTCAGACCATCCATGGACTATCGTACCTCCGTAGGAGAAACTGCGCTCCTTCATGTAAGGCCATATGCGGCGCGTGAACGATGGCCGGCAGAAGCCGGTAGTGAGAGCTTCCTCAAAAAAAGCGCATCAGCGAGTTGCTTAGAAGAACACTCCGCTAACGGTCTGTACCATATCAGAAGAGGATGAAATTTTCAAAGAGTTTCAAACACCGTATCAGAGCGGACAGGGTTGACCCATACAGTTTTGCTGTGGTAGAGTAGGTTCCGCAAGCAGGTTTCTGAGAGCAGGGATTGCTTCGGTGTTTCCCTCTCCTGATGACTGTCTCGAGGATTCCCAGAGAGAGTCATCGCGAAGATGCACACCGTCGAAGGCAGAGAGGAATAACGTGTGAGGAGTAGGGACTTAGAGAGAATAGATGCCAGTCACCCATCGTCTTAGTATTCCTTGCTTTCTACTTCTCACTCTTTACTGCCCAGCGGACCGATGCGGCAATTTCATTGTTCTAGTCTTCAAAAAATATCATCTTCTTCGATCGATAGTTTAACCTATGGCGCCTGAACACGTGACGAGAATCATTCCCTGGTACAAGGAACTGGAGGGAGCAGCAGAGAATCCGGAAGCCTTTTTCATGGAAGAACGATGCATCTACTGGGTAGCGATACTTACTCCTCCTACTCATCCTTCACGCTCGTATGCCATCAGAGGTCAGTTTCCCCGCAGCCGGTTCTTTTCTTTGCAGTCATACATCTCTACGTCTCCTGTCGATGCGCTCTACGACTTTCAGATTAATCCCGACGAAGGATCCTGCAATCCATTCCGGAGCGGAAATGCGGATTCCTCAGATGGAGCGCACCTCAACTATGAAATACGGCTGGTAGGGGTCAGGAGCAGAGACGAGATTCCAAAGGAGCGCCCTGCCAACACGCTGTATGCTATCAGTGACGAGAAGAACCGGTACATCCTCCTGTACCGAATTTACTGGAACGAGCTAGCCGAAGATGCTGCGGTTCCCGAAGACTATACCAGGCGGCAGTGGGAGAAGCAGGGCCAGAAACCGCTTCCTCAGATTCTCGTCATGACCTGGGACGGAGTTGATCCGCGGCCTGCTCCATCAGGGAAGGGTGAAGGTGGGGTGGTTGGCCGCATCAGCCCTGGGATTATGGCCAGGTTCCAGGAGTCTCAGCACCTGTCTCCTCAGGAGAAAACACGACTGCTGTCGGTGGGATGTCCGTGGACCATCGGCAATCCCTACGGCGGTTATGCCAACAGCGCGGTAGTTTACCTGCAGGCGGACTTTGATGATTCCCAAGGAGAGGTTGCTGTCTGCCGGATCAAATCCCCTTCGTTCCCCAATACTGATGCTGGCCAGATAATTGATCCTCAGCATCAGCAGACCCGGTACTGGTCTTTCTGCACACACATTCCCGGAACTATATGGACTGCGGCCTGCAAGAGCGATTACCGATTCGTGGCGGACGATGACGGTTGGGTGACGGTTGTATTTTCAGCGCTGGATAAACGACCCGCCAATGCGCGCAACTGGCTTCCGTACGTCTGGGATGATGGTCATCAGCGTAATGGCGCATTGGTGTGCTATCGAATCATGGTGCCGTCGGAAGAGACTTTCCCGGGATCACCTTACTTTTACGCGAAAGCCTGCGAGCTGTGTTATCCGCTCTTTTCGGCCGAGTACTTTCAAGCACTCGAGAACGGACCCGCCATAGCTCATTTCGCCGGAGCGTATTATCCCCGAACCTGCTATTGCTCCAAGAGCGACTTTGAAAGGTATGGATACAAAATCATAGATAGGTAATTCAAGATTCAAGATTCAAAATGGACCATTCCTTAAGAGGATAATAAACCACGGCAAATCATTTTCATCTTCACTCCTCGCCTTTTCGGCTGATAGACTTTTCTGGTAGAATCTCAAGTACTGTCATTCCCGCAAAGGAGTGCTGCGCGTCAGCTTTTCATCCACCCCGAGGGGAATCCAGATAAACTCATGGAAAAGCAATTCTACGTGTATATGACAGCCAGCAAACGGAATGGAACACTGTATTTAGGGGTAACCTCGAACCTTACTCAAAGGGTGTGGCAGCATAAGAACAAGCTGGTGGACGGGTTTTCCAAGAGATACGATGTGCACCGACTTGTGTACTACGAGCTCCATGATGATTGGGAAAGCGCCGTTATCCGAGAGAAGCAAATGAAAAAATGGCTGAGAGCATGGAAGGTTCGCTTGATCGAAGAGAAGAACCCTGAATGGAGAGATCTGTACGAGGACATTATCAAATAGAATAAGAGTGAGTGCCTGGATTCCCGCTCCCCGCCTCCGCGGGGACAGGCTTCGCGGGAATGACGAGCTATCACTTGTAATGATCTTTTACCATTTCATCTGTATTGATGAACTTATACAAGTTGGACAATAACCCCATTATGTCATTCCCGCGCAGGCGGGAATCCAGAGTACATCCAATACTCACTGAGATTACAGAGCGACTTTTTACGAGTTCATCAATTTTGATGGACTCGTAAAAAGCGCCAGTAAGCCGCGTGGCGGCAACCTATGAGCAACGAAGTGATGCCCACTTCGTTGGAAGTATCCACACACGTGATTTTGTCATCCCCGCGAAGGCGGGGATCCAGTACTTTCAACACCATACAGGAATGCGGCAGTCCTGTTTTCTGAGAAATAGGACTTTTTACGACTTCATCTTTTTTGAATCTTGAATTCTATTCTTGAGCGCTTTGGTCTGCTCCTGCACTGCCGACCACAGCCGGCCGCCAGATGCGCCGCCATCGATCACAAGCGCGTGTCCGTTAACGAAACGAGCTGCGTCGCTGGCAAGCCAGAGTGCTGCCTGCGCAACATCCACGGCAAGACAGGCCCGGTGAATTGGCTGGTTTTTTGCGAGGGCGGCTCGTGCCTGCTCCAGGATCTCTTTTACATGCTCATCGGGAATCTTGAAGGCTTTCTTCAGGAATGGGGTAGCGACTGCTCCCGGGCAGAGGCAATTCACCCGAATACCGCTCTCACCGAGTTCCATTGCTGTTGAGCGCGTAAACTGAATGATTACGGCTTTTGCAGCGCTATAGAGGTGAGATGCAAATCCCGCCAGAAGTCCGGCAATGCTGGCGGTGTTGATAATGCTTCCAGTACCTTGTGCCTTCATAAGAGGAGCAGCGTATTTCGTTCCGAGAAAAACACCGGTTACGCTGACACTCATGAGTTTTTCATACGCTTCAACCGACATGTCCGCTATAGAACGCGGCATTTCAGCTACTATTCCGGCATTGTTGAAAAGACAGTCGAGGCGGCCAAAGCTGTTCATCGCCTCAGCAATTGCTGCCTGAACAGCTGATTCCTGGCTGACATCAGTGTGTTGATAGCGAGCAGCCGTGCCTAGTTCCTGTGCCAGAGCAGAACCTTTTTCGTCGTCGATATCGGCGATGACCACAGCCGCTCCCTGTTCCACAAACAACCGAACCGTTGCTGCACCGATGCCACTGGCGCCACCGGTAATGAGCGCAACCTTGCCATCAAGCTTTCCCATAATGATCCTCTGCTTCTATAAAGACAGTAAGGAGTGAGGAGTAAAGAGTAAGGTGTAATTGTCCCGGGTTCCGCTTCGCTCCACCCGGACTACAGAGCTGACCCTTTTTTTCAACTCTTCACTCCTAACTCCTTACTCCTCACTCTTTAGATTTGGCAGTATATGCTTCGATTCCCAAGACATTCTTCATCTGCTTTCGCTGCTGGGCTACTATAGACCAGAGGCGCCCGGCTGAAGCTCCTCCATCTACAACAAGAACATGTCCGTTGACAGACCCTGCTTTGTCGCTGGCGAGCCACAGCGCAGCCTGAGCAACGTCTTCAGGTAGGCAGGCGCGCTTGAGAGGCTGAAACTGGATCAACACAGATGCAGCCTTCTTGGATAGTATTTCAGGATCCTCATCATTCAACCCCAGCGACCTTGCCAGCAACGGAGTGGCGACACCTCCCGGACAGAGGCAGTTCACCCGCACCCCGCTCTCTCGCAGCTCCATTGCCACTGATCGGGTGAGGTGAATAATAGCCGCTTTGGCTGCGCTATAAAGATGAGGCGCAAATCCGGCCCGCAGACCGGCGACGCTGGCGGTGTTGATGATGCTCCCGGATTTCTGACCTTTCATGATCGGGGCGGCATGTTTCATGGCGAGGAACACACCTCTGACCAACAGATCGATGACTTTCTTGAAGCCATCTACCGGAACATCTTCAATAGGCAGGGATCCGGCACCGCTCGAGGCGCCTGCACCGTTGTAAAGACAATCCAACCGGCCATAGGTCTCGGCAACATAGGAAATCGTTGCCTGCACATCTGATTCCTTGGTTATATCAGTGTGCCGGTACACTGCAGCCGTGCCGATCGCGTCGGCTACTGCCTGCCCTTGCTGGTCATTGATGTCGCCAATGATGACCTGTGCTTCCTCTGCTGCAAAGAGCCGGCTTGTGGCTTCACCGATGCCGCTTGCTCCTCCGATGATAAGTGCTGTTTTTCCTGCTAGAGTCTTCATGCGATTGAGTTGCTTGGGTTCGTTGGGTTACTTGGGTTCATTGAGTTGCTTGAGTTACTTGGGTTTGTTGGGTTCCTGGCATTAGTTGCCTCAGCGCAGCGCGCCTCCTGCCTCAGCGAAGCGACGCGTCCTGCAGTGTGGCTGACCATAACCGACCACAAGTCACGCCGCCGTCCATGACGAGTGCATGGCCGTTGATGAAGCTGGCGTCATCGCTGGCAAGCCAGAGCGCTGCTTCAGCCACATCTTCAGGGACACAGGCTCGCTTCAGAGGATTCAGATGCGCAAGATAAGCCTTGATGGCATCGATTTTCTTTTCAGCTTCTTCAGTGGTGAGCCCACAAACCTTGCCCAGTAGCGGAGTGGCGACACCTCCCGGGCAGAGGCAGTTCACTCGCACTCCGCTTTCTCCCAGCTCCATTGCCACTGACCGGGTGAGGTGGATGATTGCTGCTTTGGCTGCACTGTAAAGATGAGTTGCAAATCCGGCCCGCAGACCGGCGACGCTGGCGGTATTAATAATGCTCCCGGAGCCTTGTGTCTTCATCAGAGGAGCCGCGAATTTCATGCCGAAGAAAATACTTTGAAGGCCGAGCGTCAGGACACGGTCGAATCCTTCTAGAGAAACCTTTTCGAGCATCGGGTGCGTCTGGGCAGTTGCCCCGGCGTTGTTCCAGAGGCAATCAAGGCGTCCGAATTTCTCGATAGCGTAGGAAAGGGCGGCTTTTACCTGATCGGCATCAGTACTATCGGTAGGTATAAAAGCAGCTGCATCACCCAGTTCGTCCGCAAGCTGAGCGCCTCGCTCAGCGTCGATATCTGCAATGACCACGTTGGCGCCATGTTCTACAAACAGTCGGACTCCTGTCTCACCAATGCCTCCGGCGCCTCCGGTAATGACCGCTATCTTGCCTTCGAGAGTCTTCATGCGATTGAGTTACTTGGGTTCGTTGGGTTACTTGGGTTCATTGAGTTTCTCGCCTTCTGCCTCTTCCCTCAGCCGCAGGCGGCGCTTCTTGCCTCAGCGAAGCGCGCCTTAGGCATTTTGTATCTCCGTGGTGAAATAATCTGTATTTAACCATTCAGCCCCAAGGCTAGTCTTAGTTCCTGTGTTTCATGCATTGCAGTAGACCATGAGCGGCCGCAGGTTACGCCGCCGTCCAGGACAAGTGCATGGCCGTTGATGCACCTGGCATCATCACTGGCAAGCCAGAGCGCTGCTTCGGCTTCTTCTTCATGCAGGTCGCAGGTCCTTCCCCCCAGAGGGGTGATGGCCGCGGCCGGGCAGATGCAGTTTACACGAATACCGCTTTCACCGAGCTCCATTGCTACTGACCGGCTCAGCGCAATGACACCTGCTTTGGCGGCACTGTACATGTGGGAACCAAACCCGGTATAAAAACCGGCAATGCTGGCAATGTTGATAATAGTGCCGGTTCCTCGCGGTTTCATGATGCGGCCCGCATGCTTCATGCCGAAAAACGCTCCCCGTAAGCTCACATCTATACTATACTCGGCTCCTTCGAGCGGCACGTCCTCTACTGGCTTCATTGCCGGGATTGTATCGGCACTACTGCAGAGACAATCGAGGGTTCCGAATTTTTCCACCGCGAGAGCAAGCGCCGCCTCGATGTCGGCTTCCCGCCGAACATCAGTACGATAAAACAGTGCAGCATTTCCAAGCTCCTGAGCGAGCTTTGTTCCATGCTGCTCGTCGATATCGGCAATGACCACACGAGCTCCTTCAGCTACGAAACGCTGCACAATCGCTTTGCCGATGCCGCCCGCACCGCCGGTAATAACCGCAACGGCGTTGTCAAGTCTGCCCATAGTGCAGACCTCCTTAACGGTAAGATAGTTGTACTAAAGCGACAAAATTCCCTTCAGCTATGCGGAGTTCCCACTATACTCTTATTCTTCGGGCAATTCAAGCAAGGTGAACAGTGAGGAGTGAGGAGTCAAGCGTCAAAAGTCAAAAGTGAGAAGTGAAAAGTGAAAAGTGAAAAGATTCCTCTCTTCGCGTGAGTCGTTGAGACTTCGTGCTTCATTACGAAGTCGAAATCACGCCGTAGGCGTGGCTGCCAGCCCCTGATCTCGCGCGGGGGCGCGGAGAGCGCGGAGAAAAAAGGTTGGGAGAAGGCCACGTCGTTTCGCTCGAAGGCTGAGAGTGAGGGTGGGCACTAGGGACGGAACTCCTTACTTTTCACTCCTCACTTTTGACTGTATTGTGAATCTTGAATTTCTTACTGCGGCTGGGCTGGTTTCTGTACCTGTTGTCGTCGCTTCATTTCCTGTTCCACGAACTCTTCCGGAGACAGTGCGTTCAGAGTCTTGTGCAGCTGTTCTTCCATTTGGTTCTTTCGCATAGCTTTGGATTTCTCCCTGAGGGAGGTTGACTTAGCCTGTTGGTACGTTTGCAGGAGCTCGCCGACTGCGGGATCAGCGACTACATCCGCGGCAAGCTTTTTGATGAGATTGTTGGTTTGGACTATATGAGATTCTGAGTCCACAACAATCTCTAGTGCTCCGAAGTACATGCCTTTGTTGGCATTTTTGACAACCAGGGTTTTTCCCGCCTGAACGGGCGGGTCGAGCACGCCGGAGTCATGGCCGATAACTGCGACATCGATCCCGGCGACCTTCTGAACAAGTGAGCGCGTTTCCACTTCTCCCAGATGGGAGAGTAGAATGATAAGGTCTGCCTGCTTGCGAATTGTTGGGATGATGTCACTAAGTGCCTTGGCAGGATCGAGCACCTGAATCTGTTTTCCGAGATCGGGGAAATTCTGGAAATATGCGGGTGAGATTACTGAGGTGATTCCCACCGATATGCCATTTGCCTCTTTTATGAGAAAACGTTTTCCGAGCGACTGAGAATCATCATGGACAAAGAGGTTTGCAGATACCAAGGGGAAAGAAGAATTGTTCTGCATCTTCCGGAAAAAGTCGACGCCGAGGCTGAGCTCACCTTCACCGACAGCCAAAGCGTCATACTGCAGCAGGTTCATGCCCTGGATGGTTGCTTCTGCAGCAGCTTCCGGGGCTACTCCCAGTTGCGAAAAGGCGTTTCCGGCATCGAGCAGAAGGAGATTCCGGTCTTTTTCCCGCTGTAATTTTATTGCGGTAGCCCACCGGGCCACCCCACCGCTGCAGCTTTTTCAGCCGGAGCCTTCAACATAGCCCTTGAAGTCACTCTGATATACTACCGTGAGTTTCTTCTCCTGTACTGCTCCTGCGTTCTCAAGCAGGCTGCCAAAGAGCGAGAGCACGAGAAACAATGCAAGTACCAATTTCCAAAACCGAACCATGGAG
>JAGOGO010000038.1 GCA_017996625.1 Deltaproteobacteria bacterium | reverse complement strand
CCTACGGATTCGTAGTCCGGTACTCTATCCAGTTGAGCTATGGGCGCGTAAGAAAAAAACCATACCGATGGCATGGCCGAACGAAAATATAATTCATTTATTTTGATTAATCCAGTTTTTTTTCATTCCTGGAAGCAGAGTTGAAGAGACTGTGAAAAAAACATACTATGCTCAAAGCCATCTCCGCCGCCAATATATTGGCGGTTTCGCAAGATGTCGACAAACGGAGACAATGCCGAGGTATCGCACGTAGGATAAAAGAAGAATCTGTTGCGAGTTGCGCGTTGCAGGTTTCCAATTAAAGACGAACTCGTAACCGGCAACCCGTAACGTGCTCTTCTGTCTCCTGATTTCTTCAACTTCTTACTTTTCACTTCTCACTTCCAACGAAGTGGGCATCACTTCGTTGCTCATAGGTTGCCGCCACGCGGCTTACTGGCGCTTTTTACTGCCTTAGCCATTGACGATACGGCCACCGTTGGGATGCAGCACCTGTCCGGTTATGTAGGATGAGTCGCTGCTTGCCAGAAATACATAACAGGGGGCGATTTCATCCGGTTGACCGGCGCGGCCGAGGGGAGTATTCGAACCAAACGATTCCACCTTTTTTTCACCAAAGCTGGCCGGAATAAGAGGGGTCCATACCGGCCCCGGAGCGACTGCATTGACCCGGATTCCTTTGTCAGCCAGGTTGAGTGCCAGTGAGCGTGTAAACGCCACAATGGCTCCTTTTGTTGAGGCATAATCTATCAGCTGCGGATGTCCTTCATAGGCGGTAACCGAAGTCGTGTTAATAATGGTGCTTCCCGATTTCAGATGCGGCAGCGCTGCTTTGGTCAGGTAATACATGGAGAAAATATTGGTGCGGAATGTCCGTTCCCATTGTTCGGTGCTGATCTCGCTCAGACTATCGCAGGAATGCTGCTCGGCAGCATTATTGACCAGGATCGACATTCCGCCAAGATCTTTCACAGTCTGCTCTACCGCAGTGCGACAAAAGCGCTCATCTCCCACATCTCCGGAAATAAGAATACACTGGCGATCTTCAGCATTGATTTTTTCCTGAGTAGCACGAGCGTCCTCATGTTCGTTGAGATAGACAACCGCTACATCTGCCCCCTCACGGGCGAAAAGGATGCTCAGCGCTCGTCCAATTCCGCTGTCGCCGCCGGTAACAAGAGCGATTTGCCCTTGCAACTTGCCGGCAGGCCGATACTGTTCTCTCCAGCTGTCCGGCTGTGGAGTCATCTCAGACTCGATGCCCGGTTGTCGTTCCTGATGCTGAGGTGGAAATTGCTTTTCTGCCATGATCTGCCTCCTTCAGAATAGGAAAGGTCCTGTAGTGATCCGGATGACACTATAGCTTCTCGACGAGCCTATAAGAATAGAATGCTCTCCGTATCTTCTGACAAATCATGATGTATTTTACTGCCCTCGGATTACGACTAACCTGACCGCCATCTTCTCTGTCTTATAAGAGCATCGATGATTTTTTGCGGCACCTCAGAGAACATTTTGAGGAACTATTTTCACGTATAATCCTAAGAATTTCGAACGCTTGGTCTGTCTGCATTTCATTGACATTAGAATCCTGCTATACTAATATTACTAGCCAGAGGCCTGATCCTTCCTTTTACTTCAAATCTCGATATTCACTAATTTTTTTCAATTCATCGCTAATGAAAGGAGTACGGTAGTATGGCTATAAGCCCTGATCGCAATAAAGCCATCGACCTTGCGGTTACCCAAATTGAGCGCCAGTTCGGCAAAGGGTCGATCATGAGGCTGGGAAACGATATGCCGGTGGCGAAAGTACCGGTTATTTCGACTGGCTCCCTGGGACTCGATCTCGCTTTGGGTATCGGCGGCCTTCCTCGGGGCAGGATCGTGGAAATATTCGGCCCGGAAGCTTCCGGAAAAACCAGCCTGACTCTGCACGTCATTGCCGAAGCGCAAAAGCTGGGAGGCATTGCCGCCTTTATTGACGCTGAGCATGCGCTGGATATTCATTATGCACGCGCCTTGGGTGTAAAAACCGACGATCTGCTCATCTCTCAGCCGGACACTGGAGAGCAGGCTCTGGAAATCGCCGAGGTACTGGTCCGCAGCGGCGCTATCGACATTCTAACAATCGATTCTGTCGCTGCTCTGGTTCCGCGAGCCGAAATAGAAGGAGAAATGGGAGACGCTCATATGGGTCTTCAGGCGCGGCTCATGTCCCAGGCATTGCGCAAGCTCACCGCTGCCATCAGCAAATCCAGAACCACAGTGATTTTCACGAACCAGATTCGCATGAAGCTCGGCGTCTTTTTTGGCAATCCGGAAACAACGACCGGTGGAAACGCGCTGAAATTTTACGCTTCAGTACGCCTCGATATTCGACGAACCGGCAGTATTAAAGCTGGTGAAGACGTAATCGGAAGCCGCACCCGGGTTAAGGTGGTAAAGAACAAGATGGCACCCCCCTTTAAGGAGGTTGAATTCGACATTATTTACGGCGAGGGAATCTCTCGTGAAGGAGAAGCACTGGATCTGGCGGTCGCCAATGGTATTGTTGAAAAAAGTGGTGCCTGGTATGCATACGGCAGTGACCGCATCGGACAAGGACGAGAAAACGGCAAGCAGTTTTTCAAGGATCACCCGGAGATAATGGAAAAGATCGTCGGACAGCTCCGATCGAAGTTCGGCTTCACCGAGGCCTTGGTTGAAGCAGATGAAGAAGCAGCTCAAGACAGTCATAATGGACAGGGATAATGAGCCATGAAGCTGAATGATGTTCTCAAGACGGCCTTAGCCAAGGGATCGTCCGATATTCACCTTAAGGTTGGAAATCCTCCCATCTTCCGCATCAATGGGGTACTGCGGGCGTTGAAAGACGCACCGCGGCTCACTCCTGAGCTCATTAAGGAAGTTGCCTATTCGGTCATGAGCGACCGCCACAAGGAGCGATTTCAGGAGCATAATGAAATCGATCTCTCGTATGCAGTTTCAGGCATGGGTCGTTTTCGAGTCAATGTCTTTCGGCAACGAGGCTCGATCACTGTCGTATTCAGAATTATTCCTTTCAAGATTCCTTTTATTGACGAGTTGCTTCTGCCACCAGTGATCGAAAAGCTGGCGCTGCGAAACCGGGGGCTCATCCTGGTAACCGGCACTACCGGATGCGGCAAGTCAACTACCCTGGCCTCCATGATCAATCATATCAACATGCATCGAAACAACCACATTATTACTATCGAGGATCCTATCGAGTTCCTCCACCGGGACAAGAAGAGCATCATCAATCAGCGCGAGATCGGCGAAGATACTGATACCTTTGCTCGCGCGCTCCGTTCGTCGCTGCGTCAGGACCCGGATGTCATCCTCGTAGGAGAAATGCGCGATCTGGAGACAATAGAAACAGCCATCATGGCGGCAGAAACCGGCCATGTTGTCTTCAGCACCTTGCATACGCTTGACGCCACGGAAACAATCAACCGGATCATTGCTGTTTTTCCGCCTCATCAGCAAACCCAAATCCGGATCCAGTTAAGCTCGGTACTCGAAGGGGTGATATCTCAGCGACTCGTTCCCAAAGCCGACGGCAGCGGCCGGGTGCCTGCAGTAGAAGTCCTGGTAGCTACTGCACGCATTCGTGAATATGTGCTTGACGAGCTGCGCACCAAACATATCGTCGATGCGATCAGCGAAGGGCATATTCAGTATGGTATGCAAACTTTTGACCAATCGCTCATGGCTCTGCTCGGTCAGGGGCTCATCACCTATGAAGAAGCTTTGCGCCAAGCTTCAAATCCGGATGATTTCGCCCTTAAGTACAGCGGCGTCTCAGCTACCAGCAATACCACCTGGGATAATTTCGCCAAAGAAGAAAACACTGAGAGCCGTGAACAATCCTTTGACGCTGACCAGTCCAACCGCGATCTGGAACTCGACCTCGAGTTGGATTAAAGGCCCTCATGAGTCAGGAAGATGATGGCTATAAGGCCAGGCAAAAAGCTTTCAGACTGCTTGCTCTCCGCAGCCGCAGTAAACAGGAAATCCGTGATAAACTCACCGAAAAAGGATTTGCCTCGCCGGTGGTGGAACAAACCATCAGTGATCTAGCCGGGTACGGCTATCTGAATGACCGCAGCTTTGCCCGGCAGTTGGCGCATAGTTTATTCACCACCAGGAGCTGGGGCTTCCGACGCATCGCCTTTGCTATCCGATCCCGCGGAATTCCCGATGATATCTTAGAAGAAGCAATCGCAGAACTCAGACACGCTCACTCCGAAGAGGAATCTGCTGCGGACTTGATTAAAAGGCGGTTTTCAGGTATTGATTTCAAGACTGCCTCGTTGCCGGAAAAGCAGCGCGTGATCAACTTCCTGCAACGAAGAGGATTTTCCTGGGAAACTATCCATAACGTGACAAAAACATGAAAAAAAGAACTGGAAGTGAAATCCGTAGCCTGTTTTTGAACTATTTCCAGAGCAACGGACACACTATTGTCAAAAGCTCATCGCTTATTCCCAAGAGCGACCCGACCCTGCTCTTTATCAATGCCGGCATGGTCCAGTTTAAAAGCGTCTTCCAAGGGCTGGAAAAGCGCGACTATGTGCGGGCAACCTCAGCCCAAAAGTGCTTTCGCGCCAGCGGTAAGCACAACGACCTCGAAAACGTGGGCTATACTGCCAGGCATCATACGTTCTTTGAGATGCTGGGCAATTTTTCCTTCGGTGATTATTTTAAAAAGCAAGCCATCGAGTACGCCTGGGATTTCCTGATTAATCACCTGGAGCTTCCACCCGAGAAACTTTACGCAACCGTTTATGAAGAAGATGATGAGGCCGAACAGATCTGGCACCGCAGCATCGGGCTGCCGCTTGAACGGATCGTCCGGATGGGAAAGAAAGATAACTTCTGGGCCATGGGTGACACCGGTCCCTGCGGACCTTGCTCGGAAATCATCTACGACCAGGGACCGGCCCTCAGTTGTGGAAAACCGGACTGTGGGGTAGGTTGTGACTGCGACCGTTTTCTGGAAATTTGGAATCTCGTATTCATGCAGTTTAATCAGGATGAGACCGGTCAGCGGACTCCGCTGCCGCGACCGAGCATCGATACCGGCATGGGCCTGGAGCGCATCGCTGCTGTGGTTCAGGGAGTGACGAGCAATTACGAGATTGATCTGATCCGGGACATCATGTCATTCATCGAGGAGTTGGCCGGGATACGGTATGGCCGTGATCCTTCCCATGACCTGTCTATTCGTGTTATTGCCGATCATAGTCGCGCAGTAACGTTTCTCTTGAGTGACGGCGTGCTTCCTTCCAATGAAGGCCGCGGCTATGTGCTGCGACGAGTCATCCGCCGGGCGATCCGCCACGGCCGCAAGCTGGGTCTTACACGACCGTTCCTCTATCAGGCTACCGGAGTCGTGGCCGATATTATGGGAGAAGCGTATCCGGAGCTGCTGCAGGCGCGGAACCTCGTCGCTCAGGCAGTAAGAAATGAGGAAGAAAGATTTCTGGAAACGCTCGAAGTTGGCCTCAAGCTGCTGCAGACAGAAATGGAGAGCATCAAATCCCGCGGCCAGACGCAGCTTTCTGGGGATGTTGTCTTCAAGCTCTACGACACCTATGGGTTTCCGGTGGACCTCACTGCAGATATAGCTCGAGAGAACAGCATCACCCTTGATGAGCACGGGTTCGAACAAGCTATGAGCTCTCAGCGAAGCAAAGCCAGGGAAGCCTGGAAAGGCTCGGGCGAGGAGCGAGTCAAAACTGTTTACCAGTCACTTGTCTCCGCTGGTATCACAACCGTGTTCAAAGGATATGAGACACTGCAATGGAATTCCACCGTTAGCGCGCTTGTTCGAGATGACGCTTCCGTGGAAGCCGCAGACTCAGGCGAGCGCGTTCAGATCGTTACGCCGGAAACGCCCTTTTATGGTGAGAGCGGCGGGCAGGTAGGAGATACTGGTCTCCTGGAAGGATCAGGATGGAAGGCGACTGTGGAAAACACCCAGCGACCGATCCCAGAACTTTTTGTTCATAACGTGGTCGTCACCGAGGGAACGATCAAGAAGGGCGACGCGGTTCTGCTGATGGTGGACAACAAGCGCAGGAAAGCGATCGCTGCCCATCATACCGCGACTCATCTGCTGCAGGCTGCCTTGCGCAGTGTTCTTGGCGATCATGTGCACCAGGAAGGATCACTGGTTACCCCGGAACGGCTGCGGTTTGACTTCACCCACTTTTCACCGCTCAGCGACGAAGAGCTTACCCGCGTAGAAGAAATCACCAATGAGAAAATTCAGGAAAACATCCCGGTAAAGACCGGCTTCCACGCACTGGAAGATGCATTGAAAAGTAATGCCATGGCTCTGTTCGGCGAAAAATACGGCGAAACAGTGCGCGTGGTCGCGGCAGGCGATTTCAGTCGAGAGCTCTGCGGAGGAACGCATACCGATCTCACTGGCGACATCGGATTTTTGAAAATCGTCGGCGAGTCAGGCGTTGCTGCCGGCGTACGAAGAATTGAAGCCGTGGCGGGAATAAGCGCGTGGCGATATATTCGTTCCTGGCAGAATGAGCTGCAGGAGCTGGAATCAGTACTGAAAACACCCCGAAGCGAACTGACCGTCAAGGTGAAAAAGCTCCTCGAAGAAGAAAAGCGCCTGCAGCAGGAACTTTCCAACCTCAAAGCAAAGCTCGCCACCAGTACCTCGCGGGATCTGCTGAGTGAAGTGAAAAGTGTCAACGGCGTGAAGGTGCTGGCTGCCCAGGTGGAGATACCAGATCCCAAGACCTTGCGTGACTTTGCCGATCAGTTACGCACTAAGCTGGAATCGGGAATTGTGGTACTTGGTGCGAAAAGCGCAGACCGGGCCGCTCTCGTGGTCATGGTCACCAAGGATCTTGCCGGCCGCTATGCTGCAGGAGAGATCATCAAGCCCCTGGCCGAACTGGTAGGCGGCAGCGGCGGAGGAAGACCAGATATGGCGCAGGCCGGCGGCAAAAATCCTGAAAGCCTCGAACAGGCCATTAAAAAAGTTCCCGATGTGATCACCAGCCTGGCGAAGTAGCATGCCGTCAGGATGACGGACACAAAAATACGTTAGGTTCAAGGTGGTTCAGAACCGACACGCAAGATGACAAAGAAAAAGCCTGCGGTGTGTTAATGACACGCAGGCTCAATTGTATGTAAATCTGTCCTAACTCAACTCAGCCAGTCCAGCTCTGGCAGAACTCAGACTGACCATCTCTCGTGAGAGACCACTTTATTCTTCATCATTAAAGGGGTTCAGCTCGCCGAAGATTCCGGTTGCCTTCACCTTATCCATTTCCTTGATCTTCTCCGCATCCTCCAGTAAGTCCTGAGCTTGCACGGCGTAAGGACTCTCAGGGTAATTCTTGACGAGGAGTATGAATTCATCACGGGCTCGATCAGGATCGTTAAGCCGAAGGTAGGTTTTGCCCTGCTGCAGAATAAGCAGGTCCGGACGAGCAAGATACTCGAAATGGCTTTCTCGCGCTTCCTGGTAACGACGCAAGGCCGAAGGATAGGCTCCGGTCTTATAGTAGTAGTTTGCGATATAAAGTACATGCTCGGCAATGCGTCGTTTGCACTCCTCCAACTTCTCCATTGCCGAAGGAACATATGGCGAGCCAGGAAACAGGCTAATAAACCGTTCAAATTGCTTGGCACCATTGCGTGCAAAGGATTGATCCCGGTCGATCGTGCAAAGCTGCTTGTAACTGCACATCCCGATCTGGTACTGCACGTAGTCGCTATATTCGTATGTAGGATGCAAACGGGCGAACTCCTGATACTGGATGAGAGCTGTTGCATACTGCTTCTGGAAGTACTGACAATCGGCAACCTTGAGCTCTGATTTAATGCCCCATTCGTTGATCGGATACCGGCTCCGGCATTTTTGAAATATGGCATATGAGTCAATGTAATTGCCTCTTACGAACAGACTCATTGCTTCGCGGTAAAGTTCCTCCGCCGGCTGGGGAGGCTCATTCAGCGCTTTGGGAGCACTACTGCAACCACTCCACACCACTACCGCTGTACAGAGAAGAACAAGGATACTGTTTTTCATGGCTTCCTTTCTCAGACGATGGACATCACCGTTTTTTCCTGATTGGCAATCTGCAATTCATGCCACACCCTGCAGGGTTTGTCAAGATGACTCAGCGCCTCGCTATGCAGCTCCCAGCTGGGTCAACTTCAAGGCTAAAAGTTCGAGTATACGACCTATAAGTCCTATAGGCCGAATACTCCAGGTAAAGAAAAATAGCATTTCGCCGAATATAGTAGAAAGAAATACCCGGGCAACTTGTTTTTCCCGCACATCGCCGTAACCATATTCGATCGACTATATGAATCCTTATGCTGTTCGTCACCGAAAAAAGGAGGCCCGAAGGCATGAAGAGAGTGTATTGCACCTATCATCCGACTGTACCGGCACAGTGGGAGTGTCCCGACTGCAACCTGCAGTTCTGCGACCGATGCGTGATGAAAAGCGATGTCATTTCCTATGGCCTGAAAAAGACTCATCATCTTTGCCCTAAGTGCCGCTCCTACGCACAGAGCCTGACAGTGGCCAATGTGATCGAACCGTTCTGGGAAAAGCTTCCTCAGATTTTCGCCTATCCGTTGCAGTTTCAGGATTTTCCAGCGCCTTATCATCTCTATCCTGGAAGGATACTACACGGTAGTTTCGTATCACCTCATGGGGTATGTTCTTCTCCAGTACCACGACAAAGTGGGATGGGAGGTTAACCTCGAAGAGTACGTCTCCTCTCGTAATTCTCTCGAAAAACAAAAATCCGGCACCGGCCAAAAAACCGTTCACAACCCGACCTTGGACATGGTCGATGTTATGATCCGCGATGGTCAGATCGAGGAAGCTATCGGTTACATTAGGGAGCAGATCGAAAGCGCACCAACTGACCTGAATCTTGCTGGCCGCTACTACAAGCTCCTTAAAGCAAAGCAATCGGTTCCAGAAATGCTGGAGCATGCCAAGCGCTATCTCGATATTCTTTTTCAAACGAAGCAGGGAGAAACAGCCTATCAGGTCTATACGGAATGTGCAGCCAAAGATCCTCAGTTTACGCCATTCCCGGCTGCACATTTCAAGATTGCCGGTCTCCTGAACAAGAAAGGGAACTACAAAGGTGCGATCAATGCCTACAACCGCTTTGTCAAAGCCAATCCCCACGATGCACAGGTTCCGCGGGCCTACTTTCTCGCTTCCACTATACTGCATGAAAGGCTGAACAACAGCCAAAAGGCGCGGGAGGTTCTCAGCGCTCTTCTTAAACGATATCCCTCACACGATATCGTTCCTGATGTGGAAAACTATCTGGGGAGGCTAAAAGCGTAAGTGGTTCCACGTTTAAGGTTAAGTTTTTGTATACGTCCTATAAGTCTTATATGACCTATATTCCATCCCACATCAGCCTTGAGCCCCTACTCAGCAACATCTAAGAGCCTCCGTGCAATCGTGGCTTCATGCGACTGGGGGTATTTCTGCCCGATCAATCGCAGCATGGTGAGTCCATTTGCCGGAGTGTCGGTCCTGAGAAAACTACGGGCCACTCTCAGCATAGCTGCTGGCATCTTGGGGTCTCCTGGCTGCTTGGCGAGCAGGAAGCGTACGATCTGCTCCGCATCTTGAAGGAAGCCTTGATCAGAGAAAATTACGGAAAGAGCATGCAACAGGCTCGGTTTGAACTGAGGCGGCTTGGCTAGGCGGCAGTACTCCTTGTAGGTCTCATGGAGCCCACACCCTTCACTCCCACGACACAGGTGTGAAAGCAAGCGAACCGCAGTTTCGTGAAAACGTGGGTCCGCAGGGTCCATCTTGTCGATCGTAAACAAGAGATTGAGAGCCTTGCTGTTTTCGGGATCGATAGCCAGTACCCTTTGCACCAGTGTCCGAGCATCGTTAAGATCAAGCTTCGATGTCAGTTCATACGCCTGTTCAAGAAGACAAGCGATTCTTTCTTGAGGGCTTTCGTCAAAGGCAGACTCATCCACAATTTTGCATACCCTCAGAGCCACAAAGCCTAAAACAGCACCGCTGACAAACCCTCCGATATGGGCAAAATAGCCGACCTGACTGAGCTCGCCATGGAGGAAATATTGTAGGATTTCGTTGCCGATCCAGAACGGCAAGAGCGCGATTGCTGCAATCCTGGTCACCGAGAAGAAAAACCCCAGTGAATAGAAGATCTTGATTTTCCTTTTCCCATACAAAACCGAATATGCACCCATCAGACCTGAAATTGCACCAGATGCACCTATGCAGGGAGCAGAGCTCTGCATGTTCGCAAGATAATGAGCTTCCGCGCCACAAATCCCGGCAATTAAGTATAACGACAGGTATGCCATCCAGCCGCAGCCCAACTCCAGTACGCATCCCACCAGCCAGAAGAAGACCATATTGCCCACCAGATGCATTAAGCTTCCATGCAGAAACAAGGAGGTGAAGGCAGCCATCAGGCGGTTGTCCGTTGGAACAAAGCCATACTGAATGAATACTACTGTTGACAGGGCATCTTCGTATTCCAGCCGCAGATCCTTCCAATCTGCATACAATTCTTCATCCGAACGGACTACCCTATCCTGATGCAGCTTACGCATGAATCTTCCGTCCGCCTGCATGGCAGCCAGAAGCTGCAGAAGTTCAACCTGTTCCTCCATCGGCAGGCTGTCAAAGCCATCTTCATCGGTACAAAACGTTTCGCCATCCATTGGCACCAGTGCATCACGACAGGAAGCTGTTCGCTTATCGTGCTTTAGGTAGTCCTGATAGCGGGGCAGTTCGATGTCGGCAAGTCCCGATTCGAAATAGAAGCGCTGGGCCGCCAGATAGTTCAGGTTATCCTCCCCTTGAACGACAAAAAAAACATAGCAATTCACGAGAATGACCAGGATGGTAATCACTGGCGGGTTTCGCCAGCTGATTCGATTTGACAAGGGGATAATCAGCATAGTACATGCTTGGCGTTAGCCGTTAACCGTTCATCGGCTAACGGGAAGGTCGGGTACTCTTCAATTTGTTCCTATTGCATCAGAGGATGCTGCTCCGGACAACTGGCTATAGCGACGTCAAAAGTAAGCAGTCATTGCAAGGAGACGCGGAAGGCAGTAAAAAGTAAAAAGCAAGAAGTAAGAAGATGGGCGGGTTGCACGTTGATGTTCAAGCAAGAAACCTGCAACCTGTAATCCCGCCGAAGGCGGAACTCCTTACTCCTTACTCTTTACTCTTCACTTCTCACGTATTACCGGTCTGCTCGCCGACCGATGTTCGTGGTCGCATTTCAAGAAACCAGCTATTCATTATATTGGCCTCTTTCGATGATGTCTTGAATAATAATTGACATAATGGAGCCGTTCTGATACTTCTTCCTTCGTTAAGAGGTAGAAATGGGAAACGTGAGGAGAGGATAATGACAGAAGAAACGAAAGGCAGGTGCTTGATTGCTGCCTGTCTGATCTCCAGCCTGATGTTTCTGGCATCAGCCTCGTTCGGCGCCGTATATACCCAGATCTATCAGTTTGAATCACCCACGATCATCCGCACCGATGATGGTACCTGCATAATAGAAATATCCGACACCTGGCAAAACGACGTCCTCCCCAACAGACCGATTCTTCCCGCTCGGATAGCGAAACTGTTCATCCCTGCTGATGAGGTAGTGGTGGATACCATTGTGACTACCAGTCCTCCAGAAGCGGTGGAAGGAGTCTATACTGTGCAGCGTTCGGTGCCTGCTTCCCCTTTTTCTCTTTTCTCATCAGTCAACACCTACCCTGCAGCAGCTCCTGCACATTCATTCAGAACGTTTCCTCCTCAACACTTCATCATGCGCGGCTCGCAGTATCTCTGCGGAGCGCAGATAGTCCGGGTTGAACTGACGCCGATTGTCTACAACCAAGAAGATAGTACTCTACAGTACTATCGACAGATGACTGTCAAGCTGGTGACAGAGTCGAGAGAAACACCTTCCGCGATCATGCCTCTCAGCTCTATGAAAACAGACTACCAACGCATCCTTTCGGCCGTTGATAATCCGCACGATATGCTCTCTGCGCATCTTGACTCCCGAATGAAAAGCGAAGCACCGGTGAGACACGTAATTATTACCACCCGGAAGATGGCCCCCGCTTTTCAGACTCTCAGCGATTTTCGGGCGACTCCTCTCGGAGGAGGCTTTGTCACATCAGTGGTTGCCATTGAGGATATAGAAGCTGCCTATAGGGGATCGGATCTCGCTGAGAAGGTGCGGAACTTCATTCGCGATTCATACCTCAATGACAATACCCGATTTGTTATCATGGGAGGGGATTGCGACCGCCTCCCCGCTGAGCAGACCATTCCGACCCGGGGAGCGTACGCCACCTACTATAGCTGGGCTGAGAATGCTTTCTGGGAGGACCAGTATATTCCTTGCGATCTGTACTTTGGCTGTCTAGATGGCACCTGGAACGCAGATAACGATCACTTGTGGGGCGAACCTGCTGATGGCATAGATGGTGGAGATATCGACTGGTACCCGGAAGTATTCGTGGGCCGGATCGCAGCTGACAATCTCATGGAAGCTTCCAATCACATCGAAAAAATCATTGCCTTCGAAACAGCTCCGCATCCTTCCGGCCAAACGCTTCTGGTCGGTGAAATGCTCTACTTTCGTACCTTCTCAGGGGACAGGCTGGACTGGATTTACACGTTCATGAGCGATATGCCCAAAACGGTACTCTATGATCTAGACCATCCACCCTTCTACCGTTGGCCGAAGTCAGATGTTATCACTCTGTTGGATACCAATGACTACAGCTGGGTCAATCACTGCGGACACTCCGGCTATTCCGTTTCCATGAAGCTGTTGAATACTGATGTCGCAATGCTCACCAACAGCAACCCTTTTTTCCTTTACAGCCAGGGGTGCTTCTGCGGTTCGATCGACAGCCGCAAGAGTTCTGATTCAGAAGACTATGCGGCCAGTGACTGCTTTGGTGAGGCCATTACCTGCGGATATGGTGATCGGGGAGCGGCGGCCTTTATCGGCAACTCGCGCTATGGCTGGTATGAAAAGTATAACCGTATTCGTGCCGCCTCAAACCTGGCTCATGAGTTTTTTGTTCGTGCAGTATTCGAGCAGGGCATGACCCAGCTTGGAGTTGCCAATCAGATGTCCAAGCTTGATCTTCCTTTATCCAATGAACTCTATCGCTGGATTGCTTTCCAGACCAATCTTCTCGGCGATCCGGCTGCCGTCCTGTCTGTGCCCTGATGACGGGTGAGACGTTCGGTAATCATGGTTCTTCCTCGTCCGTGCCTCCCACAATAGTAGCAAGATTCAACAGCTTGGAGCTAATGTGCAGTCCGGCCTTTTTCGATGCCTCCACATTGATAGCAAACCGTATTTTGTTATATTCATTTACGAACTGAATGATTCCCCCCTGTTCGAGAAAATCAGCTTTATCACTGACGGTTAGAGCCGGACAATCCTTTAAGACATCACGTGCCAGAGGCCACGATTGCTTACTGGCTTGGCCAATGAAAAGCACCTGACAACATACAGGAGGAGCACTCTGGAACCGTTTGATTTCAACCTTTCTGCCTCTGATCGTCTTATCCTTCACGAGGGTATCGAGATCTTTTCCAAAAGGGTCGTTTCCGATGATTCCGATGACTACCGGGCTTTCAGGCCCGGAGAAAGCATCATCAGGCCACTTCACAAATTTGGCAAAGTTATGGAGAAATGCCGCCTTTACCTGGTACTCCCTCACTTCTTGACATGTCCCACCTTGACAAAAGAAGCAGGGCCCCAGCAGGGCAATGGCTAGAACAGTGGATAGTTGAGAGCGTAACGAAATGGTCTTCATCCTTACAGGTAGCTCGGGAAGATCATGAATAAAGAGCAAGAACAATGTTTCACCACAGTCCGATGCACGGACCTGATTGGATCAGAGATTTCATGTGGTTTTCGCTTACACGCTTCGTTCCATCGCGGAAACGCCGGATCTAATAATGCCAGACAATTTTTCCATACATACCGCGCTCAACCTCCGCTACCTCCTGACTCCCGGTGAAGATACTCGAAAAGTCGGTAAATTCAGGATGATGGCTATCGAGCAGATTCTGGCCGACTAGAGAGAATTCCACGGCATCATTCGGCCGCCAGCTCAGCCGCGTATCCAGTTCCACATAACTGTCTACACCCAAATTCTCGAGTTCGTCGACCGAGCGGATCCACCAATCCCATTCAAACCCAGCCGGCAGATTCATCATCGAACGCAGCGATACCTGATGCCGCGGTGCCCATCCCTCCTGTCCTTCGAACACATCGTCAACCGGGTTGTCGTCATCCAAATCAATGTTGATGCTCAGATAGCTATAGGCAGCCTGCATTTTCCACCAGTTTTTAAGCTGAAGATCGGCCACGCACTCAACACCGTAACTCTGCCCTTCGGCATTGTTATCTTCTTCAACAAAGACAAGGACACGATCTCTTGAAACGGAATCAAGTTCTAGACCCTCGAGCTCAGCGTTGCGCAGGTCGTCATACACATTGTAGAAGGTTGCGACATCTATGCTGAGCCAGCGGTTCAACCGTGATCGAAACCCGGCTTCATATGCAATTACGGTTTCGGACTTGAAATCCTCACTTCCTGTCGCCACAACCTGAATCGGAAAATCGAACGGATTGACCGGGCTATCCGGCCCGACTAAGGCAGCGCTGAATTGCGCATCCTGTTCTGCCCGGGATGGCGTCCGAACCGCGCGGGCAACCGACATCCAGAGCGTGTGGCGTGTGGTAGGAGTAAAAAGCATCCTTAGATTCGGCTGCACTTCAAAGCCGCTGAAGTCATTGTGCTCAATCTTAGAGCCTGCCATCATATACAGCCGTTCCGCAACCAGGGTAATCTCGTCCTGAAGAAAAGCACTGAACAGCTGGTTCTGTCCTTTTTCCGGATCAGCCGACACATAGTCAGTGGACGCGATATCATCGAGCAGGAGACGGTATCCGAGGCCCCAGATGATTTCATGAGCAGGTGCAATCGAAAACCGATACTGAAAATCGATGTCACTGACGTAGTCCCGTTCCCGGGTAAGCAGCGAATCACGGTCGCTGTAATCGTGGTAAAGCTGCAGGGTGTAATCGGAAAAGGATGATACCGTCTTACTGAACCGGGCCAGAAGATACCCGCCATAGACGTGCTGGTCATCTTCGCTGAGAAGCGAATATGGTGAACCCTCCATTGGCAATGGTACTTTTTCACCAATATCTCCATCATAAACTTCGCCCTGCAGCGTCAGCTCATCACCTCCCGGTCCGGACCGGTCCAGACGAAAGCCTCCCCGCCACATGTCCCAGTCGTCATTAAGATCACCGCCAGACGGAAGATAGGAGTCGTCACGATTAAAGAATTTAACAAAGGTGCGATAGTAGCAGTTTTCTCCGATCCGGTCTCCGTACCGTACGCTGCCGAAACCCCGTTCTTCTGTCCCATACCCTAGTACCGCCATTGTCCCCTGAGTATCCTGCGCATTCTTAGTAATAATGTTAATGACGCCATTGACCGCATTTGCTCCCCACAGAGTCGACCCAGGACCTCTGACTACTTCAATTCTCTCGATATCCTCGAGGAGGGTGTCTTCAACGTCCCAGTGTACGCCTGAGAAGAACGAATTGTAGGTCGAACGGCCGTCTATAAGCACCAGAAGCTTCGTCGAATATGCCTCGTCAAAACCCCGGGCTGAGACCGCCCAATCATTGGAATCACTACGCGCTACCTGCAATCCCGGTACCATGCGCAGCACCTCAGGAATGCTGGTGGCGCCGGAACGGCGAATGTCTTCCTGTGTAATGACGAACACAGCAGCAGCAGCCTCGCTGACTTTCTGCGATTTCTTGGCCACGGTGGTTACTTCAATGTTCATCAGCTCTTCGAGGCTGAGGTCGGCAAGGGCTTTCGCCTCCGTGTCAGCAGCTTGACATTCAACCGAAAACAGCACGGTTAATCCCACCAGTGAAACCCAGCACTGGATAATGATCATAAGACGGTAGAACATACGTATTCCTGAGCAGGTTTGCACATTCCGAATATCGCGCCATGAACGGCAAGGAGAACCAACGTAGTCGGCATAAGGAACACCAGAGTCATAAAAACCACTTCACAATAATCCGGCATAATCGTATTGATCCTTGAAATAAGTGGCACGTCATCAGAAACGCAGCGTAATCTTTCCGTAGTAGCCGCGCTCAATTTCAGCCGAGTCAGCCGCAACAATCAGGATCTGCTCAAACCCGGGAAATTCAGGGTGGTGATTGTCGAGCAAATTCTGGCCAACAAGAGAAATTTCGACAGCATCACTGATTCTCCAGCCCAATCGAAGATCCATGCTAACGTAGCTTGGTATATCAAGGTCGGACAGGTTGTCCACGTATCGTAGCCACAGGTCCGCCTCAAGCTGCGGAGAAAGGCTCATCAATGATCGTATCGACACCTGATGATGCGGAGTATATCCCTCGCGGCTCTCCAGTGGCTCATCAATAAGCTCATCCAGGTCATTTTCGCTTTCAAAATCAACACTCACCTGAAGATAGCTGTAAGATATCTGCATCCGCCACCAGTTCCGCACCTGCAGGTCAATGCTGGAGTCGACGCCGTAGCAATATCCGTCGGCATTATTATCTCCTGTACTATCAACGGAAATGTAGGGATCAGCCGCATCTGAATAAACTTCCAAGCTGCTGATTTTCACAGTACGAAGATCGTGGTACCGGTAATAAAACGTGGCAATGTCGAAATGGAACCATTCTGATCCCTGGAATCGGTAACCGGCTTCGTAGGCAATGAGTTTTTCGGATTCAAAGTCTTCGTCTCCTGATGAGGTGAGAGCCACAGGCAAGGGAAATGGATTCAATGGTTCGCCCGGCCCCAGGACTGCAGTCATAAATTCGGCATCATGTTCGGCACGCGAAGGGGTTCTCACCGCCCGCGCCACCGACGTCCAGATAGTGTGGCTACTTCCCGGTGTGAACAGAAAGCGAACATTCGGCTGGATCTCAAAACCTGAATAATCGTTGTGTTCGATCTTCGACCCCAGCATCATGCTCAGCACATCCGGACCAAGAACAATCTCGTCTTGAAGAAACGCGCTGAATAATTGGTCCCGACGATGCTCGGAATCGAAAGAAAGCACTTCGGATTGACTCATATCGTCGAGAGTAAGACGGTAACCGAGACCCCAGACAACTTCATGGCGGTCACCATGCGTGAAAGCATACTGAAAGTCTGTATCTATCACATGCTGGCGCTGCCGGTTGAGCAGCGTATCGCGATCATTGTGGTCATAATAAACCTGCAGGGAATATTGAGACAGCGATGCCAGCAGCCGGCTTGCTCTGGCCAGCACATACGCTCCGAACTCTTCCTTATCGCCTTTGCTATCGATGGAATAGGGCTGCTCAAGGGAGAATAAAGCAGCTTCTTCTCCAACATCGCCAGCGTAGAGCTCACCTTGCAGCGTAAGCTCGGTGCCGTCGTGTGGAAGCTGGTCAAAGCGAAATCCCCCGCGCCACATCTCCCAGTCGTCATCGGGATCAAGCTGCCCGCCTTCATAGGACTCATCACGATCCGCAAACTTCACGTAGGTGCGATAGTACGCGTTCTCCCCAATCATGTCTCCGTATCGTACCGCACCAAACCCGCGCTCTTCAGAACCATATCCTGCTGATGCCAGCGTGCCTTGAGTTTCTTGCGCGTTCTTGGAAATAATGTTGATGACCCCATTGACTGCATTAGCCCCCCAGAGGGTAGCACCCGGCCCACGAATGACCTCAATCCGCTCAATGTCTTCCAGCATAACGTCCTGGGATTCCCAATCCACGCCGGTAAACAGGGGGTTATAGATTGTGCGTCCGTCCAGAAGAACGAGGAGCTTAGTCGAAAACTGTTCATTGAAGCCACGGGAAGATACGGCCCATTTGTTGGCATTAATCCGTGCGATCTGCAATCCTGGCGCCATGCGCAGAATTTCAGGTATGGTCGTAGCACCCGAACGCCTGATGTCTTCCTGAGTAATGACGAACACAGCAGCAGCAGCCTCGGATACTTTCTGGGGCTTTCTGGCAACCGAAGTAATCTCAAGGTCCATGAGCTCTTCGAGACTGAGATCATCAAGATGAGTATGGTTCTCCCCAGAGGTTGCCGTACCGGCGAGCGCATCCGGGTGCGCACCCACTGCCAGGAAGAGCACAACGCAAAAAGTAATCAGCAGTCGTCGTATCATGGCAATTGACATCTTTTTAGAACAGGGGTTTTGGATATTGCAGCTGCCTGTTACCACAGTGCGATTAGCCGGAGTATAAGCATGTGATCTTTGGACCGTACTCTATTCATACCGAGGCAGCCTCCTACCCTGTAGGCTCCTAGAAATACTTACTCAGTAGAGATATCGTACTGGGGCTTAAATACTTTAGAAAAATTATCCCGTTCGGCCGTGCGTCGAATGCCATCGATACATTTCGCCAGATGAGACGAGTCCAACGAATTTTATTCTTACCAACACTGCTGTCCACAATACGCTGAGAGAGCACGAGGAAAGTTAAAAATTCAGGTAATTCCTTATGCCCAGGAGGCCTTTCCGATTTCAGGGTTAAAGAGAAAAAAGCGTCATTCTGAGGAGCCCGGCCTTACAGCTGGAGTGCGGGATGACCGAAGAATCCGCTAAACTGAGATCCTTCTTTCTGCTGCAGGAGAAACTCGGGATGGCAGTTCTGTGGTTGCCCGTACCATTGCTTCACTACCTATGTGGGACAAGAGTATCTTGCGAAGTAAGCTTTTTTCACCTGTTGATTTTTGCTTTGTAGTAATTATTTTTAAGTCGTGACACCAAGCCTCACACTCGAATTACGATTCCGAACGCGACGCCCTACAAGAATTTCGTCCCCCACCTATTCTTTGAATCGCAGTGTCCAAAAGGTATGTACCGCTACAGTCACAGCTCAGATACGGTAGAACAGCTGTGTACATGTCTTGCGATGGATTATTACGTGCTCTTGGGTGAGCGACCAACATACGAAAAAACAAGACGCTCTGCCAAGCACTGCAGGATGATGCTCCCTGTATGGGATTCTGCAGTATATACATAGGAAGCGCTGATATCCTTAAGGAATGAGGAGTCAGAGCAAGAAGAGGCAAGCACGTACCTGTTCGCCATGAACTAAGGAGGTCATGGCTAATTCAACCTCAATCAGATAAGGAGATACTGCAATGACGAAAATTCTTTTTACACTTATGGCGGTATTGGCGTTCGCGGTCGCGATGGTTGCTACGGCTGCCTTTGCAGGTGAAGCAGGAGAGAAGTCCTTAACCCACAAGGAGATGAAAACGGAATTGGGCTTCCTTCGAGTAAGCGAGCTTATTGATAAGACAGTAGAAGACGTCAATGGAAATGAGTTGGGAGAGATTGAGGATGTGGTTATCAGCCAAAATCACATCCGGTATATTGTTCTTTCCCGTGACGACAAGCTGATTCCCATCCCGTTTAGGGAAGTATCGACCAGTACCGTTCACGAGGATAACCTGGTCGTAAGAAACATTGACGAAAAAAGACTCGAAAGTGCTCCTACTTTTACCGAACAAGATTGGGACAGGTTGGCGGATCCTACGTTTGAGAGAAGCATTACCGGCTACTATGGTGAGGATCAGCCCAAATTCCATGATCCGGCAAAACGCGAGATGCCACATCCGGAAATGGGTTCCACTGAGCCTCCTGGAACCGGATACTAGATGAACATTCGATACGTTAGCGAGATGCAGCACATTGTGAGTCTCGCCGGCGAATTGTCTGTAAATGGCCGGGTGGCATTAACCAGCGTGTACGAAAGGTACAGCTAAAAAAGAGGATAAAGAACCTATCAATTCGGAGCGGTGGCGGCTTGTGAATTGCAGCCGCCACCGCTTTTTTTACCTTCTCTAATGCGCTTCTGCACACAGCTTAGCCTTGTGCCAGAAACCCCTCATGAAATACGACAATACCCTGGGGGACTCTTTTAGCAAACGGCATGGCAAGAAATACTTCTTCTGGAACACCTTCGTGAATGAAACCCGGAATATTTTTAAAGCCGAACCGCTGGTAGTAGTTGGGATCTCCTACAAGCACACACCCTTTGCTGCCACGGGATTTCAGCAAATATAGTCCTTCCTGAATAAGTCTTTTTCCGATCCCTTGCTTCTGGTATTCCGGCAGCACCGACACCGGGCCAAGGCCATGCCAGTCAAGACTGCCATCGGAAATCGTCACCGGCGAAAAGGCGACATGGCCTACCACCTGTCCATCAAGCTCTGCCACCAGCGAGAGAGTCAGCGCATTTGCATTCCGTAATGCGTGGATGATGAATTCTTCTGTGTGATTACTAACTGCTAGATTTTTGAAGGCAGCTTTGGTGACTTGAGATATCGCTTCTCTGTCTGAATCTGTTTCATTCCGTATGATCATTGTGTCTCCACATCTTACTCATTATTTGCAGGATGACTGACGTCTCGCATCACCGGGCCCGAGCGTTGACACCCGAGCCCAAAGGCGCCCACCGTCAGTCGAGGACTCGTGGGGGATCCGGTGCATGCGGTTGTTCGGCGGCTGGTCAAGCCGTCACTCGCCGCTTGCCGGTGAACCCTCAGCGACGGCTGCCCCGGCCGCGACCAGGAGTTCCTTCAGGAGCGACCGATGGCAGTGCGACTCGTCGGCGCAGTAACACCCCACCGAGAAGTTCGTCTGATGCGACAGCGCGGCCAGAAGCGCGATCAGACGTTGCGGGACCGGCGCTCGCATCTCTCGAAGGTAGATGCGTCGGTACTGAGCCCACCGCTTCGGAGTAAAGGGCTCCGACAGCGCCCAGGACACAACGCCCGCGCTCGGGGCAAGCTCAGGCAGCCAGACGTCGTAGTAATTGCGCCTCGCGTAGTCGGCCTTTGGCACGCCGCGCGGCTGGCGGCGCACTGCCCCGATCCGAGTCCCCTCGTCGGCGCTACGGGGTGTTCCGAGTCTGACAATTCTCACTGCCACAGTGTCTTATCTCCGGATCGCCGGCAGAGGTGCCGTCGAACAATGTTTATACAGTCTGTCTAACTCTGTTAACATAGCTGGAATCTGTGGAGGGACGCTCATTGCGTTATCGTATTTCTCGCGGTCACTACTGCCAGTCAGATCAGCATTCGTCCAATCGATACCCTCTCTCCTGTGCCAGAGCCGGCCTCGCTTCGCTTCAATGCTCGCCATCAGTTGCCAAATTCCCCGCTCCTATTCTACGCCCTACCAACGCTGTTTATGC
>JAGOGO010000037.1 GCA_017996625.1 Deltaproteobacteria bacterium | reverse complement strand
TACTCCAGGGGCCGTAGCGCTCGGGAATATCCCTCCAGGGAGCTCCGGTGCGCAAGCGCCAGAACAGCCCATTGAGGATCATGCGATGATCGCTCCAGGGACGGCCCGCTTTGTGGGGCCGGCGCTCAGGTGGCAAAAGAGCTTTGAGGACTTCATACTCCTCATCCGTTAAATCGAATCGTCCAAGGAATGTCATGCTTATCACCCCCCTTTGCTGCATTCCCTGGACCTAAGTATAGCTCACTGAACAATTATCATACAGTCCCTAGCCTGTCATTCCCGCGAAGGCGGGAATCCAGGCTCTTAGGAGATTGCTGTGTCGGTACACGTAGCGTACCTCCTCGCATGACAACAGTATTGTAAGCTGGGTTGAGGAACGAAACCCAGCATTAATGCTGTCATTCAAGCGGGCAGAGCCTCTCTGGTATCTATCCCCAGCAGCTCATTCAGGGGGCACGTTTTTGTGATTGCCGTCTCCGTTAGCAGTGCTCCACTTATCATTGCCGCCAATCCCGCAAAGCGACCTTGTTTCCCTCCGAACCAATTGTATCCCAGTGCAAGCAGCACCGGTCCGGCGATGCTGCGAAGTTTTTGATCTATTCCCCCGACGTTCTCTTTCATAAACTACCCCTGTCCGTGTTACCAGCTCTCTCTTGCCGATCGCTGGTGGTCACCGTGATTACTGGTTCGCTGCTTAGCTGGACATGGTTCTGGTGTCGCGATCGAGGGGGCAGCAGAATGAAGTGGCCTGAGCTATCTCAATCCGCCTGTTTAACTGTACTGTCCGGAGCAGGTAAAAGGAAGGAAATGAAGACAGCAGGTCTTTTCTCGAAGCTTCTGCGGCATGATGCCCTTCGTAATCTGGATGAAAAGCCTTCAACCGTGAAATCGATGCTGCCGAAGACTCAGTGTCAATTGCCATAGTCTCGCTTCTCGATGTCTACAAGCTTCGAACCCTCAAACGTTAAAATCCGCGTAAAGTGATATCGCCCCAGATCATAGGTCCAGGTTTCGATGATTTTTGTCGTGGTTGTCGAGGAGCCTAATTCACCACCACGGGGGAATTTCGCATTTGGATGAGATTTGGCGAACTCTTGTTCAACCCAGCGAGACTCTGTTTTGACTTCCTCGACTTCAATATAGTCCGGCTCTCCGCAGGCAGCGCGAACCTCGGTTTTGGTGTCGCCCACCCGAACGAGTCTTCCGCCGCAGCGGAATCCGAAAGACTCCAGAGGCAGCAGGAGAATTATACCGATCACGATGGCTATCGTCTTTTTCATCAGGTGTCTCCTTTCGGCGCTAGTCGAAACCCGACGCACCTGCCACGGCGCTTCGGGACGAGCAGCGAAAACTGCACATATTCTGAGTTGTATAGTCGCTGCGAGATGCGTCGGGGTTACGCACGCATGGGTTCGCAGTGGAGCAGTAAAGAGTAAGAAGTAAGAAGTAAGAAGTAAGAAGTAAGAAGTAAGAAGATCCTTCCCTGGCGCCTACCTATAGCTTCGTGCAGGGGCGGGAATGACATCTCAGTAGAATGCCGCCGGCGCGGGTTGCCCCTCAGCTCTTTAGCCACCGAACGAAGTGAGTCCCGCTCCGAGCGGGATTCGGGTCGTTATCCACTGAAGGAAGAGAGGAATAACATTTTGTTCGTTGATGTATGGCGCTCTGTATAGAAGGTAGAACGAAGAGGCACGCATTGGTCATAGTCTGAGTACTGCTCACTCTTCACCTGTCACTTCTTACCGTTTGGCGAACCTTGAACCTGTCTGTGACTATCCTGTCAGTTCAAATACGTGCAGACTCAGTCCGAGCCGCCGTCAACCGGACCAGGAAACGGGGGATCATACCGCACTCATCCCTTTCATTGTTGTTACGATTTAGTGTATAGTGATACTTTGAACAGCCATCAGTGCCGTCCTCTGGCGGACAGGAAAAAAGGAACGGATATGACACTCCAAGGATTCAGTGAACTTTCCTTCGATAGGATTATTCAGGCCGCCGAGGATTCCCTCGGTGTTCCTTTCAGCGGGTATATTTTTCAGTTGCCCTCGTACGTCAACCGCGTTTACGAGCTGCAGACAGAGGACGAAGTCCGGTACATCATTAAGTTCTATCGGCCCGGCCGCTGGAGCAGAGAGGCACTTGAAGAAGAACACACTTTTCTGCATGACTGCGAAGAGATGGAAATTCCTGTCATTTCACCACTGAAGCTCACGAACGGGAAGACGCTGGCTGAGACCTCGAGCATATACTTTGCGGTCTTTCCGAAACGGTCCGGCCGGGCGGCTGACAGCGAGTCGGATGAGATGTTTCAGCGACTCGGCAGTCTTCTGGGAAGAATCCATACCGCTGGTGCGAAGCGGAAAGCCAACAAGCGCATTCAATGCCATCCCACTCACTCGACCGCTCGATTTGTACGACATCTGCTCGATGGTGGATTTGTTGCCCCCGCCAGCGCAGATGCCTTCAAAGAGGTTACCGGTGAGATTTTGAGGAGGATAACGCCGCTGTTCGATCAGGCCGAAATGATCCGTATCCACGGTGACTGCCATCGGGGCAACATTCTTGAACGCAAGGGCGAAGGACTCCATATCATCGACTTCGATGACATGATGACAGGTCCGCCGGTTCAGGATTTTTGGATGTTACTTCCGGATCACGTTCACAAGGCGCAACGAGAAATCGACCTGATTCTCACTGGCTATGAGCAGTTTCGGCCGTTTGATCGGTCAACCCTGCGACTCATCGAGCCCCTGCGGGCGATGCGGATGATCTATTTCATTGCCTGGTGCAGCACCCAGGTGGATGATCTGCAGTTCAGGAACAACTTTCCCGATTGGGGAAGTGAATCATTCTGGCAGCAGGAGATCCATGATCTGCGAGAGCTGCTGGAGCTGATGGGAGAGCTCGACATCTGCTGATGTAAGCTGCCTACCTGAATCCACAATTGCGTCGTGCTAGTGACTGTTCCGCGCTAGCCGATCCAAGAAAAACGTACAGTTTTATTCGTTCCTGCCGATAAACGTACTAGAAACGGTGTGCGGATCCCTTATCGGGGTTTGACATTGAAAACATGATTCAATGCCATATGAAGGTGCATTGCTAGGATCACAGGAGGCGGTTGATGACCGACAGGGAATCAGGTGCGGTGGATTTGCGAAAATATTTTCGCGTGAAATACCCGGTCGATGATTATCCGGAGGTGATGATCGGTAATGCTGCCTTTAAGGTGCAGGATGTTTCTGAACGAGGGATACGAATTCTGAATGCGACGGATGCGAAATTTTCTGACTGGATCCAGGGGACACTGCAGTTCTCTGATAGCGAATTGTTCGAAATTGAAGGAAGATCGGTATGGAAGTCTGGTCAGGAGCTGGGACTGAAGCTGGTCGCTAGCCCCATACCTCCGCGCCGCATCATGAAAGAACAGCAGCGGCTCAAAGCACGAATGAAACCAAATGAAGAGTTTTTCGAAGACGAGTGAATCCAAAAGCTGCAGGCAGGAATGGATCCCGGCACCACTCCCGCCAATGCAACTCCTGGTCGACTGGTTGATTCAAACCTACCGTGATACCTCGCCGAGCGCAATTTCCATCGCGTCGGCTACTCCCTTCCCATAATCCGGATCTGCCTTCAGGCAGTTGCCGATATGACGAACCTGTACTTCTTTGGGTGCGCCCTCGAGTGCACGAGCGGTATTGGCAAAAAGAGCATCCTGTTGCTCCGGGCTCATGAGACGGAAAAGCCGTCCGGGCTGATCGAAATAGTCCTCGTCTTCACGATGATTCCAGTGATCGGCTGCCCCTTCCAAGCTGAGAGGCGGTTCGGCAAAGTCGGGTTGCTGCTGCCATTCGCCGTAGCTGTTCGGTTCGTACCCGAGGGTGCCGCCATGATTGCCGTCAACCCGCATGGCACCATCGCGGTGGTAGCTGTGAAAAGGACAGCGCGGGGCGTTGACCGGAATCAGGTGATGGTTCACCCCGAGACGATACCGTTGCGCGTCGCCGTAAGAGAAAAGCCTGCCCTGCAGCATCTTATCCGGTGAGAAGCCGATACCGGGTACTATGTTCGCGGGATTGAAGGCTGACTGCTCTACCTCCGCAAAGTAGTTTTCCGGATTCCGGTTCAGCTCGAGAACACCCACTTCAATCAGGGGATAGTCTTTGTGGAACCAGACCTTGGTGAGGTCGAAGGGATTGTAGGGACACGTCGAAGCTTCCTTCTCGGGCATGGCCTGAATAAACATGGTCCAGCGCGGAAAGTCACCGCGATCGATACTCTCCAGGAGGTCGCGCTGATGGCTGTCCCGATCTTTACCGATGACTGCGAAAGATTCTTCATCGGTAAGATTGCGGATCCCTTGCTGCGTCTTGAAGTGGAATTTGACCCAGTACCGTTCACTGTCGGAGTTGATAAGACTGAACGTGTGGCTGCCAAATCCATGCATGTGGCGGTAGGAATAGGGAATGCCCCGGTCGCTCATGACGATGGTGACCTGGTGCAGCGCTTCCGGCAAAGAGGTCCAGAAGTCCCAATTGTTACGGGCGCTACGCAGATTGCTGCGGGGATCGCGCTTGACCGCGTGGTTAAGGTCTGGGAATTTGAGGGGATCGCGGAGAAAGAACACGGGTGTGTTGTTGCCTGCCAGATCCCAGTTTCCTTCTTCAGTATAGAACTTTATGGCAAAGCCACGAATATCCCGCTCGGCATCAGCAGCTCCGCGCTCGCCAGCCACAGTTGAAAAGCGAATAAAGAGGTCGGTCTTTTTTCCCACTGCGGAAAAGATCTTCGCTTTGGTGTAACGGGTTATATCATGGGTGACCGTAAACGTCCCATAAGCCCCGGACCCTTTGGCATGCATGCGACGTTCAGGAATCACCTCCCGGTCAAAGCTGGCGAGCTTCTCGAGGAACCAGACATCCTGGAGCAGCATGGGCCCCCTTCGACCCGCAGTCAACACGTTCTGGTTATCGACGACGGGTGCACCTGCGTTGGTCGTCAGTTTCTTTTTTTTACTCATCATCCTTTTCTCCTTTCTGGAAGAGTCGATTGCGGATGAAATCGACCGATCCTAAAATAGTTGGTTGTGCTGAAGAATAAAAAATATGTTTAAATAATTTATCCTATTAGATAATAATTCTTAATTTCTAAGCAAAAAAAAGACAGCGTAAAAAATCAGTCCGCATTCTTTTGGCAATCAGGACACAAGCCAAAAAAATCCAAACGATGGTGAAGGATTTTATACCGCGTCTTGCGACTCATCTCCTGGCTAAGTTTTTCCAAGCTCGCAAGCTCAGGATCCATAATTTTCTTGCATTTGATACAGATTACATGAGGATGCGGGAGAGGACGCGCGCCATCATATCTGTTGCTTCCGTCAGGAAACCCGAGTTCCAGCACCTCACCCAGGTCCTTGAGAAGAGCGACGGTCTTGTAAATAGTAGCCAGGCTTGTCGTAGGAAACTGGGTTCTCACCTGCTGGTATATCTGCTCCACGGTGGGATGATCTTCACTGTCTGCCAATATGCGTAGTACCGCCAGACGCTGAGGAGTGAGGCGGAAGTCCCTGGCCTTGAGTTTCGAAATCATCAGCTGCAGTCTTTCAGTAGCCTCTGCTGAAGCATTGTTCTTGTGCATGGTAAGTCTTTCAATGTGAAACTTTATTTAGTAATATAGAAAATCTAATAATAATTATTGTTAAATAAAAATCTATCGCATTTATAGCCTGCAGTCAAGCAAAAAATGTCGTTACACCGGCAGCCAGCATCAGAGGATCCAACAGAGCCGGATGTGATATGATCGGACCGCTCACTCCTGATAAATAAAATAATCCACCGTGACGGTCTTTTGCTTGGGATTGTCCGTGGTAACGACAATCGATCCTTTCGCATATTTTTCGTCTGTCTTAATAGGCTCATTCAGCGTTGCCGTAACCTGGTAGCGCTGGCCGTCCAGGATAGGCTTGATGTCAAAGCGCATCCGCTTATGATTATCTTCTACGGACTTCAGGTGAAGCGGCTGCTCAGGCGTCTTGTTTACGACGAGAAATTTCTGCATCCGGATATTGCGGTCAGGCTGGGAGGGGATGTGATAGAAACGGATGTATCTGGGATAACACTCCACAGTGCCCTGCACAGTACCCGATAACTTGAGAACAGACGTGGGGGCGTTGGTCAAGTTGGAATGAGCCGTAATCGTCTGTCTGAGAAATCCAGGCGGAAGCCCGGGCTGGAGCGTAACTTCGATTTCATATCGGGGCTGACCGCCCGGGGTCGAGAACAAACCTCCCTGCCGTACCTCAACCAGGGGAGATGATGATTCAATGCTGGTGATCTTGGTCTTTTCCGGATCCTTGACAATCAGATACGCTTTCCGGGTCAGGGGCTTGTCCAAGTTGATTTTTCCCAGAACGAGAACCGGATACTCAAATTTGAATTCCACTTCGACGAATGCGGTAACCGTTACTTTTGTAATCGGCGCCAGTGGATCGTTGGAAGTGATTTCCACGGTCTTGGTCTGTTTTCCGCTCCTGTTTTCGGTATTGAAGGTGACGCTGATTTTGCCTTCCCCGCCCGGAGGAATATCGGCCTGTGTAACTACGGCCGGGGTGCAACCTCAGGTGCCTTTTGCCTTGATCAGCTTTAAGGGCGCATCTCCGTTGTTTCTGACCGTGAAGGTGTGAGAGACTTCACTCCCCTCGGGAACCAGACCAAAGTCAACCAGGGGTTCCTCGATAAAAATTTTTGCGGATCCTGACTGGGCCTGAGTTCCCGGAGGACCGGAGGAGTCCGATGTAGAGGCGGTGCCGGTAAGCGTAGGCTGAAATTGCACCTGATCAGTGCCGTGGGCAGGATAGATCGTCACCGCCAGAACGCTGAGAACAAACACTGATGCACACAGGATGAGGTACTGCAATGATACTCTTCTCATTACACCTCCAGCGGATAAGTAGTTCACACATCACGTAACCACACCTGAACCATGACAACGGCAAATCTTTTTCACACAGTATCGGCTTTAACTCCAGAGACCTTGATACTCACGACCGAGTTCTCGACAATGCTGGTTTTTTCTCCGGGAATCTGCAGATCGCAGAGAACTGCATGACCTGCCGGATCATGAGGCATATACTCGATTCGAAACGGGATATCCTCAAGTACGTTGATATCCTGAAAACCGGCGGCCTTGATTAACTCAAGATACTCATCCTTCATGACTGCACCGGACAGACAGCCGATGTATCCGGCAACCGAATTCTTTATTTCCTCGGGCAGTTCTTTCAGGAGCACAATATCGGAAACCATGATCCTGCCCCCTGGTCTAAGCACACGCAATGCCTCGGCGAAGACTTTCTCTTTCTCCGGCGAAAGATTGATTACGCAGTTGGAGATGACAGCATCGGCCGCATTGTCTTCAACGGGGAGATGTTCAATATCCCCGAGTCTGAATTCAACGTTTGTGTATCCACCAGCACGAGCGTTCTCTTCCGCTTTATGAATCATTGCGGGAGTCATGTCAACGCCGATAACCTTCCCGAGAGGACCCACCTTCTGAGCAGCCAAAAAACTGTCAAAGCCGGCACCGGAACCGAGATCGACTACAGTTTCTCCTGGCTGGAGAGAAGCCAGCGCAATCGGATTCCCGCAGCCCAGACCGAGATTGGCGCCGTCGGGAACCGACATCAGTTCCTCCTCAGTATATCCGATGTTCTTGCCGATACTCGTTGCCAGTTCAGCAGTGCTGCAGCAGCACGAATGTGCGGGAACATAGCAGGAGAGATTCTCCTGTGCAATCTTAGAGTACCCTTTCTTGACTGCGTCTTTTATTTCTTCTTTTTTCATTCTTGGTCGCCTTTCTCAAATCGTCAACTTCCAGCCTGGAGGGTAAATGTAAACAGCGAACAATCCTTCTGGAAGAGACTCTTAATCAGAGCAGCTGGTTGGATCGAACGAGCGCACACCATTGAGGTGCCCCAGCAGCAGAACTACAGTAGACACCGTTGATAGCAGCAAGCTAATATCAAAGCTGGAATATACTAATCTCGTCATGACTTCGAACAATTCAACTGTGGTCAGCAGCATCAACGTGCCGGAAATGATGCCTATGCCAAGCGCTGTCCACCCAAGCAACCGGAATAGAGCTATCATTCGCGATTGTTCGTGTCCGTGCGGCAGCTTCTTAATCAGTGAGACAAATCCTACGAAGAGCACGCCCAATCCTATCCAGAAATGGTTGGCATCTAAACTGAATCGACTCGCGATCATAAACTCCAGGAGGTCCGGATCGGAGGTTGCTACTATGCCGCCCAGAATCCCGGCTGTCAGAAAGGTGAAAGAGAATATTCGTGCGGCCCCGGCACTGAAAAAGGATTCGTGTACTCCATATTCACGAAGACCTGTCGTAAGCAGCAACCACAGAACCAGTCCGACCAGACCGTAAAGAACGGGTTTTAGCATACCCTCACGCCATGCACCAAGAGTCTCCCAGAACGATGATATCGAAAAAACCTCATAGTTGGGTACCCAACGAGGCTGTCCATCTTCGGGTGAAAATGCCTGGTGAAGCACTCCTCCCTCAAAGAACGGTGAACCGCTTCGGTGGCAGTCCGTGCACCCACCAGCGCCCAAAGCGGCGGCCGCTGGAGCCACATCATGTGAAAACTTGTACACCGAGGCATAGGCGGTTGCTTCATGGCCCTCACGCGGCAGGTCGCGGAATTCCGTTGCCGAGTAGTAGGCCCGGCTTTCTGAGACCCACACCAGACGCCGGCCATCCATCGGGAAGCCGGTCGCTGTGAGGTACGATTTGGTCGCTGCCAAGAGCGCATCGATTTCCTCGGGCCGATTGACCTCTATGATGCCGTCTCTATTGTCATCCGTGATCTTAGCCAGTGCCGGATACGCGCCATTCGGGTTGGCTCGGTGCTGGGTCCACATCTGGAAAAAATCCTTCATAAAGAGCTGGTTCAATCCGGGCTTTCCCTGCTCCTCGAAGCCGACCCAGGCGCTATGCACGCGGTTGGCCGGATAGATCTTTTCCTTGTAACTGATCAAGGTTGGGTGAGTAACATTGGTCGGCTCATCCTTGGCGGTAAAGAGCTCAAGCTTACCGTAATGATTCCAAAAGGCCATCTCCTGATCGTAAAAGGTCCAGATGTGCTTAGGGGGCGGCGTGATCCGGGGAGCGGGGTTATAAACGTCGCTTGCCTGGACGAGAGCACTCTTTACCGCTCGACTAGGAATATGGCAGGCCTGGCATGAGATCTTTTTCATGTGAAGCGGCGGCAGCCATGCGTGGCTCGCCCGCGGTGCATTGCGCCAACCCTCAGCGTGGCAACTCTCACAGCTCCGCACGGTATTGTCGAGGTCGTTACGAACCCATCCGGAAGGGTCGTCGCCTTTGCCGATCTGATGGATTTCACGGCCCCGGATGCGCGGGTCGGCTGCGCGGCTTCCGGCAGCATGGCAGTCGACGCACCGCAGGCCAGCCTGCATGTGAACGTCAGTCCGCACGGAGTAGGCGGCGCCGCGCTTTTTCCAGTCGGGCTTGAAATGACACCCCAGACAGGATTCGTTGCGCGGCTCTGGGGTGATGTGGACGAGAATATTCCCTTCGGTGTCGAATTTACTCTTGTCATAGACAACAGCGGGACGATCACCGGTCGATGTCTTGCCGTTTACGTTACCGAATCCTGAACCGGCAGTGGCTGCCCACTTAAAATTCAGGTTGGCGAGTTCTGCGTTCCTCTTCTTCAAATCATACTCCGGCATGTGACACAAAAGGCAATCGGCTTCGATCACGCCGGTTTCGGACCATCGCGCCTTGTAGTAATCGCCGTCGAGGCCATTTTCTCCGCCGGTCACCAACCCTGAAGCAGGGTTGCGCATCCATTCATCATAGCGCTTTTCCTCCCGGTCGTACTCAAGAGGACCGCCACCCGGATGACAGTTGCCGCATGTGGCAGTGACGAAGTCGAAGGAAGTCATATCGATCGTTCGTGCATTGGTATTTTTTTTCGGAGCAAGCTGGCGATAGAGAGGGGCCGGTGAACACCAGTTGCCGCCGTAATTGCCAGGAGACGAGACCCAGTTGTAACGAGCGGCAAACTCCTTTGGAGGCAACTCGCCTTTTCCCTGGCTAAAGTGAAACCCTTCCGTAATCCTGGCGTAATCATGGCATCCGGAAGTGCCGCAGGTTTGTTTGGGTGAATAGGGAGTTGTGTCATTCACACCGTGGATTGGATCGATCACCTTTCCTGATTCATCCCGCAGGGGGAATGGTGGACAGACGCCAAGTGCACGAGCACTGCCTGATAAAGCATCGGACTGCGTAGTATCTGTCTTGTTCCCCTGACTCCATGTGTTGTTCAAGGCGGAGGAAAGGAAAACACTACTCAAAATAAGGGAAATAACTGTACCTCCCAGCGCTACAAGCCGTACCTTCATGCCGTTATTCTCACTATTAAAAAAGTTCATATATCCTGACACTGAAGGAAATTAACGCCTTTTCACTACGCCGCGAATCAGAAACGGAGAGTCACGTCCGGAACGTAACGGGCCCTGTGCACACAACCTCCCATTTACAGTACAGTCTGACCTTTCCAAGGTCCGAAGCGGGCAATTCGCTTGATGTCGGTGAGGTGGTCAGTGTTTGCTGCGAGATTCATTCCGGTCAACGTATTGAATGCTCTTTGCTCCAGATTGGTGCAGGGCACATAGTCTGCACTACAATGGTAACAACAGGAATGGCCTGCATCTCAGAATCGTCGCTCATGATGAGACTGTTTCTCTACAGCTTGTTCCAGGTTGATGGCCTGCTACCGAATATGATCCCTCACAGCTTGAAAAAAAGCGAGCTTTTCATCCTCTGTCACCCCTGTGCTTCTGCCGGGTTCGGCAGACTCTGGTGTCGCAGTTCGTGCGCACCTGGGGGAATAGGCATGTCTGGCGTGCATCATCGCACAGAGTGATTACGTAAGCAAACTCCTGATCAAAAAACTCATCAACAGATTTCGACCAGTGACGGGATATGTCAATGCCGATCTCCTGCATCACTTTGATTGCCAGCGGATGCACGTGCGTTGGATTGAGGCCGGCGCTGACTACGTCGAACCGGTCCCTCGTGAGACTAGCCAGCATGCCTTCCGCCATCTCGCTGCGGCAGGATCTGCGACCATAAGGCAGCGAAGTCGTTTCTTCTTTACTCCTGTCATACTTGAGCTGTCATTGCGGTAAAGCGTGTGGCTGAAGGAGCATTTTCAATTTCTCCAGCGTGGGAACACTACCCCAGTAGACAACAGTGTCTAGTATATATGAATAATGATCGCTGCGTTCATTCAAAGCCGCTTCGATGACCGCGCATCAGACAACCTGGTTGCCTCGCGCTGGCCTCAGGGCACAAGGTAAATCATATAGATCCCGGCCAGAAGGACCAATATGCCGCATAGCTTTCTCACAATGACCGCGCCCCTCGAATTTTCGTTCCAATTCAGGTACTGCTGTACAACTTCGGTGAAGGTACCGGCAAGCACGATGACCGAGCAATGCCCGATGCCATAAAGCGCCATCAAAGCCATGCCGTACGCCGGGTCTTCAGCACCGAGCCTGAACGTGACAGCCAATATCGGTGCCATGTAGGCAAAAGTACACGGCCCTAGGGCGAGGCCGAACACCAGGCCAAGCATGAACGCCGCGAGGAATCCTTTGCGTTTCATGCCGACGCTTCCGGGACCTGACCAGGGTAGCGGCAGTACATCGAGGAGATGGAGTCCCACAGCGAAGAAAATTATTGCCACACCATAGTTGCCGTAAGCGCCGATATCGCCGGCCATGCGTCCGGCCAGGGCAGTGCCCGCGCCGACAAGCGCAATCGTGATCAGAATGCCTGCTGCGAAAAGGAGGCTAATATTAAAGGCGCGTCCGGTGGGAATCCGTCCCTGCTTATCGATGAATGCCACAATGAGAGGGATACTTGCCAAGTGGCACGGACTCAGGATAATGCTGAGAATACCCCACACAAAAGCTGCAGCCATGGCGATAAGCGGAGAACTCTGGATGGCGCCCGATAAGATGCTGAAAAGTTCGTCCATGCCAGTTTATCCTCTGCCTTGATTTTCATCATTCAAGCGATGCTGCTGAGTCCTCGTGTTTTGTTTCGAAATCGACTCCCAGCTCTTTCCACTTTCCGAGGATCTTTTCCTTTGAGTAAAAGCCAGCATGCCGGAAGCGTTCCTTGCCGTTCGCGTCAAAAAAAATCTGTGTGGGAATGACACGGACGTCGTACTGACTGATTGCATCCTTATTTTCCCAGACGTCTATGAAGATGACCTCAAGCTTGCCCTGGTACTCGTTGCGAAGCTCCTCCAGAATGGGGGCCATCATTTTGCACGGTATGCATCTCGTCGCTCCGAGGTCTAAAAGTGTAGGCAACGCCTTTTTTGCACGGGTGCCGGTTTCGTGTGGGAGCTGCATACCCTTCTGCGCTTGCTTCAGGTACATTACCAGGCCAACAACAACTGCCAAAAAAACAATGATCAGCACTCTGACAATAGTGCGCAAAGTTTTACTTTCTTTCTCCATATTATCCCCATCAAGAATTTTGCCATCCTGTTCAGGAAGGAAATCCTCGTTGCCCTCTATTCGTTATGTGAGCATCCACAGCATTGGCATCGATCGAGAAATGTGCGATCTCTCTCAGCCTGAGTTCACCATTGCTTAATCTCCGCGCTCGGTGTTTTTTCCCGCACTACGAAGCAGATTCAGTCAGGTTGATAACCAACTGCCGGATACGATCCCGCACAGTCCGAAAGAGAGCGAGCTTTTCATCCTCTGTCCCCTGTGCTCCTGCCGGGTCCGGCAAGCTCCAATGGAGCAATTCGTGGGCACCGGGGAAAAAAGGACAGGTCTGCCGCGCGTCATCACACAGGGTAATCACATAGTCGAACTCCTGATCAAAAAACTCATCAACAGATTTCGACCAGTGGTGAGAGATGTCAATGCCAATTTCCTGCATTACCGTGATCGCCAGCGGGTGGACGTGCGTCGGATTGACTCCGGCGCTGTATACCTCAAACTGGTCTCCAGCGAAACTGCGCAATAAGCCTTCGGCCATCTGGCTGCGGCACGAATTTCCGGTGCAGAGAAAAAGAACGCGCTTCTTCATTGCTCGATCTCCACTACGGCTGACAGCTCACATGACAAACGCCTGTGGGTGTCTCCACCGCGTAAGGAAAATACTTCCGTTTGATCCAAAACGCAACGTTAACCAAGCTGATCAGAACCGGCACTTCCATCAGCGGACCGATAACGGCGGCAAACGCCTGGCCGGAGTTGATCCCGAACACTGCCACCGCGACCGCAATAGCCAGCTCAAAATTGTTGGACGCGGCGGTGAAGCTGAGTGAAGTGGACTGCTCATAGGTAGCGCCTGCTTTTCCGGACAAGTAAAAAGAGATGAAAAACATGATCACGAAATAGATGAGCAGCGGAATAGCTACCCGAACCACGTCCAAAGGAAGCGCCACAATGTATTCGCCCTTGAGCGAGAACATCACCACGATGGTGAAGAGCAACGCAATCAACGTGATCGGACTGATTTTGGGTGCAAACACGGTATCGTACCACTCCCGGCCTTTGGTCTTGAGGCCGATGAATCGAGAAAGCACGCCGGCAATGAATGGGATACCCAGATAGATAAAGACGCTTTGAGCAATCTGCTTCATGGAGACGTTGACAGCCATACCTTCCAAACCAAACCAGCCGGGCAACACAGTGATAAAGATGTACGCATACAAAGAGAAAAACAACACTTGGAAAACCGAGTTGAATGCCACCAGTGCTGCGGCATACTCCCGGTCTCCCTCAGCGAGATCGTTCCAGACAATCACCATGGCAATGCAGCGGGCCAGCCCGATGAGAATCACCCCTACCATGTACTCGTGGTGGCCGGACAGGAAAAGAATGGCGAGCACAAACATAAGCACCGGCCCGATCACCCAATTTTGCACCAGGGAGAGGCTGAGCACTTTGGTATTGCGAAAAACCTCGCCGATCTGTTCGTACTTCACCTTTGCCAGCGGTGGGTACATCATGAGAATGAGGCCAACCGCGATCGGAATGTTAGTGGTTCCCACCTGAAAGAAGTCAATGATGCTTCGGACGCCGGGATACAGATAGCCTGTTCCTACGCCGAGGAACATCGCCAGGAAGATCCACAGGGTCAGGAAACGATCCAGAAAAGACAAGTGCCTTGTGTCACGCGTGTTCATTCGAACCTCCTTCCGGGATCCGGCTTGGCGTGCAGTATCATCTTTTTGGTGTTGGGCCTCCGCATCCAGAAAGCTGCGCCTTCAGGCGATTTTCCTGGCTGCCGAGGGCTTTCCGGTATACGGATCCTTTCAGGAACCGATAGGCCTCATCCCGATCTGCATCGATGATGATTCGATTCAGCTCCATCACTTCCGAAGGGTCCAGTGTTACTATCGTGGTTGTGATTTCCAGCATGGGCCCTCCTGTCGGATCAGGAAATCAGTTTCTTAATTTCATCAGCGGAGAGCACCTTTCCCACTGCTTTAACATCTCCGTCAATCGCTAAGGCCGGAGTGACCATGACGCCGAAGTTGGTGATCTCCATGATGTCAGTGACTTTCTCAACAGTAGCGTCAGCTCCGCTCTCTTCCACCGCCTGTTCAGCGTTTTTAGCAAGCTTTTCACATTTTGCACAACCGGTACCGAGAATTTGAATCTTTTTCATCTTACATCTCCTACAATGCCTAATCTAAAATTTTTCGAACCGAAGTTGCGACCGGAACAACTGTTTTCACGAGATTACGCCTGTTAATGAGATAGAGGGCTGATGCCAGCAGCATCAAGAAAGCTGCGAAATAAACGCTTATGAGTCCAAGACTGGTACCGTCGATCCATGCTCCATAAATCAAACCTGACAGCGTACTAAACAACCCTACCCAGCCAACGTACACCCACACTCGAAGCCGGCCGATGATCGCGGATGTAATCAGGATGCTTTGTAGGCTCAGTTCTGGATCAGCCATCAAGTACGCCAACAAGGGGCCGCGATGCATGCCCAAGCTGAGGAACATTTTGGCAATCGGCACTTCCACCAAAGTGGGAAAGTACATAAAGACGCCAAAGACGACCCCTGCAAGATTGCCAAGAATCGTATTGCGCCCTGCTAGTGCTTCGATCCATTCCGGCTGAATAAGCTGGCGGATAATGCCAACGGCAAAGACTCCCACGACAAGAAGAGGAAAAATCTTCTTGACGAAAAACCATGATTCGTTCAGCCATCCTTGAATATCATCCGAAGTCAACCGATACCGAGCGATAAACCAGAGAATCAACATACTTAAACCTCCGGCGAATATTTTCCCCGGAAACTCGATATCAAGCCCGGTAGCGTGAGGCGTTATTTTGAGAGCAGCAACCAGTAATGTCACCACCACCAATCCGAGCGATATCCAGGTCCAGCGGTTGAATCCATCCAGGATGTTCTCCATGCCCAGCCAGGCGGCGGAGCCAATGAGTACCAGCAGCCCGATTAGAATCACGCCTTGAATGGTGATGCCTTCTTCCCCTTTTGCTGCGTCAAATGAGACCAAGTAGTCCAGGAATGCCTGAAAGCGATCCATGCCATCGATCGGCACAGTTACATGGCCGTAAGAATTCGTAAGCACGCCAATCTTCAGTGTCCCCGCGAGCAGCAACGCCACCAGTACCACCAGGAAGAGCAATCCTGCACGCCGCAGATGCCCAGAGGCTGCGAACATTGCATCGGTATTCTGATCGTGAACCGTATCTTCGCGGCTGAAGATCAAGGCCATGATCATCCCGATTCCGACACCGAATGCGAGTGAAAGCAGCAGGCGGGCGATCGCCAGGTCTGCGCCGATGAGTCCGCCGGTGTAGACGAGTGCCAGAATGTTCGCTGCCGGCGCAAAGAAGAGAAACGTGATGGCCGGGCCGATCCCGGCGCCTTTCTTGTAAATACCGGCGAAGATCGGCACGATGGTGCAGGAGCAGACCGCAAGCACTGACCCTGCCAGTGCTGCGGCGGGATAAGAAATATACTTGGGGGTAGCACGTCCGAGAAAGCGGGTTACCGTTTCTTTGGGAATCAGAGCTACCATGCCGCCGGCAATAAAGAAAGCCGGAACGAGGCACAGCAGCACATGTGCAGCCAGATACGCTGCCAGATTACCCAAGCCGCCTTGAAGAAGTGTGGCTATGAAAGCAGGTATGTCCATGGGGTAAAAAAGCTCCTAAGATACGAAACATACGACATGTAGGACGTATAAGACGTATATTTCAACTTTGAACCTTCAATATGTCTCTGACCCTATCTTTTGCATCCGCAATCAACATTGCCGGCAACAATTTCCCGCCAGTCATCGAGGAAGTCGTGAGACCAGCAATCATCAGCACCGGCAGCTTCGCGCATCACTAGTGCCAGAATATACGCGAGTTCCTTGACCGTGGCCCCGGCTTCGAGAGCGCCCTTGAAGTGCTTGAGCACACAGGGTTTGGAGCGGGCTTTGATGGAAACGGCGAAACAGATGAACTGATACGTCTTTTCATCGATCATGCGTTTCTCGCGATAGAGATCGTCGATTTTGTCCATGGCCTCTGCAAATTCGGGAAAAAATTCAGCCAGCATTCTCATGAAAATTCCTCCACAGTAAGTAGATTGCGCGCACGGGAGCGCGTGGCGGCAGAAATGAATCCAGACGCCCGCTCCTCACATCCATTAACGACGACACAGTTGTTATTGCCGCGGCATCATCTTGTTGATTACATCCCCCCTTTCTCCATAAAGGTCAGTAGGGTTGAAAATGTAGCCATCCAGGTGCTCGATGCACAGCACCTCCGATGGATTGGCATTCAGTAACCTGACCATAAGATCATTCTGCATCCGCTCGACCTTGTCGATGTCGCTGGCAGCAACTGGTTTTCCCTCTGCCCTGATTTTTCGGATCTGAGTTTCAAGTGCAGCTAGTTCTGGAGGGAACACCCCATCTTTAAGGTGAACTCGATACGCTTCACCGGTAGAAATTCGTTGAATGATAAAACGATCACCGATGGAATTATCGATACGCAAGGTTTTGAAGTTGATCCGGGCTCCGGTCATCAGCATAACGGCATCCACCCAGCAGGGACCATTCTTGGAGACTGCAACCAGATCAGTGCGATCCACTATCCGGTCCGGAAAGAGTTGATAGAGTACCTCGCTGATTTGTACATACGAGATGACTAGTCCATCACAGAGATGGCCGTGAGCCCGAGCCAGGTCCTTTAAGCCCATCTCTTTGGTTTTGAGACTGTAGCGGCCCAGAGCACTGCCAGTATCACGGACCACAAGAGGAGCGCTGTTGGGAGCTGCGGCTGCCCACGCCGGGTAAAACCAGTCAGGCGTGTTGTCGGCGGCGCCGTCTCTCGGTTCAGCTGATGTAAGGGCCATACCAAAAAGGATACCTGCAATTGGGAGTATGAGTATTGCCTTGTGCATGTGGTCACTTTCCACGTGAATGAGAATTCTGATTGCTTAATCCTGGAGAGGACTGCCGGCTGCAGCGGATGCAGGGTTCGTCCAGCTCGCTGAGCCGAAGAGCATGCGAGAGGGCCTCCCTATCTTTAAGCACCAGCTGATTGCTGTTTCCAATAAGTGCTAGTGACGAGAGAATTGCCCGCATGTCCTCGCTTTCGGCAGTATCCCGAAGCGAGTAAAATACCCATTTGCCCTGCCGGCGGTCATTAACCAGCCCGGCGTTCTTGAGTATTCCCAAGTGTCTGGAAATGCGCGGCTGCGACATATCGAGAACCTGCATCAGCTCACAGACACACAGCTCGCCGGTTTCAAGGAGCTTCATTATGCGTAGTCGCGTGTGATCGGAAAGTGCCTGAAAAATAGTAGCAGCTCGTTTCATTTCGCCCTCTGATATAAACATATAAAGATTTGATTATATGATGGTGCTTACATGGAAAGATGTCAAGCATTTTTTAGTCTGAATCGAGATGATGCGATGCTGCCTCGCTGCTTACGGGAAACCGTTCTCTCCTTAAAGACCTCTGAGAGCCAAAGACTACAAACAACATTGCCGTTTGACTTTGACTTTTTCCGCCCTGTATATTGATTTGTAGTAACCCCTTATGATATCAATAACAATGATGTTTCAGGGCTGTTTTTTCCTCTGATTGGCACAGTGGTCGGCTGATTCATTCTTCCGTCATAATCGTAGCCCTGAGCTGCGACAATTATTGTTTCTTAGGTGAAGGAGGCGAGAATGATGAGAAAAGTTCTTATTGGTGCAGTGGTGCTCTTGGTAACGTGCATGGTGCTCACCGATTCATTTGCTGGTGAGAAGCCACGGATCGGGGTTCTGCGATTTACGAATGAAACCAATGCCGGCTGGTGGGGTGCGACCGCAGGCCGAGACTTGCAGGATATGCTTATTAATGAACTGGCGGGAATGAAGTGCTTCGACGTGCTGGAGCGAAAGGAACTCGATGCCGTGATTGGCGAACAGGATCTCGGAGCAAGCGGCCGGATCGAGGGCGGAACCAGAGCCAAGATCGGCAAGCTGACCGGCGCCAAATACCTTGTAGCGGCCACGGTTTCCGCTTTTGAGCAGGGGACCAGCGGAGATGGAGCAGGAATACAGATCAGCGGCTTCCGTATTGGGGGGGATCGCGATAAAGCGTATATGGCAGTGGACCTGAAAGTGATCGAAGTGGATACCGGTAAAATCTTCGATTCCCGCACTGTTGAGGCCACTTCCAAATCAGGGGCAATCAGCATCGGGTACAGCGGAGGCGATTTTGGCGGTGATCTGGGCAAGCACAGCAAGACTCCGACCGGCAAAGCGATCCGGGGATGCGTGATGGAGATCGCCGAATATCTGGAATGCTCGATGGTGAAGGGAAAGAATGATTCCTGCATGCAGGAGTATGAAGCCAAGGAAGCAGCTCGCCGGGACAAGACCAAAGGGAGCATCGACCTCGAATAGATGATGCAGTAATTGGTAACAAGTTCTTTCAAGGGCATCGTGGAAACGGTGCCCTTTTTTTCTGGAATTGGCTTGATTTGCTTTGGTTAATTTATTACAGTGGTGCTGATTTTGATGAGGCCTAAAACGATGTTCCCGTCTCGATCCTGCTTTCGCAAAGACCATGGTGAAGGGCAGCTGATTCCTTTAGAAAAGGAGATGATCTCGATGGAGAAGCTACGGTGTGAGAAGTTGTTCAATGATCAAGTGTGGAAACTTGTTCTGAATGATCCCAAAGGGAACGTAGTCGATTCCATTATGCTGAAAAGCTTTGCCCAGGTATTTGCCGAAGCGGAAAAAGATAAGCACTGCAAGCTCTTTATCCTTCAAGGGGAAGGCAAGCATTTTTCTTTCGGCGTGAGCGTGGAAGAACATACCGCCGATAAAGCCGCGGCCATGCTCGCCAGCTTCAATCAGTTCTTTTTGAAACTCACCGATCTTGCCACGCCGGTTGTTTCCCTTATCTCCGGTCAGTGTCTGGGAGGCGGTCTGGAGATGGCCATGTTTGCTCATGTTATCTTTGCCGATGAGAGCGCAAAAATGGGTCAGCCGGAGATCGGTCTGGGCGTGTTTGCTCCGCCGGCCTCCGTGATGCTTCCGGCAAAGCTGGGCCAGAGCCGTGCAGATGATCTGCTTCTTACCGGACGAATCATCAGCGCCCAGGAAGCAAAGCAGAGCGGGCTTGTGAACGAAGTCTATCCGGATAAGAGCACCATGGAACAGAAGCTCACTGCCTGGATTGAAGAGCACATTCTGCCGAAGAGCGCTCATTCGCTGCGGGTGGCATCCAAGGTCGCCCGCTGGCAGTTCAACAAGCGCATCCGTGAAGATCTCGAGCAGTACGAAGCGGTATACACCAACGAGCTGATCAATTCGCACGATGGTAACGAGGGAATTAACGCATTTCTTCAGAAACGAAAGCCGGAGTGGAAGGATGAGTAGGGGAGGAATGAGTTTCATGCCCTCATAGCAATTCAATCACCTAAGGAGCAATCATGCTACGAATCGACAACACCGTGTTAGTCTGCATTGATATCCAGGGTAATCTGGCCCGGGCGATGGATCACAAGGAAGATTTGTTCCGGAATGCAAAGATTCTCATTTCCGGAATACGAGCGCTTGAGGTGCCGATAGTCTGGACCGAGCAGAACCCTCAGCGCCTAGGCGAGACGCTTCCGGAGGTCGCTGATCTTCTTTCAGGTTTTTCACCCATACCGAAAATGATGTTCAGCTGCTGCGGGGAAGAGGCGTTTATGCACGCACTGGAACAGACCGGCCGCAGGCAGGTGCTTATTGCCGGTATTGAGGCTCATGTTTGTGTGTATCAGACGGCTCATGATTTGGCGGGCCGAGGATATGAAGTGCAGGTAGTTGCTGATGCTGTTTCTTCACGTACCGCAGGAAACAAGGCCATCGCTCTGGAGAAGCTCAAGACGATCGGAGCCGGTCTTACCAGTACGGAGATGGCGCTCTTTGAGCTCATGAAGACGGCAGAGCATCCAAGATTCCGGGAAATCTCCAAGATCGTAAAGTAAGAATCGTTTACTGTTGACAGTTCGCTGAAAAGATCAGCCGACGGTCATTGCCCTCACGAGACCGGGAATCCACCTGGGGTTCCCGGGTTCATCAGGCCGTGCGGCAATGTTCTCAAAAGTCAGGGGTCAGGACAACGCGGCGTGTCGGTGCGGTATGATGGATTTCCTCGAAGACTTCCTTGACCGTGCTCATCGGTCTGGTTTCGACAAACGGCTTGATTTCGATCTGTTTTGTGAGCACCATATCGAGAACTTTCGGATAGTACTTCGGCGGACATGCCCAGGTGCCAATGACTTCGGCATCAAGAGCCATGAGGCGAGAAATCATGATGTCATGCGTGGAGCATCCAAAGCCGATGAGGATGAGCTTGCTGACGAATGAAAGCAGTTCCAGACCGATCGCCTGGCCGCATTTGGTTCCGGAAACCTCAAAGATCTTCCAGTCGTAATGAGACGGCCAGCCATTCTGTTTACAGATAGCTTTGTAATCCGCCTTAACGTCTTTTTCGGTTTTGCCCTTCGCATTTATGGTGTGAGTAGCCCCGAACTTGAGTGCCAGCTCCAGCTTGTCCTCGACAATGTCGATGGCGATGACTGCTTCTGCTCCAAGTGCCCTGCATAGCTGCATCACATAATTTCCTACTCCGCCGCCGGCGCCGATCACGATGGTGCGATCGCCGGGCTTGATGCCTGCTCTCACTGTTGCCTGGTATGGCGTTGACACTGCATCAGCGATAACCGCAAGGTATTCGAGCGGCATAGAATCACGATCTTTTACGACACACAGATCAGCTTCGGGAACGACGATATGGCTGGAGTAGCCTCCGTAAA
>JAGOGO010000197.1 GCA_017996625.1 Deltaproteobacteria bacterium | reverse complement strand
TCTCAAGTCCATACTTGTCCGCCAATGATGCCAACCCTGCTTCCATGTCTCCCAGCTTCTCTTCTTCACCTTCCTCCTCTCGCTCTGCATAGGTGAGAGCATGAGGTCCGCACCACTGTACACACATAGGCTCTGAAAGCGGTGGATCGCTCTCACACATATCGCATTTGAGCGGAAGACCGGAGTCAGGTTCCTTGAAAAGATCCCGGGATGGGCAGGATGCTCGGCAGAAGCCACACTCATCATATTCTTTTCCATCGATCGTATATCTGTCTCTCCCCGCACATTCAGCTTTGGTGTACTCACCGGCATATACCGGAACATAGACGTCGCGGAGCGGGTCGTGCATTACCCGAACCCGGGACCTGGCCGGATTCGTGCTGCTGTACTGCGGTGTAGCGTGAAAGGCTGAGCAAATCAACTCACAGGCCCGGCAGCCATTACACTTATTGACATCAATGTGTATCGTCTTGACTATTCGCTTTTTCTTCTCGGCCATACTGGGTATTACCTTTGTACGTTAATTCTTATCCGTCTCAGCCGACGTCTCGTTGGAAGAAGCACCTTCGGTATCGGTCAAGATTCCTCTGCGAAGGAATTCTTCACTCACGTAATCCAACTTCAGTTCGTGTAACGACTCCTGCGTGGGAACGCCATCCTTGTTCCATCCCTTGAACGCGTAATACGCATCGAGCAGCTGCTCTTCAAGTTCAGGAAATCTGTTCTTCCAATGGTCCTCGGGCGGTTTCTCATCAGCTCGGCGCAAGCCTCTGAGCACACTGACGGCCCTCACTAATGTTCGATTTCGCTTCGTTATGTGCGTCAGTTCAGATTCATCGATATCCATACCGCTCGCTGCGGAGATAAATTTCGGCAAGTTGTGAATATGGTAAGGAGGCTTCAGAGGAAACGCCGACAGACCCGAGCAGAGCCCGAGCGCATCGTCGATGTAGTGCATCTTTTCCTGCCAGTCGACAATATCACAGGTTGCCGGAATATCCGGGTAATAGGGAATCGAAAACTCGCCCCGCGGCTCCCACTTTAAAAGATATTCCTTGAATTTTTCATCAGGAACCTGAATCCAATCCTTTATAAAATCCTGTCTCGCCTCCATTGTCGGAAAAGCAGCCTGAGGAAAGTTCCCTTCGATCTGGGTAATATTTGCCTTCTCACCAGTACAGTACATAAGGAAGTAAATGGGGTTAAGCATCGCCAGCTTGAGCGGCAACTGCTCATGCTTCCTGATATTATTATGAGCAAATGCTTCCGCGCCCTTGCCGATCTCCTGAGCGGCCCAGTGCGTACCCTTGGCCAGAACATCGCCGATCCCTTCCCGCCGAACAATGCGGTCAAGCAGCCAGTAAAATCTCTCGGCATTGTCAGATGGACATCCGGCAAAGTCCTCATCGCTCAGGATACCGGCTTCTCTAAGCTCAAAGCCGAAGGCCATCACCTGCGGAGTTGAGTATCCATCCAAACCATACTCAGTAGCTCGCTGAGCAATCTTGAAACCAAAATCCAGGTCATCGACAAACGCCGCCATCGTATAGGTGAGTTTCGAAAAGCACTTCATCATGTAGGTTGAAATGCCGGGAACGGAGATGATCGCCCCGCATTTCATCGGGCAGTTATAGCAGCTGATCAATCGCGTCCGCACCTTTTCCATGGACTCCGTCCACTTCTCTTCGATTTCCTTGGTCCAAAAGCCCTTCCTCCGGACCCTGGAGTTTCCCCAGGAAAAATTTTCGGTGTGCCATTTCTCATCATGAACCGCCATCTCTTTCGGTGATCCCAGCCCGGCGAGAATAGGCATGACCCCGGGAACCGGATGACTGTCGCGATCCGGTATAAACTTCAGCACCTCGTTGCACAGCGCGATGAATTCAGCAGGCCGGGCAACAGTGACGTCCTTGGTTCCGCGAACAGCTACGGCCTTCAAGCCCTTGGAGCCCATCACCGCGCCGACTCCAAGCCGGCTGGCACTGGAGCGGCTGTGTTCGATAGAAGCCATGTACACCTGATTTTCACCTGCCAGTCCGATCGCAGCAACCTGGGCCTTCGGCTCATTGAGTTCCTTTCGAATGAGCTCGGCAGTTTCAACAGCTCCCTTCCCGTGCAGATGAGAGGCATCACGTATTTCCACTTTGTCATTGTGTATCCATATATACACCAGGCTGGAAGACTTTCCGCGAAAAATGATCTTGTCGTAACCGGCGTACTTCAATTCCGGGGCGAAAAAGCCACCCATCATGGAAAAAGCCATGAACAATGTTTGAGGAGAAATCGTGGAAATAATCGTACGATTGGCGCCGGTAGCAGCAGTGCCGCCCAAGAGACCGGCGCTGAAGATCAGGAGATTATCAGGAGAGAAAGGATCGATTTCGGGCGGCACCCGGTCCCAGAGGATCTTGGCATTCGTGCCTAGTCCGCCCAGATGAAGCTCGGTCAGTCGCGGGTCAGTCTCTACCCGCTCAATATTTCCCCGGGATAGATCTATTTCCAGATTAAATCCTGTTTCTGCATACCTCATTGCTTCTTCCTTCTCGATATCCTGAATCAGGGGAATATTTCTGTCTGATCATGATGGAATCTTAACAAGTCGGCAACCAGCCACTTCTGTCATTCTTTTCGGAGGGGGACAAAGCGCTAAAGCGCGACCCGCTAAGTCGGACTGCGCATTAGATCAATATCCACCCGTCGAGCGGGTTATCTCGTCATTCCCGCGCAGGCGGGAATCTACTATTCAGAGTTGATGGCCTTGAAGAAAGCTGTCTTCCAGAGAAGACCAGCCACCGATTTCATGTTTAACTCAGGGTGCTGGATTCCCGCCTGCGCGGGAATGACAACTTTTGGACTCTCTTACGAGGCAATCAATCGTGGATTACACGCAGGCACCTGAAATACGCCTCCGCCGCCCATGGGATCAACATGCTTCACCACCTCGCGGTCTATCAAACATTATTCAGATAGTATCAAGAATTATGGTTGCCCGCCAGCCACATTCTCTGTTTTCGGCCTCTACCCGAAAAATCCCGATGAGCAAACATACTGTCACGTTATAGCAAAAACCAGGAGGCAAATGCTAGTTAGCATTAAAAAAAACAGCATGGATCAAAAATGAGTGCTTTCCGGGTTGGCAGGGCGACTGCCGAATCCGGGCACTGGATGCTGAAAAGAGTGCGATTGGAATACCTAAATCAAAGCATCTGGCATCTGCACTCGCGACAGCCATAAAAGGATAGGACAAGAATCTGCTTCCTTTCAATCATCACCTTCCTGATCCGGAGCAATCCTCACAATATTGCAAATATGCACTACACCAAGGTCATGAGAGAACAGTACTATGAGCAAGCAGCTAACATTGTTCGACAAGTTTAGGTTTCTGCCAACCACTTGGGGTCGGACCAGACTAACCGATTAATCAGGCAAAGCCTTTATTTATATATAACGTCAGAAATGTGTGCGCATAACGGTCCTTCCTGGTATAGTAGAGGATGAGGAGAAAGGAGGGTGACATGCGCAAACTTGAAATCAAAGAAGCCGCACTTATGCGGCTGGCACTGCACGATGAGATCAGGCGCTCGGAGGACTCTCGCTAAGATCACCGCTTGCATGGAGTGTTGCTGGTGTGCTCGGGGCTGAGCTGTTATGCGGTTGCCGAGCTGTTGGGCCAAAGTCCTCGTACAGTACACCCTCTTTTTTGTCGTCAAAGACACACCCGTAAGCCGTTGTTTGAAGCGAGCATAGAGAGCATTATCACTGGATAGCATGGTTTCCGAACCAGACAAACAGAACGCATACTTAAGCAAAAAGCTTACTCAGCATCATTAACACCCAAGAATATATGTTCTCAAGAATCTGTTTGGCCATGGCAACGAGATTCTGCTTACCCTCTTCTATCGATACGGCTTTACCCTCCAGCTGAGCCTGTAATCGCTCGGCTCTTTTTTGCGAGTCCGGATGGCTTGAGAGAAAGGAATGATCCTTGCCCAGTGCGGCAAGCTTCTTCAGTGCTGATACAGCATGCTCAGGTGGAACCTTCTGTCGTTTAAGAAAGGCTAATCCGTAATCATCAGCCTCTTTTTCCTCAAATTGCGAGAATTGAGCATTCGCCAGAGATTGTGCTAAATCACCAAACAGGGAGCGAGCGACGCTTCCGGCATCGTTGTTCTGTGAGGCAATGCTCTTTCGAACCGCACTCGCTGCATAGGCGAGCTGGATTTTCTTGCGGATGTGGTTCTTGGCCATGTGCCCCATTTCGTGCCCGATAACAAAGGTCAATTCCCCATCGTTCAGCATGTCCATAAGGCCGCTATACACACGGATGGCCCCGTCTGCCATAGCAAAGGCATTGACTCCGGGCGATAGGTAGATTCCATAGGTAAAATTCAGTTTATTCTCCTTACGTATTTCACCAACAAGCTGCTGGTT
>JAGOGO010000036.1 GCA_017996625.1 Deltaproteobacteria bacterium | reverse complement strand
GCCTCTGATAGTCCCCAGTACCGCTCCGGATGGCAGGTAAGAATGATGATCTGAAGTCGATCGGCAGCTTCTTCCAGAAGGGTTAACACGCGAGCGAGGCGACCCGTATCAGTAGCAGTAAGAACATCGTCAAGCACTACCATGTGCCGACCATTGCTGGCCAGCACTTCGGCAAGCGCTATGCGGGTGGCCAGGTAAAGTTGCTCCTGTTCACCCCCGGAGAGGTTGGTCAAATCGACCAGGGCATCCGTCAATTCTGGGGACACGGCTGACGGTTCCAAAGTGTCACCTACGGTGATCCGACCAATTCGTCGGCCGGCGATCCGATGTAGCAGACGGGTGGCGGCTTCTTCAACCGGCTTTGCTACCGACGTCATAGCCTCTACTCGGCACTGCTCGACGGCTTCGTACAGGAGCTTTACGGCATTCATGCGCAACGACTCACCTTCAATCTCATTCTCCAAACGGGCAACTTCTTCCTGCGCTTGGGCATATACTGAGTACGGACCTTGAGCAGTCAGTGCTTCCAGGACCCCCAACGTGGTCCGCTCCCGGTCGCGAATCGTCTGAAGTGAGTCCTGTAGTGCGGCCCGGCTCTTTTCTTGTTTTTCGAGAGAGGCCTCCGGGTTATCGGAGAACGACCCGAGCTTGAGCGTGACCGCATCCAATGCCGCTCGTGCGGTATTTCGGTCCAACAGGAGGCGGTTGAGCTCAGCTTCCATATCCGGGAGTCCTCTCATGCAAGTCTGCTCAGCGAGGAGAGCTTCGTCCTGTTGGACTGTGTTCCAGACTTCACCGATGCGGTTTATCAATGCCTGCTCCAGCTCGCGAGCGGCGAAAAAAGCAGTCTCAGCTTTCTCTAACTCGGTTCTCAGCCTGCCTTCCTCCTGGCTGTGATTTCGCCTGAGATCTTCAGCGATCCTCCTCAGCGCTTCGCTGTCCGGTGGGAAACTTTTCCAGGCCGGGTGCTCCTGTTCGATTCCTGAGAGCATGGCGTCCAGATGAGTCTGCTCTTTTTTCATGGAGTCCAGCGTGTCCTTGCCGAGCAGCACTTCAAGTGCCTTACGGGCTTCCCCTTTGGAACGTTCCAGCCGCTCTGCTTTTTCGGTTAAAGCTTCCAGATAAGCGATGTCCACAGTGCCAAAGGGTCTGGTAAGCTCATTGACGGTATCGTCCGCAGTTCGCATCGCGCGGCGCTGAGCCAGAATGTCGCCAGCCGGACCGGTAGCTCGTATCCGGGCAATACCAGAAAGCTGAATTATAACGTGGGGAGAACCCTTGATCTGTGTGGGCTTGCCGGCGTGGATATCAATCGCGCCGGGGTTTTCCCCCTCTATCACCTTCACTGAGCCGTCACGGTCGGGCTCGATTTCGAGGCTTATCATCGCCGCATCCAGAAGCAGGCGGGCCTGATCCCGTGACTGCAGCGCCTTTTGAATCTCCTTGAGGGTTGAACGGTCAGGTGCTACGAGTGCGGCATACGCGCTGGTATGCTCCTGCAGATCGTGTACCGCTGCTTCAATTTTCTGAATATGTTCATCGAGCTTCGCGCGCTGAGTCTGGAGGTCACGATACTGGCGGCTGAATTCAGCAGTGTGCTCGGAAGCGGCAAGCACATTCTCAGCCTTGGAGCGGAAGTCATCGAGAGCGAGTTTCGCCGCAGTTACTTGTTTCTCCCGCATCACCCTTTCTTGTTCTCTCAAGGGTACATCTTCTTTGAGCCGGGCAAGCTCCTGCCTGTTTTCTTTCAATTTCCTGTCAAGGGAACGGATGAGCTCAATAAGCTGCTGCAGCTGCCTGCATTGGTCCTCGATTGCTTTCAGCCGGCCCTGGAGGTTGGTACTTTCGCCGGAGAGCTTCCGATAGGTGTCGGCTCGCTCACGGGTCTCCTGGATATCACGGTCCAGCAGGTCAGCATCGAGAGTAAGCTGCTGGTGCCGGGCACCAAGCTCTTCAACCTGTTGCGATACTTCCTCACAACGCTGCAGCATCCTCGTGGTTTCATTGAGTCGCTGTCGCGCATCTTCGAGGGTTCTGGTCATGCCTACGATTGGCGGAGCGGCTTTGCCGGATTTGATTTTTCCTTGCGGGGTAAAATAGCGCTCATAGAGTTCAGTAATCCTTTGTTCTACCGGATTAGAACTTTTACCCGATACCTGGAAGCCGAGCATGGCGCGGATATCCGCGACGACATCTCCGGACAGATCTGCGAGCTTCAGTTCTCCTTGCGGAGCCCAGAGAACCTGGGCCAGGCCCCAGTTGCGTGCTTGGGAAAGGCCGCGGCCCGGTGGTGAGCTTGAGAGCAGTGAGCGCGTGTATTCATCGGCTTGTCGGCCTTCCGCGAGAGGCCGAAAGACACTTTCTTCTTTGCGTTCCAGCCGGGAAAAACCGCCTTCGAGAAATTGCTTGGTCGTTCTATACTGAACGTTATCATGATCAAAGCAAATAGTAACCTTTGGTGCCACGGCCCGGCCCCAAGGGCGGATGGCGTTAATATCCGCACCAGAAACCGCGTAGCTATCCATTAATGCCCGGCGGAGGGCCTCAAATAACGTCGACTTTCCAATGCCGTTTGGTCCGGATATGACATTAAGTTTATGCGAGAAAGGACCGACAGAAATCTCTTCGAGAAAACAGCGCCAACCGGAAAGCGTAAGGGAAAAAAGAATCATCAGTGCATATCTCCGGCAAGAGCATACAATTCCAGCAAGGCCCGGGCAGCCGTAGACGAATCCGGCTGACCGGATAAAGCCAAGTGCTGAAGCCTTAAGGCTGCTTCCTGCAGCGCCCCGGCGGGCAGGGCCTCAACCCAGCGGTTGTTCTGAGGGGAGGGGAGCAAGCCAGAGGCATCGAGGTGGGCATAGAGGAAGCGTGAGGCGAGCAAATCTTCAAGATGATACAGTTCGGCTTGTTCTTCCACGTATAAAAGGCCTTTTAATCGAAGATTGAGTAACCGTGTATCCGGCTGATCAAATCCTTCCAAGATCAGCCTCACTTTCCTGAGATCACCAAAGACGCTAACATCCTGATCGAGAGTATGCCACCTGAATCTGCCGGTTTGAATGGGTACAACGTTCGGAGGAGAGCCGGGACCGGCGATGTCTATAAGAAGCGTATTGCCGCTGTCACGTTCTCCGAACTGAGAAGTTTCATGGGTCCCGCTGTAAGCCATCCGGATGATTCCTCGGCTCTCGGTGTAGGTGGCAGTAGAGTGCCAGTGTCCTAAAGCAAGATAATCCAGTCGCGCCCGCTCGGTAGCGTCCCGCGCGATTGGATGGTCCGGATCAGCCTGGGGGAGTCCAGAGACGTTGCCGTGAGCTATCCCCACCCGTATTCCTTCTCCTCCATCACCTTTGATCCAGGTAGTAGGATCCCGTCTAGAATGTTTGTCGCGAATAGGACAGGGAAAGAGGAGACCACCGGAAATCTCCACTGGTTTTTCTTCGGTAAGAACGTGAAGATTATCGGCTGAGCGCCAGGCCGGATGGTCCCAAACACAGCCGGGAACCAAAGGATCGTGATTACCGGGAATCAGATAAACCGGTCCATGAAACCGGGAAAGTATATCAGCGGTTTTCTGAACTAACGTGCGGTCGACTGCATTGTGCTCAAACAAATCTCCGGCAATGAGGACAAAGTGCGCTCCGCTCTGATTGGCGGAATCGATTACCCGCCGGCCGGCGGCAAGCCGTTCATCACGCACTTTCTGCCCTGCGCTGCCGATACCTTCGGCCTTCATTCCTATCTGCCAGTCTGCCGTGTGCACAAATCTCATCAGAGTCTCACTGAAAACGAATCATATACTTTTACCCGGTCCGACTGCTGCTAACATACCATTCAGAGTTCTTTGGCGAAAACCTTACCTTTGTTTGCTAATGATGTCAAGCGCTTTGAAGAATTCTCGTCTCTCCTCGCTTCGAGGAGCATTTCAAACAACACGGCCTTCATCCCTGCCCAGTGAGCCAAAGAGGCTGGTTGTACTGCCCGCTGCCGAAAGACTGGGAGTACCTGAAACCGGTGCAAATATCACACGTGATCCGACTACTCCTGTGTTGCGTATTCTTTTGTCGATATAGAAAATCGTGAGCTGGAACAGAACACGACTATTGCTGTCTTGGGGTGCGCTGTTCCAGCTCTTTGCTGTAAGGCCTTCTCCAACTGCGACTATGTATCAAAAGCAATTCATCGATACTCTCTCATCGACATGCTTGTTGCAATGCTGTTCGACGCGTCCTCCAGATCACGGCAACTCCGGAACTGAGAAGGAGCAAACTGCCTGGAACGGGTACTGGTGCCACAAAAGGCGTACCGTCAACCATTGTTCCCGGAGAAAAGCGCCTGCCGCCAGAGCCGGCTGCATACAAATGTCCTTCATATGTCCCTCCGTAAACATCCGGATTGAGAGTAAGCGATTGATCATAGTTTCCCGCTCTGCCGAATGTAGCGACTGCTTGATTAGTAACCCCGTCGCTCACGGTAATCGTGTCCCCTGTATTGTTAAGGCTGAGATTTGAGGAAGAGGCGGTCTGAACGATTGCGCCGCCGAATTCGCCAGTGGGCGTACCACCGCCGAAAACCACGATTGCTGCGCCTGGGGAGAGAACGGTTCCGGTAGGAAAGACGTGAGTAGTACTAATCGAGTCTGAAATCAGCCACCCGGAGATGTCGAGATCCGTGTCCGAGCTGTTGACCAGCTCCACGAACTCATCCTGCGTAGAACTCGATAATCCGTCTCCATTGGCATCTCCAAGAATCCCTGTCGCCGGATCTGCAAGAAATTCATTGATCACGATGCTTGCGGCCCGAGCGGGAACGCTCGCGAGCAGCAGTACCAGAATTACTGCCGGAATGATCAGATACCGAGCACGCACAGAATTAATTATTTTGTTATTCACTCGTTCCATACTTGCCTCCTCTTACAGGTTAGAAGTTCGACCCGAACTGCGGGCCTTTCACCACAAAACGGTTCCATTCAAAAGTATTCCCGGATGTGATGCAATACTGCTTTTTTGCGTATGGATTGCAGAGGCACAAGAAAGGAATAGAAGCCTGCAAGGAAGTGTAATAAACAGGAATGCCTCGGGTATCGTTCGTTTTAGTCAGCGGCTGCACAGCCGGATGAGGTATCTCACTTTTCATGAAGGGGGAAATAAAAAGCGCAGATAACAGTTCCGTGAAAGAGCTGTTCAAATCAGGAGGGAAGTGCCAAAAGAATACCCGGTCTCAGAGAAGGGGTTCTAAGACCGGGCAGGAGGAGAGAATGTTATGCTGTGTTTCATAATGTAGGTATTACCTATAGGGATGTCAAGAATGGCCGGAAAAAAAAGAAGCCCGGCAGGGAACCGGGCTTATGGAGATGGATAGAAAATGAGAGAAGATATCTCTGATTTTTTTCTTCGGCACTTTTCTGGAAAACTTGAGGACCTATACAAATAAGAAGAACCGGGCCGACAGAAGGCTGTTTTTCTAATCTGAGGCGAATATGCTGTCTTCTGAGGCAGAATGCTCGTAGCTATTAATGGTGAAATGTACGGTTCAGCGAAGACGACATGAAAAGAATAAGAGGATCGGTCACGATGTCTCCACTCGCATTAAGAGATTCCATTCTACTCATTTCGTCCCAAATGGTGCTTCCTTGTGGTAGTATTCTGAGAAATGGCAACTGTGTTTTGCTTCATCCGTCCCTACGTCACGAAGAGGATCACAGGTGATACGCAGGATAATCTCTGGCGGTCAAACCGGAGCTGACCAGGCCGCTCTCGATGCTGCTATTGACCTGGGCATCCCACATGGTGGCTGGATACCAAGAAATCGGATAACCGAGAATGGCATCTTGCCGATGAAGTACCAGCTTCAGGAAATGCCTACAGCAAGCTATCGTAAGCGAACCGAAAAGAACGTCCTTGATTCCGACGGCACGCTCATCCTTTCTCATGGGAAACTTAAGGGTGGGTCCGCATTGACACAACAGAGAGCGAAACATCACCAGCGTCCCTGCCTGCATATTGATCTCGATCTCCGCCCGGCTTCGGAGGCAATCACCGAAATTCAGTCCTGGTTAGGGCAGCACGATATCAGAGTGCTCAACGTCGCGGGGCCGAGAGCGAGTGAAGACCAACGTATATACAGAGAAACGTATCAGATCCTTCGAGCCGTTCTGCAAGAGCGTCGGTGAAGGCCCGTCTTCGTACAGAAAAGAATATCAATTACTATACATGCAGAGCCACGTATCGAAGCTCGTAGCCGGAGGAGAAGATAACACCTTTGCTGCAGGAAATAATTTCTGTATAATCAGGGCAGCGTTAGGTTCGAGCGTGATCTTCTGGACCATCGTGTACTGTGTATCGAAATCTGCATGCCTTTCTTTTGTAAGGTGGTTTCGCTTCTTTCTGGTGGCCGTTATGCACCGGCCATCAGATTTTTCTCCTGCACCTCAGATCACTGCCTCTTTACCTGCTCCATCTCGCACACGATACCAGAAACTCATGAATGAGACCGTCGGTCAAATATGTCCCTTGCAAGGGGGAAAACGAGAGGAATGCACTGTGACGACAAGCACATTTGATGATACCGCTGACAAGAATACACACGAATTCAAAGAAGAGGTAAGGAAGCGCGGGCTAGCGGAGCAAGCCCTTAAAGAGAGTGAAATCAGGTACCGTACTCTGTTTGAATCGGCCGGTGATGCTATCTTTATCATGAAGAACCATAAGTTTATCGCCTGCAACAAGAAGACCTTAGAAATGTACGGATGCACCGAACAGCAGATAATCGGGTCCTCACCATTCGATCATTCCCCGGAAAGACAACCTGATGGCCTTATGTCCTCAAAAAAAGGTCCAGCGATTATGCGAGCTGCAGAAGAAGACATTCCGCAATTCTTTGAATGGAGACATAAGAAATGTGATGGTACTCTCTTTGAAGCAGAAGTAAGTATTAACAGGATGGTACTCTCTGGGGAAATTTTTCTTTTGGCAATAGTGCGTGACGTCACCAAACGCAAGCAAGCCGAACAAAAGCTCCAGGAAGCGTTTATTGAGATCAAGGACTTGAAGGATCGGCTTCAGCAGGAGAATGTCTACCTCCGGGAGGAGATCGAACTGCGGTATAAACATGGTGACATTGTCGGAAAGAGTGACGCAATTAAAAACATTCTTACCCAGGTAGAACAGGTAGCAAAGACTGATTCTACGGTCCTTATCCAGGGCGAGACCGGCACCGGAAAGGAACTGATAGCGAGGGCGATTCATAGCCTGAGCCTTCGTAAGGACCGGCCCATGGTGAAGGTAAACTGTGCATCACTTCCTTCCTCGCTGGTAGAGAATGAACTATTCGGTCATGAAAAAGGCGCCTTTACTGGTGCCAACGTTAAGCAGATCGGTCGGTTTGAGGTTGCCGATGAGTCGACCATCTTTCTGGATGAGGTCAGTGAAATGCCTCTGAAACTTCAGGCCAAGCTGTTGCGGGTGCTGCAGGAAGGGCAGTTTGAACGGCTGGGGAGTACCAGGACAATTTCAGTCGATGTGCGGGTGATTGCCGCTACGAATCAGGATTTGGCCAAAGCGGTTCAACAGGGAGCCTTTCGTGAGGATTTGTACTATCGGCTCAATGTATTTCCGATCGCCGTTCCTCCCCTGCGGGAGCGGAGGGAGGACATTCCTTTGATGGTACAGGCCTTTGTCAAGGAATTTGAAATCACGCTGGGTAAACGGATCGAGAGCATTTCCCGAAGGAGTATGGATGCTGTGCAGCAGTACTCGTGGCCGGGAAATGTGAGGGAACTACGGAATGTGATTGAACGGGCTATGATTCTGACGCGTGGATCTAAGCTGTCGTTTGCTTTGCCGGAGATCTCGTTGCCTAAGCCGTTAGACGATACTGGTCTCGCGGAGATGGAAAAAAAACACATTCTTCGCGTGTTGGACTCGACAGGCTGGCTTGTCAGCGGCAAGAGAGGCGCTGCTCATTTTCTTGGACTTAAGGAGTCTACTCTTCGGTCTAAGATGAAGAAACTAGAAATAAAACGACAAAGGAAGTAGCGATATATCGCGATATTCGCATTATTTCGCGAAAAGGCCTTTTCAAGGCCACGATTAACGCTTGTTTTCGATAAAATTTATTATTTTTAACGCATTGCTTACCCATTGGAACTGTCTGCCTCAGCTGCACAATCCTCACAAGATTCGCATTATTTCGCGAATAATATCTTTTCCTTGATAGTCTCCTGGATTGTACAATCAAGATACTATTTAATATTAATAGGTTATTTGCGAATGCGCCGACGGCACACCCCTTGCTTTTTACTTTTTCAATGAACCAACTATGAGATCTAACCATGTCGTTATTGAATACAACGTTTTCGATTGATCAAGAACGTGCAGGTATCTGTGTGCCTTGAGCATCCTATCCGGGTCCCATAGGCAGCAACATCTTGCAGGAGGGCAGCAATGAAAAGGGATAAACGAAAAATTGTCATTCTCACGGTGAGTACACTATGGACGCTTTTTATTCTGTCCCTCATTCTTCCCATAGGGCAGCGCGGATTTCCCAAGGACGGTGTTGGTACTAGCGAAGTAGTTGGTGAGATAGTCAGATATCCTCCGAGCCAATTCATGGCGTTTCTCTATGGCAACCAACCGCAGCGCGGCCCAAGTGGAACCGCCTGGGACTGGATGAACCGCAGTGATGACCCGCTCATTAAAATGAAATGGGCGCTTAAGTCTACTGTCCAGTTCGGTTCCAAAGAGGCCCAGGCCCGTTACTACGGGCCGGTTAATCCGGACAGGGTTGTAGTCGATCCCGTGAAAATGACCAAACAGATCAAGCGGATGGCAAAAATGCTGGGGGCGTTGGATGCCCGGGTATGTGAGCTGGATCAGCGTTTTGTTTTCCCCACCGATAAGATGGGAAACCCGATCTCTTTTCCCCACAAGTACGCTATCTCCATGATCTTTGAAGAGGAACTGGGCCACCCGTTCCCTGCCGGTGATAATGAATATGCTCCGAGCTATTTTGGAAAAGTGTCCTATGGCTACTTCCTTATGGATCACGTGGGAGCCCAGGTAGCCGAATACATCAGAAACTTGGGATACCCAGCTGCGGTTCACAGCAACGGCAATGTTCACTCGATCGCGCTTGCAGTTAAGGCGGGGCATGGTGAACTGTCCAGGATGAACCAGCTCATCACCCGGAACTGGGGACCAAATGTGAGAATCGCTACGGTTACGACCGATATACCCTTAGTAATCGACCATCCCGTTGATATCGGCGTCCAGGATTTCTGTGAACACTGCACTCTGTGTTTTGAATATTGCCCGGCCAAAGCTATCCAGTATGAAAAGTCGGTCGTGCGCGGTGTCAAGAAGTTTACCGTAAACTTTCAGCGATGCCGGCGAACAACTGTCATAGGCATGGAGAGCAACTGTTTTCCCAACACCTGTTCGATATGTCGTGATGTCTGTCCCTGGGCAAAAGAAGGGAAATACGCTCTCCACCGGTTTGGCCGATACATTGTCTCTCGCTCCGTTGTCGCACGGAGAATGATGCTCTATATAGACTATGCCCTTTACTCACGAGAAAACCGGTACGGTATGAAAAAAATTGTCGATGAGCTCCGGGGAAGGATTGCCGAAAGCTATGAGATAATGCCCGATGACTCTGAGCGCTGGATGACGCTCGGGAGCCGCAGCGATGAAGTTGGAGACAAGGCCCGTCAGTACTATGTAGAAAGATATCCGTTCTGGTGGGATATGAACAACACGTATCGTCCAGTCATTTTTCCTTATAAAGGCACCGATAACCCGAACTTCGCCAAATTTCCTGCCTGGACCGACCCGTGGGGGAGGCTGGTGGAGGGTGGGCCGTATGGAGCCAACGGGCTTGATCCGGATGCAGATATCCTTCAGTGGGCCGGGGGATCAACGCTCACCGCTGGAACGGGACCTGCGATTCACCCCGACATGCTGAAGAGGCCTCCTAAGGGTTCTTATGGTGTGGGATATGGAAGAAACACTGAGCCCATGCCTGATTATGGGACCTGAAATGAAGCCTCCGGCCTTTCGACGGAGCTTGCACTGAAGCACTTCGGCAGCTCGGTACAGGCTCTGTCGAAGTGCTCAGGGTAATCCCGCGAAGTGGGACTGAGCCATTCAGCTGGCTCATGATAAACCCCGCCAAAGCATGAGTTCTTTAAGCGTCTCAGGATAACACAGTCAAGAAGGCCACCATAAACTTCATCAAAGCAAAGCACGCATTTGAAAAGGATGAAAGCATATGAACGCTAAAGCGCAATTCTTCAGGAGCCTTGAAAGACTAACATGGTATGAATGGATCGGGTGGATTATTGAACTGATCACGATCTGTTTCGGAATACTTTTTGTTTACACGCACGTCTGTCTGGATGAAATGCGGGCAGCCTATATCAGTCTGGCATTTTTTGGTGCTGTCAGCTCTGGCTGGATGTGGGTGCTGGTAAAATATCATCCGGAGCGAAAGAACGTTCGCCCAAATTAGCACAGCACCTGAACACCTGTGGGGATCGTAGAGAAGATGAAAGCCGTACAGAGTCACCTGTGCGCATATTCCTGGTTATTCCATGGCACTTGTGTGTTCTTTGTACGGCTTACTCCTCAGGGCTCAGCGGCAAGTCCTGCCTCCACGGGAATGTCAGTCTCTTGCTGATGGATAACTGATTCTTATGATTAGAAGAGACCAGAGAAGAAAAGCCATTATCCTCACCGGCATTTCTGCCTTTTTGGCCTTTGTCGTGCTCATCACCATACCCTTGGGAAACAAGCCTGCCAGCGTTTACGATACGGAAGCGACTGTCGAACAGGCGGATCATCCGAGTAACGTCTTCAGCTCTATCATGGTACCGGAGTACAAAGGACCCAAGGAGAAGCAATTCATCTTTGAAGGGATCTGCGGTGAACAGATTGATGTGGCTCTGGAAGGCCCTGTTTTTCCAGAGAAGAGAACGATCGTCAGTACCACCTTCATGACCAGGGAAATCAAGCAGCGGGCGCTCGCGCTGGGAGCTGATATCGTGATGGTTGGGAGGATGAATCCTCGGTGGATATTCAAAGGCGCTGCCCTCAGCCATACCTATGCAGTGGTGATCGGAGAACGGTTGCCGTATGAGTACACTGTTTCGTCATCGTTTCAAGTGCAGACGGCCCGAGCGGTAAGCGAATTTTATAAGTCCGGAGGCCAGATCGCGCTTCTCCTTGCCGAGGAAATTCGCCGCATGGGATATCCCAGCCGCGCTCATTACGAAAGCTGGAGCCAGGTGCTTACTATCCCAGTTGCTATAGACGCCGGTATGGGGGAACTCGGGAGGAATGGCCTGCTGATTGTTCCGGAATTTGGGCCGGCCGGGCGCTTTTCGATCGTTACCACCGACTTACCCCTGGAACCAGACCAGCCACGCTTCCTGGGAGTACAAGAGTTTTGTCAGCTATGTACTAAATGCGTGCGCTACTGTCCGGCTAACGCGGTTCCCCTTGGAGGTCCTACGGTAGTCAGGGGAGTCAGGAAGTGGGAGGTTGACCTGCGCAAATGTCTTGACTATTGGTACAAGGATCCAGCCAATTCTCTGAACTGCCTTGGCTGTATTACATCCTGCCCGTTTAACAAGCCGGACTCCTGGCTGCATAGAATTGGTCGATACCTGGTGCAAAGGAATTGCATAGCGAGATATGTGCTTATGTACCTTGATGACATCCTCGGATATGGATACGAGTATGATCCAATGAAGATAGCCCAGCAGGCGAGAAGTGGTAGCTGACGGCACAGCGTGCCGGACGTGTAACCTGTCGGCGGGAATTGGTTCACCAGAACATTGCTTTAGAGGAACGAGAACTGGCAAGGAGAAAGATGATAATGGGTGGTGTAATGAACACAGTGCTGCTCTGCCTGGCAGTGCTGCTCGTGTCAACCTGGGGGCGAGAGGCTCATGCGGAAGATGTCTTTCCATTGTCGCCAACATCGTCTGCTATTACCAAGAGCCTCAGTTTTCTGAAACAATGCCAGAATGACGACGGAGGATTCGGTCAAGGAGGAATTACTGAATGGGTGATTATCGCTCTCGGCGCAGCCGGTCAGGACCCGGGAACCTGGAAGAAGAATGGACACACCCCGCTGGATTATCTGGCGAAGCACTTCCGGCCGACCACTATCTGGGATTATACCCGGGCAGTCCTCGCCTTGAGCTTTGCCGGATTGGATCCTCGAGACTTCTGCGGTATGGATTGCATCCGGAAAGTAAAGGATCAGTTCAGTCACGGCCAGATGGGAGATCCTTTATCATTGCGGGATGATTACTGGGGAATCATTGCCCTGGCAGCTGCGGGTGAATCTGAGAGCATAGAGGTGATCTCCTCGGCAGCGTACATTAAACGCCATCAGAAAGAAGATGGAAGCTGGGGTGCTACTATCACCGATATCGAGATCTGTGCCGACAACACGGCCATCGCACTCATTGCGCTGCAGGCAGCAGGTGAAAACAGGGAATCTCCTGTTATTCAAAGAGGCCTTGCCTACCTTAAGCAGATGCAGCAGCATGATGGCGGATTTCCCTATCTCTTTGTGCCCTCTAATGCGGCCACAGATGCATGGGTGATCCAAGCCTTGGCTGCTGCGGAGAAGGATCCTACCGCCTGGAAGACCCTGGCGGGAGATCCGGTAACACACCTCCTGAGCCTCCAGAGATCCGATGGGTCATTCACCTGGACAGCGAAGGAGGACGACAGTTCTTCGCTTATGACTGCCTATGCTATACCGGCACTCCTCGGTAATTTTTTCACTCCCGCCGCTGCTCCAGGGGAGACAATCACCGTTAGTGTGCGTATTGAAGGAAGTGCGGGAACTATTTATGACGGGGTGCTGACCTGTTCCGATAGTATCGTGAGAGATTCAAAGGGGCTCGATCATCATTTCAAAAGGCCGACTCCTCTCAGCATCCTGGAGGCCGCAGCGCAGGAGAAATCGTTTACATACACTGTTGATGCTCATCCTTCGGGTCTTTATGTGTGGGATATCGGTCACGAGTCAGGTCGGTGGGAATATCGGGTCAACAACTGCGGCTCTCAAAAGGGAGCAGATCGCTATTATCTGCAGAATGGAGATGAAGTGCTCTGGTGTGCGGGGGCGAATTCACTTGTACCGCTTCGGCTCGTTATCACTGATGAGGTAGCGGCGGTGAAGAAATCCGTTCCCGTGACAATCGAGATGTTCGATGATCCGACCTGGATTCCCAGCCCTGTAGGAATTGTTTGGATCAACAACTCTAAAAAAGAATACGCCGGAGGTGCAATCGATCTTCTTCTCAATACCCCAGGGTCCTATACCCTGATAGCCGAATCAGCGGGCTGTATTCGCTCAGCCAGAAAGACTCTTCGCGTGCTGGGCGATAGTCCGATCACTGTATCAATGGTAATCCAGGGCCAAAGTGAATGCCTCTGGAACGGTCCCGTTACTATGCAGGCGTTCGATGTTGTGGTTCATGATATGGATGGCTGCTCGACCAAAGTGGCCGGCCACTCCCTTATTGGCGCCCTGGCGGAAGTTTCCCGGCTCCATGGAATTCCGTTTCAGATCAAACAAACCTCCCAAGGGTTGATCATTGTTTCAGTTGGCAACGATCAAGAAGATAATCTCAACGGCTCGTGGTGGTATACGGTAAACGCCCAGAAAGTAATAAACAATGCTGATGAGGTTGCGCTTAAAGAAGGTGACGCAGTGCTTCTTTACTACAGTCGATTGCCTCGAACGTGAGTTCGAGCTTCATACTCTCTCATGAGGTACGTGTTCTTGAGATTGCGCGTTGTTTTAATCATTGGTTCTGTGCTCGGAGGATTCACGGGCGTTGTGGTGCTCTTAGCGTTAACGCTATCGATAACGGTGATCGCATACGAAAAGAGGGTCCCGCAAATCCCTGCTACGTATCCGAGTATTGCCCCTCCGACTGACGCGAGCTTTTTTTTTCGTGAAAATACGATTGCTATTCGACTGAGCAGTACCACGGTTCCTTCACGAATACTGGTATTCGCCTATGATCGGTCCGGGTGCCAGTACAGCATCTTCAAGCCTGTGTATGAAAACACCGTGACCATTAACCACCTTGATCAAGCAGATTTCAGGGTGCGTATCTCATCGCAGGGCACCGTTGAGGGGAATGAATTCCTGAGGACAAAGCCGGGCGAAAAAGGTGCGGTCAATTTCTTTCGGCTCCTGCTTGCTGCCAAGGAGCACGGATTCAAGTACGGTATCCAGGAATGTCTCTATCCGATGGAACAGCAATGCGTGAATGTGTGTCCGGTAACCGAGAGGAAACTCATTACCTTTAGTGCTCTCGAAGACGGCCGGATCGTTCCCAAGATAGATGTGTGGGGATGTCCTCGCACCGGACGATGCATTTATTACTGTCCTCAGGGAATAATCAGACGTGTGGAAGAAAAAATATTAGGTTTGGAATGATACAAGAGATGTGTTCGTGATGGCTCTAGATGTATCACTGATCGTTCAGAGTGGGATGCTTATTCTCGGACTTTACTGGCTGTGGATCAGCATTAAGATGGTTGTGTTCCCTCACGCTGTGGGAATCCTTCTAGAAGATCCTTCGACAGGATGCTCCTGCGACCATGGTGGGACTATACGAGGCTCAGTGCGGATCCGCGTTGGCCTGAAAGACGGTACTGTCATTGAAGCCATGGCGAGTCCATGCCTTTTCTGTCTCGAAACAATACGTAAAGGAGACCGCCTCGGAATAACCCGATTCGGTGACCAATGGGTTGCGCAGCGCTCTCCAGGCTGGGGCCGATGGAACCGTTAGGCATCATAGCACTTTTGATATTTCTTGTTATTGTCGTTGGATCAACAAAGGGGATCATTCCGCAGGATATCCTGCCGGTCCAAACAGCGTTGACGCTTGGTGCTTTGATCATCTGGATGCTTGGTCTTGTGTTTGGCAAGCCTGTTGAAGTAAGAGGCATTGCGGCCAATGTGTACCTGCATCCTCTCACAGCGGTAATAGCCGGATTTCTCGTTGCCGGAGCCTTGGAGGCAGCAGGCGGCTTTACTGCAGCAATGGCTCTCTTACAGAAGATCGAGAAAACCCCCCTGGGTTTTGCGGGTGCAGTGGTGATCCTGGTAAACTTCCCTGCTGTTATTGCTATGCCCTGCGGCAGGATTCTGGTGGCGGCGCTTTTCCCCCTGGCGGTAATGTTCGGACAGGCTATCGCGCGTCACAAGAATGATCCGCTCCTGGCATCCATTATAGTCTTCGGATTTATCATAAATGCAGCAGCATCCTGCGGGCCATCTCCTTTAGGAGGCATCGGCATGAGCGGCGAGGGGCTCGGTGGGTATCCGCTCGGCTCCTTTTCCAATGCTCAACAGCTTGCGATTATGGTCATGTCTGCAGTAACCATGATTTCTATCAGGCTTTTCTATAGAATTCTTCCCCTTCCGGACTATAGAACCGTGAACCGGGATACGGTCCTTCCCACGCCGACGCGAATAGGGTATTTCTCCTTCTTCTTATTCACGTCTGTGCTGAGTATCGTATTTATCTTCAAGCCACCCATTCCTATCCAGACGATACTAGCATGTATTGGCATAAGCATTATGGCAGTGGCCGGGCTCAGGATAAGAGATGTTATGGGCGGTATTATTATCCATCCAATTTTGGCCATGGTCTCAGGATTCATTTTTGCTGGAGCGCTTCTGTATGCCGGGGGATTCACTGTCTTGCTGGCCGTTCTCGATTGGATCGCCAGCCATTCTCCGCTTGGGTATGTGGGAGTGGCAGTGCTTCTTACCTTTAGTCCAACGATTCTGCCGATGCCGTGCGGGAGAATAATCGGTGTAGCCTTGCTCCCCGGAGTGTTCATGTTCGCCCAGAAAATCATGATGACCTATCACGCTCCCATGGTCATCCCGGCCATGCTCACTGCGTTTATTATCAATGCAGCATCTTCCTGTGGTCCTTCACGGATCGGAGGGGTTGGTGAAATCGGAGAGGGACTGCTGGGAATTTCGCCGGGGAGTGCGACACGGCCTCAACAAATCGGCATTATTGTTGGGACCGGCACAGCTGCAGTTCTTGTCGCTCTCTTTGGATTCCTGTGAGGTTACTCTATGAATACCTCGTTAGTCCTTTTGAGCTTGAGCATAGGCCTCTTGTCCGGAACCCTGATCAATATTTCATTGGGCGAAAAGCCATATCAGATCGGCGGCCTCTGTGCAGGTGTCGTAGTAGGAATTTTGGCTGCACTCATGTGACATGCGGCCGCTGTAATAAGGAAAATAACAGGTAGAGTATGCACGAACAGTCTGCGGTCTTTCGCGAAGTACAAACGGATGAGACTCCCTCTTCCTCTGAAAATAAGAATACGGCACCACGGGACATGAGGAACCAGACGGCCGTAGGGTTTGCTGCGATGATAATCGCCGGAGCGCTTGCCGGCATGATGCTGAGTTTCGCCTTGTGCGGATCGTTTTTCAACGTGGGAGGCATTGTTGCCGGAGCAATCGCCGGGTTCTTGATGCACAGCTGATCATACAATCCTTGAAAGCACCTATGATGCGCACCTCTCGAACACGTAAACGGATTGCGAAGTGGCTCAATACCATAACGGCGGTGTTTCTTGCTTCTATTCTTATGGGATTGGTCGTGAATGCTACCATGGCCCGACACCCGTGGGCAATCACGTGTTATAGCTGCAAAGCGTGTGCCTCTAGCTGTCCATTGGGAATAGATCCATCGGGATACGTTACGGCTGCACTTACCGCAAATCCTGACTACATGATGGATGCTGCCAATCTCAGGCTCTCCCTGGAAGAGGCCAACAGAGTGGATCCCGACATGGTTATCGAATGTGAGGGGACATTGACCAGCCCTCGAAAGGCGCTTGAACAGCAGACTATTTCGCCGAGAAGCGAAGTCCGGGTGTATAAAATGAAAGCCAAACACGCCGCCCGCTATGATCTCCTGTGCGGAAATTGCCAAAAAATGTGTCCGATCAATCTTAGCATAGAAGACATAATCCGAGACTTGCGCACAGACGGGACGTTCGACAATCTTAAACCAGCGTGGGGTGCCCGGTGATTATCATTTACACCGCCCTTGCGATGCAAATTCCGCTGCTGTTTGTCTTCTTCATAATAAGAATTCTGGCAGAAAGAAAAGCACAGATTCTCAACTGCACGGAGTGTCAGCGGTGTGCCGGCGCCTGTCCGGTGTTGAAACGAAAACCTGAGTTCATCGGCCCGTATGGTGTGATGCTTGCTGCGAAAAAAGGCCTGGAAACGGGTGAGGGACACCTCGAACTGTGCCAAAAGTGCGGCCTCTGTGTCCAGGCATGCCCTCGAGGTCTGGATATACTTGAAACGCTAGATAGGTTATCGCCGTCTATCGTGACTCCAAGGCATCGTACATCCAGACGGCTGGTTTCTTTACATCGAGACCACAAAAACATTCCTTGGGAAGAGCCATGAACACACTTGCCATCGAGGGTTTTTTCCTCGGGCTTTCAACCGGGGTGTTCTGTCTGGGGAGCTGCTTGCCGGTTCTCTTGCCTTTTATTCTGGTCGAAAACAGACGCGACGCCCTGAGGAATTTTCTGGTAGTGGCGGAATTCAGCGGTGGCCGCCTGGTTGCGTATCTGGCGGTAGGGATTACTGTAGGATATCTGGGCCGGAAAATCCCTCCGGGAAGTTCACATGCGATTGCCTCGGTGTTGATGATGATTCTCTCTCTGCTCCTTATTGCCTATGGGATGGTCAGATCGTTCCCTCAGTTCAAATTATGCTCCATGCTCAACCAGCTGAGTGGTGGCTTCAAACGTCTTCCGTTCATGACCGGATTGGTAATGGGCATCAATGTCTGTCCTCCCTTTCTCCTTGCGATAACCCGTATTCTGGATACTGGAGGTGGCGCGTTCAGCGGTGCACTATTTTTCTCCTGTTTCTTTGCGGGAACGTCAGTCTTCATAGCTCCCCTCATATTCCTGGGACCATTCGGCCGATTCCCTCTCCTGGCAGGTTTAGGGAGAGCTTCCGTTCTGATGAGCGGATGTGTTTTTTTCACTATAGGGTTTAAAAGGCTTTTGCTCCTATGAAGTGCTCGGAACGAACTCAGCTTTCTGAGGAAGCAAGACGAAAGAAGGCGGATGTTTTCGCCAATCTAAAAAGCATCTCTCTTCTTGCGTGGTTGAACCTGTTCTTTCTGCTGATGATCGTCCTGCTTCTGCTTGTACCTGGAATTATCCCTCCCTCAAGGAGTGAGCGTGAATGGAATGTCTTGCTTTCTGCAACCTCCACTCCCTTGCTGCCGCTGGCTGAAATTGACACGATAACCCCGCAGGTGACGTTTGCCCAGGTTCTGCATGTGGTTCCCGAGGCGGAAGCCGCATTGAATAAGCGTGGGTTACTTTGCGGAACATGCTCGATTGCCCGCTATGAAACCATCGAGATGGCTAGCAACGTATACGATTTTGACATGGCCTCCTTGCTGCTGGAACTGAACACGCTTCTCAACCGAAAGAAGTCCTCGCTTGCCATCGATGGGCAGACATGATTTGCTGGTTAGCCGCAAGCCTCTCCGATGTAAATTAGACACGATGCGGCACCACGGTGGTGTGTGGACTACGTGCGGAGAATATCCGGAACCGTCTTCAACTATCGCATGATGAGGAGATCGATCATGGATACGAATGAAAAAGGAGTGGATCGTCGACAGCGTTTCAAGAACAGGATTGCCGATGCAATCGTGGGGACTGTACCGGTCTTGGGAGTCACCGGTACTGCGGCAGCTGACCATTCCTTGAATGGTGCCCAAGACCAGGATACGTATGAGAAGCTGGGGAAGCACATGTCTTGTTTAGGAATGGGCTTCCTGCAAGTGGATGCATTTGTGGACTTTCTCAGACAGACGTTGACACCGCTGGAGGCCGCAGTATGTCTTGGTATTCCAACGGTGGTCATTCCCTTGCAGGCTTTTGACGGTGCTGAAATTGCCCGGGGAGCCGCACTTCCTGAAGAGGAGGTGCGAAACGTCCTTGAAGGTTTAGTGAAAAAGAATCTGATTTATTCTGGTCCCACAGCCGAAGGAAAGCCGGGATACGCCTTCTTCCAGTTTGGATTCGGTTTTCCGCAGGCCTCCTTTTGGAAGGGTGAAGATACGCCCCATGCCCGGACGATGGTGAGGCTTATTCACAACTACCTTAATCCGATGGTGATAACCGAAACGTGCGGCTTCGAGACCAAACCATGGCGGTATGTTCCGGTGGAAAAGTCGATTGATGTGAGCCGGCAGGCAGTATACTCCTATGATGCCATGGAGCAAATTGTCAGCAAAGCTGAAGCATGGGCGGTATGTCACTGCTCCTGTCGAATAGAGATGCGTCTGTTGACGGGGACGGTCTGCAACCATCCTACCGAGGTGTGCATGAAGTTTAACAGCCAGGCACGGTTTGTCGTTGAGAGAGGTGTCGGAAAAAAAATCACCAAAGAGGAAGCCCTGCAGATCCTGCAGAAGACTGAAGAGGCGGGGCTGGTCCATTTCGTAGATAATTGCCAGGGCGAGATACAACACAACTGCAATTGCTGCGGATGCGCATGCTGGAATGTAGGAACGATCAGAAGGAGAATATTACCCCGGGACTCATTCATGGCCACCTACTACATTCGGGCAACTGCCGAGGACACGTGTATTGCCTGCGGTGCCTGTGTCGAGATCTGTCCAGTACAATGCATTAGGCTAGAAGGTGATTCCGTCCTTGTTGATGAGGCATGGTGCATCGGCTGCGGCGTCTGTGCCGCGGTGTGTCCCACCGGTTCAGTGAAGTTGCACGCCAGAATGGACATCGGTGATAGGAAGCCGCTTGTGAATTTTGTGAAACTCCATGAAACGATCCTGAATGAAAAGGCTCGCCAGGTGCTAAAGAAAGAGGGGTGGGGTAACGTCTGAGCACTCTCATGCTCACACTTCTCTATGGTGGTGAGCGCGTCATGCCACGGTAAACAGGGATCTCTCTGACAAAGCCGCAGGGGCCATTCCGCCCGCGGCAAGGGCTTCACCTCGTTTGCGATTTAGTGTTGGTGTGATTCTTAAGGGAAGGATCGGGAGTTTTTGCCCGTATTTGTGGCATAATAGCCATTAAAGAAAATTAGCAAATAGTTACAAAGCATTATTTACATCGTCAATGCATGATCGGGCAAAATTGCCCTTGCCTGCCTTTGTTGCTACACAGGTGCTCCACTTGTCAAAAAGGATCGTAATTACAACGTCTTGATCTCAACCAGCAAGGTCCGGCACCCTATTTGCACACCGTTTTTGTTGTCATGAACCATAAAGAATTACATGAACTACCAGTGCCTGAACCGATCCCAGTACAGTGCGCGGGGGGCTGACGGTTCAGGCACAGGTGTGTTTTTCGTTTTATCTCTCGTGAAAGTGGCTGCTTTCCACGCTCCAGCTTACTGTGGTAACCCAGCGGGATGATCACGTGCTGAGATTGCCGCAAAATCACTAAAGGCCATACGGTCCAGGAATATCTGATACCTTCCTATCATAATACATCGTGTTCTTCAGTGACAAGCCCAATAAGTAACACAGATCATATGAGCCCAACTCGTTTCATCTTTCGATACAGCGTCTTGGGGTCAATCTGAAGCGCTGCGGCGGTTTTCGCTTTCGACCAGCGGTTTTCCTCCAGTACCTTTCGAATATAGCACCTTTCAAATTCATCAGTAGCTGTCTCAAGGCTTCTTATTTCTTCAGGTAGAGGGATTGTAGTCCTTCCTTCATGGGGTTTTGTTATAGAATCTTCCAGACCCAGTTTCCCTACAGTGAGAAACCGTTGAATTACGTTCTGCAGTTCCCGGATATTACCTGGCCAGTCATACCGGTAGAGCGCTTCCATGATTTTACCTGGAACATGTACCTTCTTCCCGCGAGCATAATGCTCGATAAAATGAAAAACAAGCAGAGGAATGTCGTCTCTGCGATCTCGCAACGCCGGAAGTACGACGCTGATCACGGAAATGCGGTAGTAGAAGTCTTCCCGCATGATTCCTCTCTTAACCATCTCGCGAAGGTTTCTGCTTGTTGCGGCGATGATCCGGACACTCGCCTTCTGGGGCGTCGTATCACCCAGCATCGTGTATTCTCCGCTTTCCACGGCCCGCAGCAGCTTTACCTGCATACTGAGGCCGAGTTCGCCCACTTCATCAAGAAAAAGAGTCCCCTCCTTGGCAGCATCGAAATAGCCTTTTCTTTCTGCATGAGCACTGGTAAAGGCGCCCTTACGATGCCCGAAGAATTCACTTTCAACTAAATTTTCAGGGATAGCCCCACAGTTTACCGGTATAAAATCATGATCCGCACGACCGCTCATTGCGTGGATCGCCCGGGCGACGAGTTCCTTGCCGGTGCCGGATTCTCCCAGGATCACCACATTCGCTTCAGAGCTGGCGGCTTGCAGGATCTGTTCGTACACCTGCTGCATGGCCTGACTCTTGCCGATGATGTTT
>JAGOGO010000196.1 GCA_017996625.1 Deltaproteobacteria bacterium | reverse complement strand
CTACTGAGAACCGATCCGGAAAACGAGCTACCACATCCAGGGTATGTGAACCAACAAACCCGGTAGAACCCAGAACCGCAATATTTTTCATAACGATCTTTAATCAGTATCACAAAAGACTTCATTACGCCGCTTCGCGGCAGCCAACGATAAACAAACTGGACCAGGAGTTCGCTGGAAGCCTTTCCATCGTTGAGGTTTCGGGTTCTACCCGAAACCCAAAATTCCGCGTTTCGCGGGATTCGCGGCGAGGGCGCCGCGCCCATAAGACAGTGAAAAGTAAGAAGTGAAAAGTGAGCAGTACAAAGACGAGAGGTGCCTCGTGTCTATTAGCTCTTACTCCTAACTCTTTACTCCTTACTGTTCTACCTTGAACCCCACCCTTGTGGGAGCGGCGTCCTCGCCGCGAATGTCTCTCTGCAACGATTGCTTTGTACAAACATGTCAGTTTCTAGTATGGACTCGTAAACGAATTTCTGTGCTGTTGTACGACAGTTTCCCACCGGGTCTTGTCACGCACCGATAGCCATCCGACTGTCCATTCTCATCGTTCCAGCAGCTGAATCGCATAGTACAAGAGCGGACCGCTGAAGAGAAGACTGTCAATCCGGTCCAAAAAGCCTCCATGGCCAGGCAGAAGGCAACTCGAATCCTTCACTCCTGCCACTCGCTTGAGTGCCGATTCCCAGAGGTCGCCGACTTGTCCGGCAATCCCCAGCGCAAGTGACAAAGCAATGGAAAGGCCGACGCTTGAGTATGGCAGACAATAAGTCATCACCATAACACCGGCCAGGCAGCTGCCCATAAGACCAGCAAGAGCTCCTTCAACAGTTTTCTTGGGGCTAACAATCGGTGCCAGGGGATGGCGGCCAAGCAGCTTTCCCCCATACAACGCACAGGTATCGCCGGCCACGATAACGGTGAGCAGGTAGAACGTGAGACACCTTCCATAATCCAGGTCCCGCAACCAGATCACATGTGCCAGTAAAAAGGCGATTCCAAATAATCCCAGGAGATAGTTGCCCACCAGTACGTGAGGATCTTCTCCGTGAACGAATGCCCTGAGAAAAAACAATCCCAACGTCACTATCAGCGCAGCCGGCACAGCCAGAAATGCGGCGCCGTGAACAAAGCAGAATCCGCTGACAAGCACAGCACCAAAGACAATGCCAGCGTTCTTGTGCCGCTTTCGGAAAGCAACGAGGGAAAAGTATTCATTCAGAGCAAACAGGATCACTGCTCCGGAAAAAAGAAAAAAAGCCGGCTTTGATCCATAGCCGACTACCAGTACAACAAGCGTGAGCGCAACCACTCCGGTTATCCATCGCTTCAGGTGATCATGGTGGATGAGCATAATGCCTGCCGATCCTACTTCACGATCTGGAGAAGCTGTTCGCTGGTTTGACCGAAGCGCCGCTCGCGCGTCTGATAATTGAGAAGAATACGTGTCATTTCCTCAGGACTGAAATCTGGCCAGAGTGTATTGGTCACGTAAATCTCGGTATAAGCCATCTGCCAAAGCAAGAAATTACTCAGCCGCATTTCTCCACTCGTACGAATGAGCAGGTCAGGATCGGGCAGGCCACGCGTGTACAAATACTGGGAGAAGGTAGTCTCGTTCACATTCTCCAGGCGCAGCCTACCTTCGCTCACATCGGCAACAATGGATCGAACCGCCTGAACAATTTCGCCTCGGCCTCCATAACTCAGGGCCAGATTGAGGATCATGCCGTCACAGGCTCTGCTTTTTTCGATAGCATCATTCAGTTCATGAGCCACCGACGGCGGCAGATCGCTCATATTGCCGATAACCACGAGACGAATATTGTGCTTGAGCAGATCATCCGATTCTGTTCTCAGATAATGCTCAAGTAAATTCATAAGTGTCTGGATTTCGCTCTTCGGCCGTTTCCAGTTTTCGACTGAAAAAGCATAAAGAGTTACCACGGGGATTCCCACAGTGCGGCAAAATTCAACAATCTTGCGCGCCGTAGCAATCCCCCTTTCATGGCCTAGGATTCTCTTCAGATTCCTCCGGCTTGCCCACCGGCCGTTGCCATCCATGATAATGGCAATGTGTTGTGGTAACTTATCTTTTCTGAGTTCTTCCATAGTATCACTATGAAATGCAAATCCGTCCTAAACATAACGTACAGTAACGGATGGCTTCCGCTTATTCCTGTACTATTGCATCACTGGGACATACGTCCGCACAGGATCCGCACTCGGTGCATGCATCCTGGTCGATCACGTAAATGTCGTCACCTTCCTTAATAGCCTCAACCGGACATTCATCAGTGCACGTTCCACAGGCAATGCAATCGTCGGTAATTCTGTATGCCATTGTGTTCCTCCAAATTGATAATAAATGTGTTGACTAAATTTCCATAAGCTCCTGTTCTTTTTTCGACAGGATCGCGTCCACGCGTCCGATGTATTCATCGGTAATCTGCTGGACCTCATCATGGAATGCAAAATATTCATCTTCAGAAATTGTTTTGTCTTTTTTTAAAGCCTTGAGTTCTTCATTGGCGTCCCGCCGAATATTCCGCAATGCGATCTTGGCCTTTTCGGCAGCCTTTCCGATAAGTTTAACCAAGTCTCTTCGCCGTTCTTCGGTCAGCGCCGGAATCGGTATTCTGATGATTTTCCCGTCGCTCGCCGGTGTCAGGCCGAGATCGGACTTGAGAATTGCTTTTTCGATGTCTCCGATCCCCTTCGTATCCCATGGCTGGATCGTAATCAGCCGGCTCTCAGGAACCGAAAGCGTTGCCACCTGGTTAATGGGGACCACCGAACCATAGTAATTCACCTTGATCCCGTCAAGAAGACTGAGTGACGCACGACCCGTTCGAACCCGGCTAAATTCTTGCTCGGTGGCCCTAATAGACTGCTCCATCTTTTCCCGTAAGTCCTGCTCCATTTCCTTATTCATACCGTTAACCCTCTATAATTGTCCCCACCTGCTCCCCCAATACTACCCGCTTCATGTTATTAGGAACGGTGAGATTAAAGATAACGACAGGCATATGATTATCCATGCACAACGAAATCGCTGTGGAGTCCATTACTTGATAATGGTTGTTGAGAAAATTCAGATAGGTGAGCCGATCGATTTTCGTTGCTGTCTCATCTTTCAGAGGATCTGCGTCGTACACGCCATCCACTTTGGTTGCTTTCAATACAGCATCGGCACTGATCTCCATCGCTCGCAGCGCTGCCGCCGTGTCACTGGAAAAAAAAGGGTTTCCGGTACCAGCGGCAAAAATCACGACTCGACCCTTTTCCAGGTGTCGAATGGCTCGACGCCTGATATAGGGCTCGGCCACCTGATGCATCTCGATCGCGGTAAGCACCCGGGTTGGTGTTCCCATGCGTTCGAGAGAAGCCTGAAAAGCAAGGCTGTTAATCACGGTCGCAAGCATTCCCATGTAGTCGCCGGTCGCACGGTCCATTTGTCCGGCGGCTGCGTAACGGGCTCCGCGAAAGATGTTTCCGCCGCCGATTACAAGAGCGAGTTCAATTCCGAGGGAATGAATTTCTTTTACTTCCTCAGCAATCTTGGTAACCGCCTCGGCATTGATACCGAACCGATCCTTGCCTGCCAGAACTTCTCCGCTCAGCTTCAACAATACCCGCCGGTAAGAGCTGTTTCCCATTGCACGTTCTTTCTGTGTTTTCATTCACATACTAGCGCATTCGAATAAAACTCTCAACACGTATTCAGGTGCGGAAATACATGAAGGTGCTTCCTACGGCAAGATACGATCGCACTGCGCATCCTGGTCGGGCCTCGTCTGCCATCAACATGCAGCTGAAGTGCCGTAGGGCCGATCAGCCCCTCTCACTCTCCGGCTTCGCCGAGTTGGAACCGGCAGAATCTCCTGAGCACGATATTTTCACCGATTTTCCCGATCTGGGCATCGATCAGACTCTTGATGGTAAGCTCCGGTTCGCGCACATAACTCTGTTCCAGAAGGCAAATTTCTCCATAGAACTTATCCACCTTGCCATCTACGATCTTCTCGATCACTTTCTCCGGTTTCCCGGTCTGGAGAGCTTGAGTACGGTACAAGTCACGTTCTTTGGATAACACATCTTGGGGTACATCGTCGCGACTCAAGTAGAGCGGACTGGCTGCAGCAATATGCATCGCCAGGTTTTTCACCAGTTCTTGAAAATCAGCGGTACGGGCAACAAAGTCCGTTTCGCAATTCACCTCAACAAGGACTCCGATCTTGCTGCCAGGGTGTATATAGGAGCCAATCAGCCCTTCCTTGGTGGTTCGACTTGCCTTTTTTACCGATGCCTTTAATCCTTTCTCCCGCAGCCGGTCGATAGCCTTTTCCAGATCACCGCCAGACTCCTGGAGGGCTTTCTTGCAGTCCATAACCGCTGCACCCGTTCGCTCGCGAAGCTCCTTGACCAAATTAGCATTGATTTCCATGC
>JAGOGO010000195.1 GCA_017996625.1 Deltaproteobacteria bacterium | reverse complement strand
CTCAGTCTTTCGCCTGTTTGTCATCCCCGCGCAGGCGGGGATCCATGCAGTGTGCCAAGCTCCCGCAGATCTGGATTCCCGCCTCCGCGGGAATGACGGAAAATCGCTAAGTTTCATACGAGGAGTACTCAGACGATGGGTGCGTCGAGCCTATTCTTCATGCTCCTTACTCCTGACTCTTTACTCCTCACTCCGGCTGCAGTTCGACCACCGTCACGCCTGCTCCACCTTCCAGCGGCGGGGCAAAGACGAAACCAGCTATTGCCGGATGCTCCGCTAGATGCTGATGCACAGCCTGCTGCAACCTTCCGGTTCCGAATCCGTGAATAATCCGTAACTCTTTTTGGCCGCTGAGCAAGGAGTCATCCAGAGCCTTATCGATCATTGAAAGTGCCTGGTCGACCCTCATACCGACAACGTTGAGCGGCAGGACCAGAGGTCGCGCATGCTCGGTTGACCACTGAAACGGAGCTGCCGGCCGACCGGATTCCTTGGTTGCTCCACGTATCTTGGAAAGATCGTCCTTGCGGGCCTTAATGCGAACGCCTCCCACCTGGATCTCAACCGTGTGAGTGTGGTCATCAATATCGATGACCTGGCCCTTCTGATCTCCGCCGCCGAAAGCGATGCGATCACCTTCGTGCAGCTCGCCGAGTTCCGTCATCTCCGGTTCGCTGGGTGTGAACTCCGCCTGAAGGTGTTGTTTCAGCTCGCTGAGGCGCTGTTTCATTGCACCAAGATCGTCTGCGGCTGGCCGAGCCGATTTCTTCTTGGCTGCTTTGAGCAGGCGCTCAACTTCTCGGAGGATTTCTTTTGCCTTGCGGTCGGTCTGGGCCAGGAGACTGGCCCGACGATCCTTGAGAATAACAAGCAGCTGGGAAAGAGAAGCCTCGAGGCCGGCTGCGGATCGGAGGAGACTTTCAAGGTCATGATATGTCCGCACGACTGCATCGACTTTTTCTCTCATCGCTTCCACAAGTTGCAGATTCTGGTGTTCTGCGTCACCGAGGTAGGCAGCAGCCTTCTGTAGTATTGCCGGGTTCATCCCGAGACGGGCGGCAGTTTCAAAGGCCTTGCTGCTGCCCGGAACACCATAGATAAGACGATAGGATGGCTGGAGAGTATCAGAGTCGAACGCGACCGAGATGTTCATCACATCACTGGTAGTGATGGCGTATGACTTGAGGAGATTGAGATGACTCGTCACCACCACTTTTGCCTTGCGGAGGCGAAGCTCATCAATAACGGCCAGAGCGAGGGCACCGCCTTCCTGAGGATCAGTTCCTGTTCCCACCTCGTCGAGAAGCACAAGACTGGACGGTTGAGCTCGATCGAGGATTGAGGTGAGAAAATTCAGGTGGGATGAAAACGTACTCACATGCTGCTCGAGATCCTGTTCATCGCCGATATCCGCGAACACTGCTTTCCACAGCGAAATGGTGCTGCCTTCAGACACCGGGATGTGCATTCCAGCCTGTACCATGAGGGTAAGCAAACCGAGAGTCTTAAGCGCGGCAGTTTTGCCGCCCATGTTTGCGCCGGTTATAATCGAAACCATGTACTCGACAGGGAACTCCAGATCGATAGGGACGACGTCAGGATTCGTAAATAGAGGCAAAGACCCCGGCCCTTGATCGCTTGCGGCCACATAAGCGAGCAGAGGATGCCGCGCAGCCCGAAGCCTGATTTCTCCGCTGTCGACAACCTGCGGCGAGCAGGCGTCAAGTGCAGTGCTGAATCGAGCCTTTGCCTGGATAGCGTCAAGCAACGCGAGGCAGCGTTGATTTCTGAATAGAGATTCCCTGCTTTCACGGACCATGTCGGTAATATTCTTGAGTATCAGGATTTCCTCATCACGTTCCTCTTCCTTAAGGAGGTGCAAGCTGTTGTTCAGTTCCACCACGGAAAAAGGTTCGACAAAGCAGGTAGCCTGGTGTCGGGACTGATCGTGAACTACGCCGGGTACCTGTTTGCGGAAATCCGAGCGCACCGGAATAACGTAACGATCATTCCGAATAGTGATATACCGCTCCTGCAGCCCGGTGGTGCTGTGGCTGTTCAGGATATCATCAAGAAGGGAGCGCACCCTCATCTTGGTCTGGGTTATCGAGACCCTGATGCGTTGCAGGGCGGGACTCGCACTGTCGCGTATCTCGGCATCAGAGGTTATTGCTTCATTAATCATGCTTTCAAGAGGGGCAAGCACCTTGAGACGTGAGGCAATCGATCTAAGGAGAGGGTATCGTTCCCGGATGGATTCAAACAGGGCTTGTGTGAGGCGTGCGGATACAATAGTCTTCTGGATCGCGAGGAGCTCTTGCGGCAGCAGAAACGATTCTTGCGGCGCAGCCTTGGCAAGCAGATCGGTACTATCGACGAGTCCGCTCAGGGGCAGCAAGTCATGTTCGGCATTGAGCGCCTTCATTTCGCTTACCTCTTCGAGACGCTGCCGGATGCTGCTGAAATCAGTAAGGGGTGCTAAACGGCTGCTGGCCTGTCTACCGATGGCGGAGGTAGCAAACTGAGAAACGAAAGCGATAATCTTATCAAACTCGAGGACCGTTCGGGTATGGGAATCCATGCATGTATACCATCTTTTGCTATGGATCTTCGAGTACGCAGGTGGAGGAGCTGAGGGTGAAGGGCTCAAGGTTCAAGGTTGATAAGGTAAGTACACGATCTGCGTGACGGGATATGCGTGATGGAATGTACACACAAGATTGAGCACCACGCCAGCTCGCATTTCTCACATACCACGTCGCATTTCCTTATCTCACATGCATATCGCATATCCTGTTTTTCAACCTTGAACATGCAACCTGGAACTTTTTGTTGCCCCGCTAGTCGTCAGGAGACTTGAAATAGAACTGCAAGCTTATTCCCGCAATCTCGATCATATCACCATCTTTGAGCTTGAACTGGCCTTTCTTAACGCTCACGCCATTTACTTTCGGCACCGCACGTCCTTCGGAGTGAGAGAGAAAATATCCCGACGTCCGACGGCTAATTACAGCTGACGTCTTGGGCAGAAGGAATCCTCGTATCCGTATGTCGGAATCCTCTCCTTTGCCGATCAACGTTATTCGCTTAGACAGCTCAATATCGCTCTGGCTGTCCCCGCCAGATATAAATGTCAACACACCTACGGAATCTACGCCCTTCTCGGGAGGCCTAGTAGCGGCGACTTCCTCCAGGAGCTGCTGTTTGGTCTGGATGTCGAGCATGACAGTTCCTTCGGGAGCCTTCATGTCATGAGTGCCTGTCAATCCCGGTTTTTTGGGTGCCTGCTCGTCCTGAAAGACAACAGTATGCTTGCCGATAGTAATGAGGTCGTTGCTTTTGAGAATCCACTTGGAAACCTTATGTCCGTTGACAAAGGTTCCGTTGAGGCTGTTGAGGTCGAAGAGTACAAAGTCGCCGTTTTCACGCACCAGCTTCGCGTGGTGTCCTGATACAGCGAGATTCTCGATAGCGATATCGTTGTCGTCGGCTCTGCCGATGGTAAGAGAAGCTTTGTCGATGTTGTATTCCTTAAGAAGAGCTTCCTTGAATTTCAGAGTGAGCTTTGGCATAACCTAAAACCTCCGACTCGTTGACCATCGTTCATATGTGAATTAATAATTCGGTTTCGGCCATAAGTCAATTATTTTTCGGCACGTTCGGGCAAAACCAGTGTTGCGGGCGGCCTGTGCAAGGAAGTCGAAACAGTGGCCGAAAACGCGGGCATTCTGAGTGAAGGTGACGAGAATGGCAGTTATATTGTCTTTGCCTCCGTGTTCCTTCGCTTTGTCAATAACAGCCTGACATCCTTTGTCAAGCGATGTGCGATGATGCCATATCAGCTCCAGTATTTCTTCGTCGCTCAGCATATCGGTGAGTCCGTCGGAGCAGAGGAGGAATATATCATTTTCTCTGGGTACTAGTTCATCAACTGCGGGATTGATGCTCGTATCGGCGCCGAGTGCCTGAGTGATGATGTTTTTCATCTCGGAACGGCGAGCTTCATCTTCGCTGATGAGACCGCGCTTCAGCTGCTCCATGACCAGGGAGTGGTCCTCGGTGAGGAGTTCGATGCCGTTATCCCGAATGAGATAGATGCGGCTGTCGCCGACGTGGGCGATAGCGAGGCTCGACTCGCCTACGAGCAGCGTTGCAGCGGTAGTACCCATACCGTGATAGTGTGTTTGGGATTGAGCTGCTTCAAAGATGACACTGTTTGCTTCCATCAGGCTGTCGAGGAGAATATTTGCCTCTCGTGAAAGGCCATCGTTAGAGGCAAAGAACACTCCGTGATGACCATCATCAAGGCGGCGGGCCACATGGGCTTTGATTGTGCAGAGCCCGAGATTACTAGCTACCTCACCGGCTTGATGACCTCCTATTCCGTCAAGAACGATGAAGAGCCCCATGCGTTCATCAGCATAGTAGCAGTCTTCATTGATCTTTCTCTTTAATC
>JAGOGO010000035.1 GCA_017996625.1 Deltaproteobacteria bacterium | reverse complement strand
CGCCCGGGCGACGAGTTCCTTGCCGGTGCCGGATTCTCCCAGGATCACCACATTCGCTTCAGAGCTGGCGGCTTGCAGGATCTGTTCGTACACCTGCTGCATGGCCTGACTCTTGCCGATGATGTTTCCCATGCGATAGCGATCTTTAAGAGATGACTTCAATTTTACCAGCTCATTACGGACATGCGCGGTTTCTTCCTGCATGGCCTGCTCGCGAAGTTTGAAGTCAGTGATGTCCCGCACTGTTCCCAATACCGCGGGCTGGCCTTGCCAGGAAATAGTACGGTAGTGCCCTTCCGTCCAGAACTTTTTCGCATCTTTTATCACACACTGTGCTTCCAGCACCTCCTTTGTCGTGAGTCCGCTGATGAGAGAATCGCACATGGTAAGAAAACGATCCCGATCCTCTTCGGCAAAAAAGTCGGCCGCGGCCGCACCCACCAGGCTTTCCCGGTTTTCGCAATTCATCATAGTTACCAGCGCGTCGTTCACAAAGGTAAGCAGTCTGTGCTGTACAAGCATGACTCCGTCGGCCACGTGATTAGCCAGAGTCCGATAGCGCTCTTCACTTTCTTTTACCGATTTTTCAGCCTCTTTCATTTCGGTAATATTAGTTGCAATGCCACATATTGCGTACGGTTTCCCCCTTTCATCTTTGAGAGGGAATTTGTTGTCAATAAACACTACCTTCCGGTTTGAAAATTCCACGACAACTTCATATTCTACTGCCTCACCTTTGAGGACTCGGAGATCGCTGGCATAAAATATGTCGGCAACCCCTTTCTGAAAAAAGTCATAATCACTTTTCCCAACAAAAGCTTCTTTAGGGACTGCAAACAGTTCCATAATGCGGCGATTCACATCAATATACTTGCATTCCTTGTCCTTGACGTAGATGAACGCTGGAGAATTGTCCATGAAAGCCCGCAGGGTTTTCAGCATCTGGCGTTTTTTTTCTTTCGCATGCTTGCGTTCGGTGACGTCCCGGATGACCGCCTGAATGTACTTCTTTCCCAGGACTTCAACTTTGTTCAAGATCACTTCAGAGTCGAACTCCGTGCCGTCATTCCGGCAACAGCGCCATTCGAAACGCTGCTCAATACCCTGCTTGGCAGCAGAAATTTTCTTCCCGACTTCCGTGTGCGAGTCCTCACCGTTGGGCTGTTTGAGCGGAGAAAACCGGAGAAATGGTTTAGCAATTATATCGCGCCTCTGGCAGCCGAAAATTTCCAGTGCCTTCCGGTTACAGTCGATAAAAAAATCCCCCTTGATAAGGCAAACAGCATCATTGGCAGATTCAAAAAGCGTCTGGTATCTGACTTCACTTTCCCTGATAGCGTTGAAAATTGCGCTGTAGAAGTCCTCAGATTTCTTACGAGCCTTTTTCGCCTGATTGCGGTCGGTGACCAATGGGGTAGCGAAGCCGCACACTCCGCATAGAGTCCCCTCATGGTCGAAGATGGGGAATTTGAATGAGATCGCTCTGTCTTCACGGTTCTGGTGAACCAGGACCTCATGAAATTCCATGAGCTTGCCCGCTTTCACGGCCATCTCGTCATTTTTCCGAAATTCATCAGCGCGCTTTTTGGGGAAAAAGTCGTAATCAGTCTTACCCTCAAACCGCTTGTTGTTGTGAAACTGCTCTTCATACCAGGGACTCATGAGGATGTACCGCCCAGCAGGATCTTTGAGATACACAATGACATCGGTAATGTCTAAAGCTGACAGCAATGCTTCTTTGCTGTCAGCAAGCGCTCTTTCGTAAAACTCAGAAGCTCTCCGTGAGAGCGCCGCATCCCTGACCTGCTGCAATGGAGCAATATCCCTGGAGTAGTCTACCTGTAGCTGTCTTTCTTTTGCGCTCATATCAGTCTCCCTCATCAACATCTCACGCGAACCAGCCCGGCATCACGACCAGTGTGATCACCGCAGAATGCCAGTGCAGCGATCTGCGCACAGCCGAGCGATGTGGTCAAGCGACTAATGATTATGGGACAAAGTCTACTAAGCATAATGAGATAGAGTTTATCAAGCTCTCAATTCGGCAGAGTCCTAACAGCGAGGATGTAGTAAACCTCAGCACATCGAGCATACAGACAGGTTTCGGTGGGAGTGCTCTTACACCGAACACGCGGCGGGGTTGTTACGATAAATTTTAACAAAAAGACTTATAATGGATAAGACCATGCCTGTCAAGTCCAGAATCGTGCAGACTCTGTCCGGCTATTGAAGGCCTCCTTCACACCGCTGTAACGCTATGGGCAAGGGAATAGGGTAATATTGACTTGTTAATCATACTGTGTATTCCTCGCTCAAGCAGACAATCTCCCGAAACAGAACATTTACTATAGAGATATTCCTGCCTTGTCCTCGTTGACATATCCCTCCAGTAAAGTATGATAGTTTTTCCGCCGATATCGTTCGGTATGTGATCGCAAAGAACTTGCTTGACCGCCACCGTATTCCTGGGCTGTCAGAGCGGAGAGTAGTCATGCCTAATCAAGCCAAGACCAAGAGGCAACTCATCATCGAACTCGAGCACCTCCAGCAGCGTATAGCCGAGCTGGAGGCAGAGAAGTCTTCGCACCGAGTATCGGAGTCTGCTGCGGCCGGGAACGGAGTATCGACAGAAAGGCAGCAGCATGACGAGCTGCTTGCTCAGAAGATAAAGCTGCGGGAAAGCGAAGAGCGATACCGCTTGCTGGCAGACAACACGCTCGATGTGATCTGGATCTTGAATTTCGATTTCCAGTTCACCTATGTCAATGCGGCGATTCTTCCTCTAACCGGCTATACGCCCGAGGAATACATCGGTAGCCGGCTGCAGGAACACCTCAATGAGGAAAACTTCACGGAACTGGCAGGCTTGCTTGTGCGTGAAATGGCCAAGGAGCCGGATAGTGCCGGGGTTACTTTTGAGACCATACTGCTCGGGAAGAACCGCGAACCGATTCCCATCGAAGTTCATGGCAAGATTATCTATGATCAGAGCGGTCAACCGCTGAGGATTCAGGGGGTGACCCGCAATATTGCCGAGCGCAAGCGGGCAGAGGAAGCGTTACGGGAAAGCGAGAGCCGCTATCGCGAGCTGGTGCAGCATGCCAATAGTGTTATTATCCGTTTCAAACGTGATGGCACCCTCACCTTCTTCAACGAATATGCGCAAATATTCTTCGGCTACAGCGCCGAAGAGGTGATCGGCAAGCATGTGAACATTATTGTGCCGGAACGGGACTCAACCGGAGCCGACCTGACCCGGCTCATCCATAATATCGGGGATCATCCCGAAAAGCATATCAACAACATCAATGAGAACATCTGCCGGGGTGGTCGTCGGGTATGGATGGCCTGGACCAACAAGCCGATTTTTGATGAGGACGGTGATGTAGTGGAGATTCTTTCCATCGCAACCGACATCACCGAGCGAATCCGCGCTGAAGAGGCTCTGCGTGAGAGCGAGCAGCGCTACCGGGAAATTTTCGAAACAACGTACGATGGCATCTTCCTTGTCGATGTCATGCCCGACCTCACGTTCGTGTTTCGTGAATTCAACCCTGCTGCAGCAATGATGGTAGGTCTTACAACAGCAAATGTCGCCGGAAGAAGCATAGAGGAGGTTTTCGAGCGTGAGCTTGCCGAGAGCGTGACAGACCATTATCGCCGATGTGTCGAGACCCGCAACGCCATTAGCTATGAAGAAGAGCTGAATTTGCCCGGCTGGAAAGTGCATTCCTTCACTACTCTCATTCCGCTGGCGGACGCCTCAGGGCGCATCTATCGGATTGTGGGCATCGCACACGATATCACCAAGCGCAGACAGATGGAGGAAGAGCTGCGGCAGAGCGAAAGACAGTTCAGGTCACTGTTTATGGAATCTCCCGTTGCCATTTTCATCTTTGATTGTGACAATGGCGAGATTATCGATGCTAATCCTAAGGGGTTTGATTTATACGGAGCCAGCTCGCTGGAGGACCTGAGGGCAAAAAAGCTTTGGGTGGAGTCGCCCTATTCCTTTACTGACGGTCTGAGTTGGATCAGGAAGACCGTCTTAGAAGGACCACAGCGGTTTGAGTGGCTCAGCCGTAAAGTCACCGGGGAGCTTTTCTGGGAGGAGGTGTATCTGAGTTGTGTGACGATAAACGGGATGGAACGGGTGCTGGCCACCACCATTGACATTACCAAACGCAAGCAAGCCGAGGAGGCGCTGAGCGCAAGCGAGCTGCGTTTCCGAGCTATCTACGAGCGGGCTCCCCTGGGAATAGCTCTGATCGATTCTCACAGCGGCCAGTTCCAGCAGGTAAATCCCCGATACGGGGAGATCGTGGGTCGCACACAAGCGGAGCTGTTGAACCTGAACTTTCAGGCTATCACTCACCCTGATGATCTTCAGGAAGACCTGGCAAATATGCGGCAGCTGTTTCAAGGCAAAAGCAATTTCATTAATAAGGAAAAGCGCCACCTTCTCCCTGACGGTTCCCCTATCTGGGTCAATCTGACGGTCGTGCCGATGTGGCAGCAGGGGGAGACTCCGACCTGCCACATTGCTATGATCGAGAACATCACCGGCCGCAAGCGACTCGAATCGGCTCTAACCCAGGAAAAGCAACGGTTCGAGCAGATCCTGGCCGGCTTTCCTTACGGGATCTATATCGTTAATCCGGATTATCATATCGAATACACGAACCCTGCTCTGACCCAGGAATTCGGAGACCCTGGATCGCGCCTATGCTACGAGTACTTTCACGACTTCTCCGGACCTTGTTCATGGTGCTACAATCAACGGATAGCCAATGGAGAGATGGTGCGTCGGGAGTGGCATTCGCCCAAGAACAACCGGGACTATGAGCTTGTTGGCATTCCCCTGCGCAATGATGATGGCACCACCTCTAAACTCGAAGTCTTCCAGGACATCACCGGCCGCAAGCAGGCGGAAGCGGAAAAAGCTCGGCTGGAAGAGCAATTCCATCAAGTCCAGAAGCTGGAGTCAATCGGACGCCTGGCTGGGGCGTAGCCCACGACCTGAACAATCTTCTTGCTCCGATCCTCGGTTACGGTGAAATGCTTCTGACGGATACTGTCGGGATTGATCCACGCCGGGGGCCGCTTGAAGAAATCGTGAAGGCCTGCATGCGGGCCCGGGACCTTGTTCGACAGCTTCTGGCGTTCAGCCGCAAGCAGACGCTCGAAATCAAACCAACGGATCTGAATTCTCTGCTAAGGAATTTTGAAAAATTGCTTCTCCGTACCATCCGGGAGGATATCACCATGAAGCTGGTCTTGGCCGATCCTCTTTCTCTCATCAAAGGCGATATCGGACAGCTGGAGCAGGTGGTGATGAATCTAGCGGTCAACGCCCAGGACGCCATGCCGGAAGGCGGCGAACTGATTATCCAAACCGCTCAGGTCGAACTGGACGAAAGCTACGCAGCGGAACACGAAGGCGTGACCCCGGGATCGTACGTCATGCTGGCTGTCAGTGACACGGGATGCGGTCTGGATGCACGGACTCGCGAACACCTGTTCGAGCCATTTTTTACGACCAAGGGAAAAGACAAGGGAACCGGTTTGGGGCTGGCCACCGTGTATGGCATCATCAAACAACACGGCGGAAACATCTGGGTTTACAGCGAACCCGGCCAGGGAGCAACTTTCAAGATCTATCTGCCCGTGTCAGCAGCATCTGATCATACCGCGGGTCGTGCTGCAAAAGCAACATCCGCACCAGATATGCGCGGCTCAGAAACCATAATGCTGGTGGAAGACAACGAACAGGTAAGGAATCTCACTCTTACCTTTCTGAATCGACAGGGCTACACGGTCCTGGTTGCAGGAAGCGGGCAGGAAGCGCTTCGGATACTGAATCAGCATCACGGCCCGGTGCACCTCGTGCTGACCGATGTAGTCATGCCCGAAATGAACGGCAAGCAACTGTTCGCACAGGTTTCCGGCCGTTATCCGGATGCCAGGGTGCTGTACATGTCCGGCTACACCGAGGACATGATTGCCCATTGCGGAGTAATGGACGCCGGCATCCATTTCCTCCAGAAGCCGTTTTCTTTTACGGTCCTTGCCACCAAGATCCGGGAAATACTGGGTCGATGAGTACTTCCGGCCAAGACAATGTGCTGTATGGAGCAAGCAGGCATTACGTGGGCTTTAGCCACAAAGACTGTACTCTATCCTTGCCGTAATCTTACCACAAAGGGTGTTTTGGTGGAAAGGGGAGGAGACCGTCCGGATTGACGCCTTCCACATCTCCTTGATCCGACCACACAGAGCTGAAAGCGTCGGTCTGCTATACCCGCCCACTGTTTCTTCCCATTGACTTCCTTGAGACGGACTTTTACTTTTTGCTCGAAAGCGGCTTATGCAAATAACAGCAAAAAGGAGGAAGCTCATGAATAAACTTTTAGTGTCAATAGCTGCCGTGATTTTGCTCATCACGGCGACGTACGGCAACATTTGTTTCGCTCAGACAGGATACTTTTACGAGCTTGATTTTGTTTATGCAACCAGCGATGCACCGTGGTGGACTGGTCTCGCTGTCTTGAACGGCGAAATTTTTATGACAAATAACATTCGCGTTGAGTGCTATGATGCAGCGGGAACGCTTACCGGTTTTGGTGTGTTTACACTTACTAACAGGAAAGCAATGAGGGTAGGTACATTGGAGAGTATAGTAACGAACGGGTACGTTCCCGAGCGCGGCAGCATAGTGGTTCTTGGAGAGCAGTACTTTGAAGCAACAGAGGTCATCGGCAATTCATCAGGTGGGTTTGGAATGGTACAACAGAAGGCAGAACGTTTCTAAAGTGCTCGCTGGGATTGCGAGGAAAAGGAAGAACTTTGTTGTGGGCTGAGAGGGATGGCAGATTAGGCAAGGAGGTGCAGGATCACGGGTGAGGAGCAAGAGGAATGACCAGCAATAAAAATGCTCACCAATGCATTGCATTCATGTATTGTGGCTATCTCCTGACTCGATGCCATCGATAGGATCAGCGGTTCATCGGCTGATAGTAGCCAACGGCATCAACTACAAGGTTACGTTATGTGCACTTTGTCTGTTTGTCAACTGGTAAAATTATTGCTGTCAGTTAAAGGAGAAAACTGGACAGGTTTTGACAGATTTAAAGTTCAAAAGTGGACAGCTTCAAAAGCATTGATGGTTACCTTATGGATATCGATCAGTTCATTACCGTACCAGCAGCGCACCTCAGCAGCCGTGGTGCTCAGCGGATAGATGCGCAGCTCGATCGTTTCCCGAGGTGGGGCTTTCTTGACCAAGAGCTCAATGCCGTTGAGCGACAGTTTGCGGTAAGCGTTGGTCATGCGTGTGGTTCTGAGGCAAAAGATATCTTTAGGCGATTGGAAGGGAGCCGGTATGCTGAAGTCTCGAAACAAGCTCTTTCCCTCCTTGAGAGCTCTCTGGAAGCGCACGAACGGAATCTCCTCAGTGGTAGAATGAACCTGTTTATAGTTGTAGCGGTTGATTTCACGCCTCAGGATCGTGAGGCCATGACGAATATCGGTGACCTCTTCTCGCACACAGAGCCTCACCAAGTGATCCTGGAGCCACTGGTAGGGTCGTTCGATCTTGCCTTTGGCCTGAGGCGAGAGGGCATGAATGACGGTAACGTGGCAATCGTTAAGAACCTGCTTCCACTGTGGAGTGGTTTCATCAGTGAGGGTTCGATTGGTGCGCCACAGTGAGTCACGGCCCTGCACGAAACGGAAGATCGAATGCGAGTCGACGTAATAGGCAAGGGGCATGCCGTGTTGCAGCATCACCCGCTGCAGTGCTTCAATGTGCGTCCAGGAGGTTTCTTTCCTCACTAACGCTGCATAGAGAATAAAGCGGCTATAATCGTCCAAGGAGGTAATCAGATACCATTTCTCCTTCGCAGCCGGAGAAAACAGGTGATGAGAGGAATCATGCTGAATGAGCTCTCCGGCATAATCGGTGAGCACTTCTCGATCATGAATACGCCTCCTTGGCTTCTTGGGCAAGTAGAAGCCGTGGTGCTTGGCCCGCTGAATGATCGTGGGCAGCGAGATCTTTAGCTGTTGGTCTGCCAGCAGACAATCCCGTATGAAGGAGTAATTGTATCGGTGAATGGGAATGTCGGCCTGCTCGATCATGTTCTTTTCGATTGTGAGCTGCTCGATGATAGCCTGCTCGGCCGCTGCACTGAGCCGTGATGGTGTGCGGCGCTGATACTGAAGGGAAAACGCGGCGGGATCAGAGCGGTAGAGCTTGAGCAGATCAAAGAATCGTGCTTTCGAGATGCCCAGGATCTGCTGGAGATATTTCCGTTCAAGCTCCTGGCTCAGATATCGTTGAAAAAGATGCCTAACCTGTTCATCGGAAAACTTCTTGTGCAGCTGGCTCATAATCCTGGCCCTCCTTTCTGAGGCTAGGATTATCCCAACGAAGCTGTCCAGTTTTGAACTTTAAAGTGTCCAGTTTTCAACTTTTCCTAACACTGGTAAAATTATTGCGGTTTGGTGTCTTGCGGTCCCAGTGTCGATGTTTTGCGGAGTTTGACCGTTGCATTGCTGCCGGGTGATATGCTCTCTATCGTAGAAAATATGGATAGTAGTGGCAGCTGCGGCCAATAAAAAAAGCGCTTATCACTAATCGCTTGATTTTTAATTGGAGCTGAGGGGGATCGAACCCCTGACCCCTTGACTGCCAGACCGCTCAAGGGGTCTTCCAACGAAGTGGGCATCACTTCGTTGGAAGTCGTCTTGGAAACGACGAAGTAATCCCGGTCGGCGCGGGACAGATGGTTGCGCGTCAGTCACGCCGTTGGCGTGATTATCCCCACGCCACAGGCGGGTTACCCATCAGCTCTTCTGGCCCGCCGAAGGCGGGGCTTTTTACGATGTCGTCAATTTTGGTCACAATTGGTCACAGAATCTGATGGCCGAGGTTCAGAGCAAAAAGCTGGCTAGCCCTTAGTGTTAGGTTTGTTTTGGACTCGCGAGGAAGGCAGGCTGGCCGAGCCTATGCTGAGCAGGCTCAGAGTCAGCGCTTGGTTGACATCACTGATAAAATTGCAGTACCATCGGAACATGAGGACGGAAAGGCTACCCAAACAGACTAGACCGAAACAGAAGCCATACCCGCTTCCCAAGGAGGGCCTATTTCCTCCCAAACGGGTGTGGAAAAAGACTTCTCGGAATTCCTATCCCGTCCTTCAGGAAAGGATCATGAAGGGATAAGCGGGCGATCATGCCCTATCAGACGTTAAGCGGTGATTTACGCACCCTTACAGAAGGGGTGATGTAATAGCCTGTGTAATTGATGCCCACGATTTGAGCAAAGAGGAGGTTGAGGTTTTAGAAAACCTGACACGCCTCTTCCCGGATAGGGGTAAGGGAAAGCCTGCAGCGAAGAAGAGTGGCTTTAGAAGGAGTGCCGGGGCATGGAAGGGATTGAAAGATCCTGAACAGCTAAAGCGATATATCTACGAAAGCCGTGTAATCTCGACCCGGCCCAAGGAATGAGTTTAATGGAATGAGCCAGATCGAAAAGCTGATCGTACAAATCTTAAGCGGCACATCTGATGCGAACATAGCATTCAAAGATCTATGTGGACTTCTCATCCATCTTGGTTTTGAAGAAAGGACAAAAGGAAGCCATCATATATTTAGGAAAGCCGGTGTGGAGGAAAAGGTAAATCTACAAAAAGATGGCCGTAACGCAAAGCCTTATCAAGTTAAACAGGTCCGAGCTGTTATTCTCAAATACAGGCTCGGTGGAGAAAAGTGATGGATAGATACGAGGTAATCATCTATTGGAGCGATGAGGATCAGGCGTATGTAGCAGAGGTGCCGGAACTTCCCGGTTGCTCTGCTCATGGGGACACGTATGAAGCTGCATTATCGAACGCAAGGCAAGCAATAGCTCTCTGGATTGAAACGGCAAAAGAATTCAACGATCCAATTCCTGCCCCCAAAGGCCGGCGGCTTGCCTATGCATAGCTAGAAAGTGTATCGGTCAACAAAAATTGGACACTGAATAAGATATATTTTCACTAGTAATAAGAGAAGGTGACACCTTAAACTCTGTCACCGTTGCGTCTACCCGAGTGGGCCGACTGACGCATAATCAGTATTGGCGGTAGCCCAGAGAAAAGAATAGCTGAGGAAGGACTATAAGAAAGCATGAAATATTACGGGGCAACAAAGACGGATTCGGCTCTCTATACCGAGGGTTTCCACCTGCGGTGAAGCTGAAAAAACGGAACTTACCAAAAGCGAGGCGGTTAGCTGACCTCCAGTTGCATAATAATGATTTATTGACGGGGGGAGAATTCGATAAGCTCAGTGAAACGGTGAAGAACGAACTCAAAAAGCAATCCTATGAGGAGTTATTTAATACGGAGTTGATTGATTGTCTATTTATTACTGTGAGAATGGTGTCTCGGTCCTGGATTCCTACTTGACATTTACTTTACATTCTGAAGCGCAACAAAAAAGCGCTTATTCCTAAGCGCTTGATTTTTAAGTGGAGCTGAGGGGGATCGAACCCCTGACCCCTTGACTGCCAGTCAAGTACTCTCCCAGCTGAGCTACAGCCCCAATACGTGCTTCTGTTATAAAAGTCGATTTTATACTAGTATTTTACCGGCCTGTCAATCTTTTTTCAAGGCTGTTTTTTCAGATCGGCGCGACAGTAATCACGAAAGTTGTTTACGGCGATAAAGAATTCCCTCATCATAATTACCCAATAGTATTGTCCCCTTGGGGTAAGCGAAAGAACCTTACCTTCTTTCCTCAATCCGCCGATGGCAAAGAAGAAAAGCAACTCCGGTAAAAGACCAAGGTGAGCCGGAACCCTCCATTTTTTCTCCAGATCAGCGAGGTCCAACCGCAGGCCGAAAAGCTTCATGAGGAAATCGTAGCGCATTCGGTCTCTCAGGGAGAAATCCCGTTTAGCGGCCAGCGGGAGACGTCCGCTCTTGACCTGATCGATATAATCCTGAATGCCGAACGTGTTCGCGTACGCGGACCCGCCCAGATAACCGAGGGAACCGCTCCCCAGGCCGGCGTATTCGTCGAAGTTCACCACATATTCGTCGATCATGGATGCATTCCGGGAAAAGCACCAGGCAGTAGAAGGTTGATAGTCAGCAGCGAGGTGTCTGATGATAGTCTGATAAAATTGTTTCTCCCGGTGGTAATCAACCGTACCACCGAGCTTCGTTTTTATTTTTTCGCGGGTTGACACAGCTGACATGAGCGGATAATACGTGAGCTGATCGACCTGAAGATCAGTAAGAATTCCGAGATCCCGCTCCAGCGAAGCCTGGGTCTGAAGGGGAAAATTGAAAATCATGTCCACATTCAGCGTGTCGAAACGTCCAAGACTCGCGGCCAGTCGTTGAACAATTTCACTTCCGCTCCCATACTTATGATAGCGCTCCATGGCTCGAAGCAGATCATCATCAAAACTCTGAACGCCGACTGACAGCCGATTGACGCCAAGATCCTTCAAGATCGAGAGGTTTCCCTCGGTCAGATGATTGGGATTTGTCTCTACTGATATCTCGGTAAGAGAGAAGCTTGCAGCGGCGTGCTCCAGAGTGGCTGCCAACTCATCCATAAGTATGGTCGGAGTTCCTCCACCGACATAGAGCGAGGAGAACCGGTACCCTCGGTCCCGGTACAGGGATATCTCCGAGCGCAAAGCTGCGAAGTACGCGCGCGCCAGCGGTTCCTGGAAGACGATGCGATTAAAGGAGCAGTATGGACAGAGTTCCTGACAGAAGGGAACATGCAGATACAGCAGCAGGGGCACGCCCTGTGTAGGGGGAGGAAGCACCAGGGATGCCTCGGGACTGAAGCGGAGATAGCGGGCATTTTGTTTGCGGGCAATACGTGTTATAAAGTCTTCGATACGCATAGATCAAACGTGCAATCATAGATGGGACGGTTAGTAGAAAATGGCAAGTATACTATACAACCTGACGCATTACCATACTGCTGCATTCATACGCCGGCTCTTAGCGAAAAGGGTGCGTACTAGAACATGAATAATAAACGCCTCATAAGGCCACCGTTCCACTGGGTGTTTCTTGGGATTTTCGCCAGCCTCGCCTGGCTCCTGGGCGACGACACCGGGCAGACGCGGTCCGGAAATGAACGGCCTGCTCAGGCTGTGGTTGCCGAGGTCATTGACGGGGATACAATCGAGCTCGTTTCCGGTGAGAGAGTCAGGTATCTCGGCATCAATGCACCCGAGGTGAGGGTGAAACGCGGTTCTCGGTGGGTAGCACAGCCTCAGCCATACGGCAAAGAGGCAACTGCCTTCAATCGTAAACTGGTACAGGGAAAAGAGGTGCAGTTGGAATACGACACCGAAATCGAAGACGATTACGGAAGACTGTTGGCGTACGTGAGGATTGATAGTGTGCTCGTGAATGAGGAACTGGTAAAGGAAGGACTGGCGCTCGTAGATGTGCGAATGCCCAACGTCAAGTACCAGAAGGATCTGCTCCGGTCGCAGAAGAAAGCCAAAACACAGGAAATCGGCATCTGGGCTGCTGCCGCCCGCCACAGGATAGCAGCGGATGATGCCCACCGTCATCTGGATGAGTTTGCCCTCGTGCACGGGACTATTCGCCGCGTTCATAGCGGCAAAGGCAAATGGTATCTTCACTTTGACGGTGATTCACATAATGACTTCACCGCCGTCATTTATCGAGATTACCTTCATCTAATGATTCCGGATGGTGCAGATCCTCGTGATGTATTCCAGAACAAGAAAGCGCAGGTTTATGGTTTCATCAGGCGATCACCGGGACCGGTCGTGGTTATTTCGGCTCCTACGCAGATTGATGTTCTGGAGGAGCCGTAGCGTGGACAGAAGTGGCTGGTGCGCGATGATACATGCGTTTCGCGGCGTTTCGGTCGGTGTTCGGTGCGCACCGTCCGATTCATTTCCCTTCATCGAACCCTTCAACGAATTTCTTTAGGTAGGTGAGATCCTTTTTTTTGATTTTTGTGAACTTGATGCCGGCGTTTAAACGGGTGCGGTTAACTTTTTTTGTGTAGACAACCTCACCACGAGTGGGAATGATCTTTTCCTGTTCAAAAGCAATATCAAGATCGATTGGATCGCCTGGTTTCAAAACATTAGCAGCCTCAATAAGGATGCCTGCTTCGCTCAGATTTTTGACTGCGGCCATACCGGCTGGTATCTCAATTTGATTATTCGTATCGTACTGAATGAATGATATGAGCCGTGAATAGTGGAGCCGCAGATATCGTCGCTTCTCCTGAACCGGGGCCGCGGGTTTCTTTGCCGTGGCTTTTGGAGCAGCTTTGGCTGCTGTGCTTTTTGCTCCACGGCTGCAGCAGACTTTGGGAGGAGAAGCGTTGTTTTTCTTTTGCGTTGTCTTCTTTTTTGTGGTCTCCTTAGTGGTAGCCTTCTTCACGGTCATACTGTGCCTCCGAACAAGGTTAGCGATACATATCTGACGGACTTGTCAAAAGTCCATCTGCTGTGTTGCCTGCGGTCGCTTCTCCTTGCGGCGTATTGAAATATACGCCTCAGTCGTCTCGACCTTGGCGCCTTGCATTCCCGCCTTCTCGGGAACAGGTTCTGGAGCTTTTTACTTCGCCGTATGATGTTTAATTTTTTACAGGTTATTATATTTAGTATTCTGTTCTTTTCATGCAAAAATCAAGGGAAAAGAACCTAATTCCAATTCATATCTTCTTTGCTCGACGTTGACATGCTGAAGAGTTCTGCTGCCATGCTTCTGAGTTGAACTCGGTTGTGACTGCTAAATACTAATCGACACGATGGAGGAATCGATGATACTCGATGCTTGTACCCGCATCTGCGCATTGATCGGCGATCCGGTTGCGCATTCGTTTTCCCCATTAATTCACAATGCTGCTTTTCAAGAAGCGGAGATTAATTGTGCCTACGTTGCCTTTCACGTGAAGAAGGAGCATCTTGCCGATGCCGTAAAAGGAATTCGCAGCCTCTCCATTCGAGGAGTGAGTGTGACTATTCCCCACAAAGTAAGAATTATAGAATTCCTGGACCATCTCGATCCAGCAGCCCGCCAGATCGGATCAGTAAATACAGTGGTCAATGAGCAAGGCGTGCTGACTGGGTATAACAGCGATGGCCTGGGAGCTCTCAAAGCATTTGAGGACCATCGGGTTGATTTATCCGGAAAATCGGTGCTGATCTTAGGTTCCGGCGGTGCGGCGCGGGCGATTGCCGTAACCTTGGTTATCCACACCGGAATCAGAGAACTGTTTATTGCCGGTATCATTGAAGAAGAGGTTGCCACCCTGGTGGCTCATCTTCGAACCATATGCCGCATACCGATAGCGGGCGACATGCTGACACATACCTTGTTTGGAGACAACCCGCCGACCTGTGATGTTCTTATCAACTGCACGCCGGTAGGCATGCATCCTGATGTAGGCCACAGTCCAGTGCCATCAAGCTTTTTCCGGGAAGGGCTCACAGTCTTTGATGTTGTCTATAATCCGGTTGAAACTGCTTTCTTGAAAGCAGCGGCAGCAGCAGGATGCCAGACCATCTCCGGCCTGGAAATGTTTCTTAACCAGGCAACGGTCCAGTTTGAGCTCTGGACCGGAGCCGCGGCGCCAAAAGCAGTGATGCGGAAGGTGGTGAGGGAGTATCTCGGCGTTCAATAGTAAGAAGTAAGAAGGAGATGCCCTCGCTGCCTACCCATATTCTCGCGCAGGGATGCAGAGAGCGCAGGGAAAAAGTGAATAGTGAATAGTGAACAGTGAACAGTAAGGAGTTAGGAGTAAAGAGTAACGAGAAGCAACCCAGGTAACCCAGGTAACCCAATGAACCCAATGAACCCAAGCAACCCAATGAACCCAAGTAACCCAAGCAACCAGGAACAATGAGCATGAATATCGTTCTTATTGGATACCGGGGAACCGGAAAATCAACTGTTGCGGATCTCTTGGCACATAAGCTCCAACGAAATGTGGTGCACATGGACCGAGAAATCGTTGCGCGGACAGGCGCCAGTATTCCGGATATTGTGGCGGCGTATGGATGGGAGCATTTTCGGGATATCGAGTCAGAGCTGGTTCAAGAGCTGGCTCGCCGGAATGATTTTATTATCGATGCCGGAGGCGGAGTGGTAGTACGACAATCCAACATTCAGCTGTTGCGGAACACCGGCCGCCTTTTTTGGTTGAAAGCACGTCCGGAAACAATTGCTGAACGAATCAGAAACGATACGGAACGACCCTCTCTCAGCGGTGTCAAGACCTTCTTGGAGGAGATCGAGGACATCTTAACCGAACGAACTCCGTTGTATCAGCAGGCAGCGGATTATGAGCTGGACACCGATCGAGCATCTCCGGAGGAGATTGCCGAGGAGATCGAAGGGATGGTGCAACAGGATTCAAGGTTCAAAGTTTAAGGTTCAAAGTTGATGGAGTCATTGCACGTGTTTTTTCTTAGAAAACTGGACTTCAGCATTTTTATGCGACAATGAAACTTATGGATTCCCGCCTGCGCGGGAATGGCGGTATGAGAAACTCCTGCTCTCATTCTTGCGGTACAAGGCTTTAGCGCGGGCAGGTTCTAGCGGGATTTGCACTAATTCAGTCATTCCCGCGCAGGCGGGAATCCAGGAACCATGATCGTTTCAAACCTATCCAACGGACGTTGGTAATGAGAGCCATCTCATTACCAATACACATCAACATTCATTGCTGCCTGTGAAAACAACCTATCGATACTGCCGCTGCCGCAGCACTTCGAAGAGCACGACTCCTGCAGCTACTGAAGCGTTGAGTGAGTGGATGGTACCCTTGGTAGGAATGGAAATGAGGAAGTCGCAAGTCTTTATCACCAGTTCGTGCATGCCCTTCCCTTCACTTCCAATGACGACAGCCAAGTCCATCGTGAGGTCGAGCTGATAGAGTTGCCTGGTTGCTTTTTCACTGGTGCCTGCGATCCAGATACCTTCCTGCTTCAACGAATTCAAGGCGGAAACGAGATTGGGTACCCGGCAGACCGGAATATGAGCTGATGCACCTGCAGCGGCCTTGACCGCGGTGCCGGAGAGAGGCGCGGACCGATGTTTGGGGACGATCACGCCATGGCTGCCGACAACGTGGGCGGTACGGATTATTGCACCGAGGTTGTGCGGGTCTTCAATGCTGTCCAGAACAACGAACAGAGCTTTTTCTTTCGATGCCTTCCAACCCGCTACGAGTGTGTCCAGACTTTGGTATTCCTGGGCGGTGACTTCAGCGACCACCCCCTGATGAACTACCGAACCTACGAGAACATCGAACCTGCTCAGCGGTATGCGCTGGATCTTGATACCATGCTGACGTCCGAGTGAAAAGATCAGCTTTCTTTTGCCGGTAAGATCTTCGGTCGGCAAAAAGAGCTGGTGGATTTTTTGAGGATTGCTTTGCAGCGCTTCTAAGACCGGATTAACGCCGAAGATTACGTGGTGCATGATCCATCGGTAATTTTCACGTGTAGGATTGAGAGAACAGGAATCGTCATGATCAGCTGCCCGCCATCGCCTGAACCATGTTCTGCGCTGCCAGGGCCGGATCCGGAGCCTCCAGGATCGGACGGCCGACGACCAGGTAGTCGGCTCCGGCTTGCAATGCTGCGGCCGGACTCAGGGTTCTTTTCTGATCGTCATGTGCAGTAGGGGTGACCCGCACGCCTGGAGTAACTATCAAAAAAGGAGGCGGCAGAATCGAGCGAATGGCGCCTATCTCCTGAGGCGAAGCAACAACGCCGTCAAAACCTGAGGCATGGGCTAAGGCAGCCAGTCGCTTGACCTGAGATTCAACCGGTCCCCTCATGCCAACTTCTTCAAGGTCGGATTCCGCAAGGCTGGTGAGAACCGTGACCCCAAGAACAATCGGTCTGGAGCACTGAACTCTTATGGCAGCCTGATGCGCGGCATACACCGCTTCCGTCATCATCACGCGACCTCCGGCACTATGGACATTGAGCATTGCTACCTTGAGGGAAACAGCAGCCTCGACAGCAAGTCGAACGGTGTTAGGAATATCATGGTACTTGAGGTCGAGAAAGACTCTTCCACCGAGGTCATGAATCATCTCCACTGCTGCCGGACCGTAGCGAGAAAACAGATGATGGCCGATTTTGAACATCCCGACGTGAGCGTGGAGCGCAACCGCCAGCTCCCGTGCACGGCCGAGATCATCAACATCAAGAGCTATGATCAGCTTGTTCTTCGCTGTTAGCAAGGAAGAGGTCATCGGAGTGTCATCCTTTATGCATCAGGATTACCTGCATGGAACAAGTTCATCACTCGTGAATCTTGAATTTCGAACCTTGAATCTCTTTAGCCTGCTATTCCTGTTCCAGAGTGAGGAGCTTTTCCTTCAATCGGTGATATCGGTGTTTTTCCGCTGCTAAAATCGCTTGCAGGACAGAAAGAGCTTCGTCAAAATTATCATTGATGATCAGGTAGTCGTAGGAGGCCGCCTGGCTGATTTCCTCGCGGGCCTTGAGAAGCCTTCCGGCAATGACCTCCGGGGGATCAGTGCTCCTGCCGTGCAGTCGTGTTTCCAGGTCAAGCATGGAGGGAGGAAGCACGAAAATCGACACTGCCTCAGGATACTGGAGCCGAAGTTGGTGTGCGCCCTGTGGATCAATATCAAAGAGAAGATCGATTCCGAGCTCCAGCGACTGCTGAATGGATGCTTTTGTTGTTCCATAATAATTATGGTAAATTTGCGCCCATTCGGCGAATGCATTTTCGGCAATCATCTGTTCAAAGACTGCTTTGGAGACAAAGCAATAATCTTTTCCTTGCGTTTCACCTTCGCGAGGAGGACGAGTAGTATAAGAGACAGAGAAATGCAGAGAGGGAACTCGTCTCAAGAGCTCTTTACAGAGCGACGTTTTGCCTGTCCCGGAAGGACCGGAAACAATGCAGAGCAAACCCGATGGCTTCATCCGCTTCTCCTAGCCCTCTCCCGCGACTTTGCCCGAATAGTCAGCCATCAGCCGGTTCGCGACCGTGGTGGCTTCCACGGCGGAGAGTACCACGTGGTCACTATCGGTAATGATGATCGAACGGGTTTTCCTTCCCTGGGTTACATCAATTAATTTGCGTGCTTCTTTGGCTTCTTCCTTCAGCCGTTTCATCGGCGCCGAGCCGGGCGTAATAATAGCAATTACGCGAGAGGCCATAACCATATTTCCAAAACCGACATTGAGGAGCTTTTTATCCATTGAGAGTCCTCCAGGTTTTACTCTACGTTCTGCACTTGCTCCCGCATTTTTTCCAGTTCGCTTTTGCCCTCTACAACGGCCTGGGAAATAAACGCGTCGTTGGATTTAGAAGCAATTGTGTTCAGTTCTCGATTCAGCTCCTGAATAATGAAATCCAGTTTTCGTCCGATGCTGCCAGGAGTATCTAGTAATGTTTGCACGTGCTGCAGGTGGCTCGCAGTTCTTACCAACTCTTCGGTGATGTCGGCACGTTCGGCTAAGAAGAAGACTTCGGAAAGAAGACGACTTTCATCAACCGGAGGAGCATTTTCAAGCTGCTGAAATCGGTTTGTGAGCTTTTCGCGAATCGACTCAGCCATGCCATTGGCTGCACTTTCAATCTCACCGATTATCTCTCGCAATCGCTCAACCCGGCCGGTCAGATCCTTTTTCAGCGCTTCTCCTTCGATCTCCCGCATGGAGTCCAGATCTGCCACAGCCTGATCCACCAGAGTCTGCAATGTTTCCCAGTTGGTCACCACTGCTTCGGCTTTTTCTATGCTGATAATACTGTCCCGAAGCGTCAGCAGATGATTCAACGTGATCTCATCCGGCAGCGTGAGTTCGTCCTTGAGCATGGTGAGCATTCGGTGATATTCGCGAGCGATTGCAGTGTTGAGAACAAGATGTGCTTCCATTTCAGCATCATTCTCCCACTGTATTGTCATGTCAACTCGGCCGCGCGATATCTTTGTCGACAGGTATTTTCGTACCTGTATCTCGAGCGAGCTCAGGTTCTTGGACATCTTCAGGTTGATGTCGCAGAATCGATGATTAACTGTCTTTAATTCCAGTACACAGCGACGCTCTTCCAATAAACCTTCAATGCGTGCGTATCCTGTCATGCTTCGCATAGCCTATTCACCTCCACACTGATTGGCAGCCACCAAATCAGCAAGGCGATTGATTTGAAAAAGGTACCGTTTTCGTATCGTCTGCAGAAAGGCAATCATGGGCTCTGAAGCGTAATCGGGGTACGTCCATGGAAGCGCCCGAAACCGCTTTCCAGTGAATATAAGGGTAAGATCTGCATAAATTCCCAGCTGAAGATACGGTCGATGAGGCGCAGGCTTTGTCGTCGCCAGGATCAGGTGGTTGGCGTTCAGATAACCTGGATCGATATTGACCACTCGACGGCCAGGACTGTCCTCTGAGAGAGATATTTCGAGCGCATTCGTATTCAACTTGATCTGAGCCAGTTCTCCGGGGTCACGTAGTGCGTCGAAACTGATGATCCGCCGCCAGAGCCCTTTCTCCATCTCCTGATCATAGTAGTCAGTATACGTAAACTCCAGCCGTTCACTAATCATATCCACAGAGTCCCATAACTTCACCAATGATTCTATCGCAGCATCGAAGAAGCTTTCGTGGTGATAGAGGATGCTGGCGACAATTTTCGCTGTTTTGGGCGCAGTAGGTGTTCCCATGAGTTCAGTTGGTAAAGAATCGTTCTCTTATTAACAGCAGCATTCAGCACAACGGCAACCATGGTTGGCTGAGCGGATCCTTGTTGCTGGCCAAGGACGTGGCTGATGTTGTCTGCCCTCAGTACAGGAAGGTTATGAGAACAGCACATGTGCCGCAGAACCATCTGAACAGATGGCTGCTCTTCAGTCTTTAGTCTTCAGCCTATCAGAGGACGCGGCAGGATAATAGAAAAAAATACCGTTGCTGTCAAGCAGGTGGGCACCCCCCGACACACGCATTTCCCGCAGTCCGCCCTTATCCCGCGCTGAGGCGCAAGGGAAAATATGTATACACCTTTTCGCCGCGTGCTCAGAGCAGAAGTCTTTACTCCTCACGGTTAGAATTCTCAAGCGCTCTGGCGATAATCTGGCGAATCTTCTCCTGAAGATCGTTCCGGTCCTTGGTCCGCAAGCCTGCGGTAGGTATCGGTTCTGAAATAGTAATTGATACCGGGCCCGGCGAGATCCGAAAAGACCCTTTGGGCATGATTCGGCAGCTCCCGACTATCGTAGCCGGAAGTATAACCGCCTGGGAAAGAATAGCCAGGAAGAAGCCACCTTCGCTAAAAGGCATTAAGCCGCCGTCAGTACTGCGTGTTCCCTCCGGGAAAATCAGGACAGTAGCACCGCTTCGTATCTTATGCGATGCTTGCTTAATGCTGGAGAATCCCCGGGCACTGCTTTGCCGATCGATGCTAATGCCACCTATGACCTTTAATATCCATCCGAAGAGAGGAATCCTAAAGAGCTCTTTTTTTGCCATCCAGTGGATGAAGAGCGGCAAGGACAGCAGAACGAAAATATCCATATAGCTTTGGTGGTTTGCCATAACCACATAGGAGCCATACGGTTGTATGTGGTTCAAGCCTTTTACCGTCAGAGTTACGCCGCTTACTCGAAGAAGAAGATGAGCCCAGAGTTTCTGAATCGCATGGGCATGCCTCTGATTTCCGTTTAATAACAATGCGGCCGGGGCAAGAATGAGGAAACTCAGTACTGCGGTAGTCCAGAAAAGAATGGTTCTCAACAATCCGGGTTTCTCCTCGAATGAAGAAAGCTAGGGAGGTGAACGGGTTTGCTGCATCGGAAATGCTTAAGCGGCGCTTCCTGATGGGTTCTTATCTGAAACTCATACTGAATGTTCAGATGGAAGTCAATGAGTTTGATCAAGGTTCAGATCCAGCAGTCGAGCAAAGAGCATAGAGCCCCGCCTTCGGCGGGATTTCGGATTCGTGCTGAAGCACGAATCCTCAACGAGCAGAGAGCATAGAGCAAAGAGTCCCGGCCGGTACTTGATTTTTTATCGCTTCCTGATAAAATACAATCTTTCAAATACATCAACCTCTATTTGGGAGCTACCATGGCCGGCGTCAATAAAGTGATCCTCATCGGAAACCTGGGGGCTGATCCAGAAATCAGGTATACAAGCAGCGGCACCGCAGTAGCGAACTTTCGTATCGCTACAACGGAGCGATGGACAACACCAAACGGTGAAAAAGAGGAGCGTACCGAGTGGCACCGGATTGTTGCATTCGGACGATTGGGGGAAATCTGTGGAGAATACTTGTCCAAGGGCAAGCAGGTGTACATCGAAGGAAGACTGCAAACCCGCACCTGGGAAGACAAGGAAGGAAATCAAAGGACTACTACAGAGATAATTACTACCGCCATGCAGATGCTGGGAAGCGCTGGATCCGGAGTTCATGCTCCTGATCGGGATTCATCGCCACCCTCCGACGACAGCGATATTCCATTTTGATTCAAGATTGCAGTATAGGTCTTACAGGTCGCATATGACCTATACAGAACGAGGGCAGGCAGAGTGGTCTCTACCCGCCCTCGTTTTTTTCGCAGGGGCACGGCGTGCCGTGCCTTACCCAGTGGG
>JAGOGO010000194.1 GCA_017996625.1 Deltaproteobacteria bacterium | reverse complement strand
GTATATACGATTAGCTACCAATATCAAGTGTATACGATGGTATACACATAGCACCAGATTGCACTCTCAAGCCTGGTGGTTTTGATCCGGATAATAGTGTTTCTGCTGAGTGACGAGGCAGAGAGCGTGGAACAAGACACGTGTCGATCGCGTGAGCACATCGTTACCGCCTCCGGGCACCGGAAGGCGGCGCTACTTGCCCAGGAACGATAGCGACGGCTGCGACGAGGAATGAGGGAGCGAAATGTTCAAGTGGATATAGGCTTTTTCCGTAGCTCGCCGGCCGCTTGAGGTGCGAATAAGATAGCCGCCCTTAAGGAGAAATGGTTCCACCAGTTCTTCCAAGGTACCGCTGTCTTCCTGAATAGTCGCGGCAATTGCCTCAATACCAACCGGGCCACCCTTGTAGTAATTGATGATAATCGCCAGGTATTGCCGGTCAAGCACGGTAAGGCCTTCCGAATCCACCCCTTCCAGATCAAGAGCTGCCTGGGCGATAGCCCGATCGATTCGGTCATCAGCTTTGACCTGACAGAAGTCCCTTACGCGCTTCAGCAGATGGTTGGCCACGCGGGGCGTTCCCCGGGAACGTCGTGCAATTTCGTAAGCGCCTTCAGTATCGATCGTCGTTTGTAGAATAATGGCGGAGCGCCTGATCACCTGCGCAATTTCTTCATCCGAATAGAACTCCAGTTCGCGCATGATGCCGAAGCGCTCCCGCATGGGACGGGAGAGAAGCCCGGCGCGGGTAGTGGCTCCGATCAGAGAAAACCACTCCAGTCGCGACCGATAGGTCCGAGCATTCGCCCCCTTATCAAAAATTATATCGACGGCAAAATCCTCCATTGCCGGACATAGGAGCTCTTCGACAACTTTGGGGAGACGATGGATTTCATCGATAAAGAGAACATCGCCCCGATCGAGTGAGGTTAGGATACTGACGAGGTCACCGCCCTTCTCAAGGGCAGGGCCGGACGTGTGGTGAATACGTACGTCCATTTCCCGGGCGATAATATTCGCCAGCGTAGTTTTCCCCAGGCCTGGAGGCCCTTGAAACAAAATGTGATCTAAAGGCTCCTTGCGCTTCTTAGCAGCCCTGATCGCAATGGAAAGCGATTCAACGATGCGCCGCTGACCGATGTAATCGGCCAAACACTGAGGCCGTAGGTTCCATTCATCATGAGCGGCGCAATCAGTGTCAGTCTTTCCGATGGAAGGCTGGCGAATCGTTACAAAGTCAAACGTTGGTTTTTCTTCTTGAGTACTCATAGTGCTTTACGATGGTGCGCACAGCGCACCCTACACGTTGCTTAGATGTCGCGGCGGGGACGCCGCTCCCACAAAAGGAGCTCCATCATGAAGTGGTCATTGGTGGTGCAGGCCCTTTGTACTACGGACGAGGTGAGAAAACTATTTAAGCCGCAGGCTCTCCCATGGTCACACAATCTGCGTTCCTACAAGAGAAAATACTGATCATGTGTTATGGAACACTATACTGCACTGCATGTTTTTCCGCAATGATAAGCCTAACAATCGTGAGCCGGTCAGCGGTTCTGCGTGCGATAGACTTCCTCAAACAATTCTTCGGCAGTCACGGCTTGCGGGTTGCGATCGAGAGCTTCCTTGATGAGGTCCATCGCTTCCGAACGCTTGTGCCCGAGCTGCTTTACCATGACTTCCAGCACCTGCTGAGCAATATCATCTTTGACTTCCGGAGTAAGCGGAACGGTATCGGCCCCTTTAATCAGCGCATACTTGCCTACTTTGCCGTAGAGATGCGCAATGATCTTATCTGCCAGTTTAGGTCCTAGGCCTTTTATTGTGGTGAGGAGGCGGGCATTGCGCTCTTCGATAGCCTGGGCTATCTGAGAGACGGGGACAGAGATGAGTTTTGTGGCCTTAGTGGGTCCGATGTCGCTCACAGTTGTAAAGAGTTCAAAAAACTCCTTCTCGGCTTCATTAGTAAATCCCACGAGGATAGGCCGCGGCTGTCGTTCAGCATGGTAGTAAAAGATATACAGGCTGACCTCCTCACCGTCCAAGCCAGCGTGGGCGGTATTAAATTCCTGGCGGATAACTGGAGGAAGCAGCACCTCATAGCCGACACCATGGGTCAGAATGGTGATGCGATCGTTTTCCTTCTTTAGCAGCGTTCCGGTAAGATAACTTATCATGGTTTTCTATCAAGGGTGTGAAGCATATTCCTCGCACGAAATGCGATCTCGGCTCAGGACGCTGCCCACGAATAGTAAGGAGTAAAGCGTAAGGCTTCAGGAGTATATGCTTTTTACTCCTAACCCTTCACTCCTCACTCTTTACGCCTGACTCCTTACTGTTCACTGAGCACTACCAACGAACAGCGCCGCATCTCGAAAGTCCGACGATCGCCAGCGCCAGAGCATCGGAGGCATGCGTTGTCTTTATTTCTCCCTGAATCGTGCAGAGCTTGCGTACCGTCTTTTCCACTTGCTCCTTCGGTGCCCGGCCGTTGCCGGTGAGAGCAACCTTGACTTCGGTGGGCGTCAATTCAATGACATCCATTTCCTCTAAAGCCGCCGCGAGCTTGAGCACTCCACGCACGGCACCGAGCTGCAAAGCAGCTTTAGGGAAACGCTGCATCACGTAGGCATCTTCAATCACCAGTATTCGGGCATTCCACTGTTTCAGGATCTCCATGAAGTCGATAAAAATATGGCGAAGCCGCTGTGGAAGCGGATCGCTCTGACTGGTAGAGATGGTATCCCATACTTGAGCCACCCCTTTCCTATCCCTGGCTTCGACAACGGCAAAACCGGTTGCTGCTAACCCGGGATCGACTCCAACCACTCTGAAATCAGCCACTCATCTTCTCCAGGATCTCTTCAGGAATATCAAAATTCGCGCTCGCCTTTTGCACATCATCGGAGTCTTCCAGCGCATCCATCAACCGGATCATCTGCTCCGCTTCTTTTCCAACCAATTTCACCGTGTTCTTGGGTATCATCGATATTTCCGCTAGAACATACTGCATGTCCAGGTTATCCAATGCAGTCTTCACCTCATGAAACCGCGACGGGTCCGTGGTCACTTCAAAGGTGGTGTCCTCTTCCTTGACATCCTCAACTCCAGCTTCGAGAGCAATCTCAAGCAGTTTTTCCTCATCAACCTTGTCCTTATCAAAGACTATCAAGCCTTTCTTATCAAAGAGCCAGGAAACACATCCCCCTTCACCAAGACTGCCTCCGTGCTTCGAAAATATGTGGCGGATTTCGCCGCTGGTTCGGTTCCGGTTGTCAGTCAGCGCATCGACGAGCACCGCAGCGCCTCCCGGTCCGTATCCTTCATACGATATCTCCTCGTAATTGGCACCGCCCTGCTCTCCACTTCCTTTCTTGATTGCACGTTCGATATTATCCTTAGGCATGTTTTCCGCACGTGCAGCAGTAATTGCAGACCTCAGCCGCGGGTTTCCATCCGTATTCGCGCCACCGATGCGGGCTGCAATGGTAATTTCCTTTATCAACTTTGAAAAAACCTTCCCGCGCTTTGCATCTGCAGCACCTTTCTTCCTCTTGATGGTGCTCCATTTTGAATGACCTGACATAGTATTCTTTTCCTCATTCCGGATCGTTCATAAGCAGCAGAAATTTCATGGATAGCTCATTATACATGCATTCAGGCACTCAGGTAAAGATTTGCTCACCGGCAGCACCTAAACCTGTAAGCCTGCTTATTGATTAAGGATATCTATAGCATACCCTGAGACCAAAAAAAAAGCCCTTTCTTTCGAAAGGGCCAAAAATATGTCTCGGCAACGACCTACTCTCCCACCCCGTCACCAGAGCAGTACCATCGGCGCGGGAAAGCTTAACTTCCGTGTTCGAAATGGGAACGGGTGTTTCCTTTCCGCCATAGTCACCGAAAACAATTCATATACTTAACGGTACGACGCACTTCAACCCCTGCTGAAGACTCTTGCATCATACGAATTCCTAAATATCAATTACTGCCCCGCTTAGCCTGGCCAATCATGAGATTTCTCCCACGCGGCATATATGATTTAAATTTTATGGCCAAGCCGCACGGCCAATTAGTACCAGTAAGCTAAATGTGTTGCCACACTTACACTACTGGCCTATCAACCTGGTAGTCTACCAGGGGCCTTTAGTCCTCGGCTCTCACCGAAGAGGGATATCTATTCTCGAGGCTGGTTTCCCGCTTAGATGCTTTCAGCGGTTATCCATTCCGAACGTAGCTACCCAGCGATGCTCCTGGCGGAACAACTGGTACACTAGAGGTTCGTCCATCCCGGTCCTCTCGTACTAGGGACAGCCCCTCTCAAATATCCTACGCCCACCACAGATAGGGACCGAACTGTCTCACGACGTTCTAAACCCAGCTCACGTACCGCTTTAATTGGCGAACAGCCAAACCCTTGGGACCTTCTCCAGCCCCAGGATGCGATGAGCCGACATCGAGGTGCCA
>JAGOGO010000193.1 GCA_017996625.1 Deltaproteobacteria bacterium | reverse complement strand
CTTACTCGTTACTTTTCACTTCTTACTCATCTTAATAGCGTTTAGCGCTGCGGCGGTCTGGACCATTTCGTGTTTGGAATTGTAAAAATGAGGAGCGATACGCACGAATCCGGCGCGGGGAGAACAAATGATGCCGTGTTCCAGGAGCTGCCTGGCAATATCATCCGGATTGCAGCAGGAGAGAGAAAGGATGCCCGAGCGGTGCTCAGGTGAGTATTGTTCGATGTGCCATAGCTCCTGATCGAGATGGTCGAGAAAGATATCCTGAAGCTGCATGATTTCTTGCCACACGGACTCTATCGTGTAGTTCAGGAAAAGATCCCGGATACATGTAACAAGGCCTGCGGCCAGGGACACAGGCGATGTACTGTACTCAAAACGCCTTGCGGTATCCTGAGGATCCCATGAATGGTCGAGGTAGTCCATCCCTTGGCGCATAGTCTCGGCCCCTACGGCAACGTGGCCGATCTTGTGCCGGAATTCCTCCGATGTGTACATAAGTCCGGATCCGACGGGACCTAAGAGCCACTTCCAACCTGAAGAGACCACTGCAGCGATGCCATGCTGTTCCGGAAAGACGGGCAAACAGCCAAGGCTCTGGGCGGCATCGATAATGAGATCGATGCGATGTTTCTTGCAGAAGCTGCCGACCTCCTCGAGGTCGGCCGCATATCCGCTGGTGAACTGCACATGAGAAATCGCAAGCACCCGAGTTCTGCTGCTTATCAGCTTCTGCAAATCGCCCAGGCTCCAAGAAAACGATGGTTCAGTTCCGTTCTCGGTCTGCTGAGATTTCCCCGGCAACAAAACAAGTCGAGCACTTCGCGTTTCCTGGAGCTTCCAGGGATAATAGACTGCCGGGTATTCGTGCTCAAACACGACGATCTCGTCGCCTGGACTGAACGGATAGCCAGAAGCAATGAGGTTCATACCTTCGGAGGTATTTTTCACAAACGATATATTGCTTGCCGATGTCTTCATCAAGCAGGCGGCAGCCGCATGCAGGCCCTCCAGGATAGCGAGGTATCTCTCGACGATGTATAAGACGCCGTGATCCCGCTGACCTTCAGATATTTCCTGAACCATGGAACATGCCCGGGCAAAAAGAGGAGAAACTCCGCAGTGAGCCAGAAAGGTGTAATTTTTCTTTATCGGAAACTGTTCATCACTTTTATCGAACATCGATAGCCCGTCATCAGGTTCAAGGTTCAAAGTTCAGAATTCTGGATACGGTAAAGAGTGAGGAGTACTCAAACGACAGCTGATGCGAGCCTGTTCGTTCTTAGTTCTAACTCCTTACTCCTCACGCCTTACGGTTCAAAAAGCTTCAGATACTCTCCGTAGCCTTCCTTTTCCAGGTCTTCTTTGGGAATAAAGCGCAAGGATGCCGAATTCATACAGTACCTGAGTCCGGTAGGTGGCGGGCCGTCAGGAAATACGTGACCCAGGTGTGAATCGGCATGCTTGCTTCTCACCTCAACACGATTCATAGCATGACTGCGATCTTCCTTTTCCAGGATATTATCAGGTTCGAGTGGCCGAGAGAAGCTTGGCCAGCCGGTACCCGAGTCGAATTTGTCCAGAGATGAGAACAGCGGTTCACCGGAAACAACATCCACATAAATCCCCTCGCGTTTGTTGTCCCAGTACTCGTTGCGAAAGGGGGGCTCGGTACCTTCTTGCTGGGTTACTTCATACTGATGGGGAGAGAGCTTTTCCCGGATCTTCTCGAGGCTGGGTTTTTGATAGTGTTTCTTTGACGCAGAAGTATTCATAAGTGGCTCCACTTTTATTCAAATTCTAACAGTGCGCAGCCGCAGCGCATTGGTTACCACTGACACCGAGCTGAAGCTCATGGCTGCGGCGGCAATAATCGGGCTCAACAGCAGACCGAAGAAGGGATAGAGGATGCCGGCAGCAATAGGTACTCCTAGTGAATTATAAATGAAGGCAAAAAAGAGGTTCTGCCGTATGTTGCGCATCACCGCCCGGCTGAGCCGGATAGCCCGTACGATTCCGCGCAAATCGCCTTTAAGAAGTGTGACTCCGGCGCTTTCAATAGCTACATCAGTGCCTCCGCCCATAGCAATGCCTACATGCGCTGCCGCTAAGGCCGGAGCGTCATTGATGCCATCGCCGGCCATCGCTACGAGATGGCCCTGCGCACGAAGCGCTTTGATCCGTTCATGCTTGTCCTGCGGTGCCACATTAGCTTGCACGTCATCGATCTGCAGGATTCCGGCTACACTTTTGGCGGTAGCCGGATTGTCTCCGGTAACCATGGCAATCTTCAGCCCCATTGCATGCAGGGTATTCACCGCTTCCGTTGTTGATTCCCTGATCGGATCGGATACTGACAGTATAGCTGCCGGCATTCCATCTTGAGCGAGGAAAAGAACTGTGTTTCCCTGCTCCTCTCGCTGCTTGGCTTCAGCCAGGAGGTTGTCGAGGTTACTCACGCCGTGCTCTTGAAGCAAGGAAGGTTTACCAATCACGATGGCATGTCCTTCCACCGTACCAGTAACTCCTCCGCCGGTAACTGAGGTAAAATCCTGCACTGCGGCCAGTTCCAAGCCGCGCTCGCGGGCGGAACGGACAAGTGCAGTACCCAGAGGGTGTTCGCTGGCCTGCTCCAGCGAGGCAGCGTACCGCAGAACCAAGGTTTCCTCAAATCCTTTGAGTGTGACAATGTCCTTGAGTCTTGGTTTCCCTTCGGTAAGTGTACCGGTTTTATCAACGACAATGATATCGACCTCTTCCAATACTTCGAGCATTTCGGCATTCTTCACCAGGACACCGGCTCTTGCACCGCGGCCAACGCCAACCATGATCGACATTGGTGTGGCCAGGCCGAGAGCGCATGGGCAGGCAATGATCATGACCGCAACTGCATTCACCAGGGCGTAGGCCATGCGCGGTTCCGGGCCGACTATTGACCAGACAATAAAGGTGAGTAAGGCAATGGTGACCACCGCAGGCACAAAGTACCCGGCAACGCGATCGGCTACGCGCTGGATTGGGGCGCGGCTGCGTTGTGCTTCGGAGACCATGCGGACAATTTGAGACAGCATTGTATCCCGGCCTACCTTTACCGCCTTCATAAGAACGGAGCCAGTCTGGTTGATGGTTCCTCCAGTAACGGGGGCACCGCTTGTCTTTTCTACCGGCACCGGTTCTCCGGTGATCATTGATTCGTCGATGCTGGTCCTGCCGTCAACGACAACACCATCCACGGGGATTTTTTCACCCGGACGTACTCGCAGGATATCACCTACTTTAACGTCTTCGAGCATCACCTCGATCTCAGACGTTCCACGCACCACACGGGCGCGGGCTGGCGCCAATTGCAGAAGTTCCCGAATAGCACCGCTGGTCCGCCTGCGAGCACGCAACTCCAGAACCTGCCCCATAAGAACTAGTGTCGTAATGACGGCTGCAGCTTCGAAATAGACCCCGACTTCTCCATGGTGGCGGAACGCAGCCGGAAAGATGTCTGGGGCGAGTATCGCAACAACGCTGTACCCATAGGCAGTACCGGTTCCGAGTGCGATGAGCGTAAACATGTTGAGGTTCCCGGTCATCACTGAGCGCCAGCCCCGCTGAAAGAAGGGCAGGCCGGCCCAGAGCACCACCGGAGTAGACAAAATAAGCTCGATCCATCTCCTGGTATCCGTACCGACTAATTGAGAGAGCGGATTGCCCGGGATCATGGCTCCCATTGCCAGGACCAAAACCGGAATAGTGAGGACAAGGCCAACCCGGAAACGTCGGGTCATATCCCGCAGCTCGCTGTCATCTTCTTCAGCCTGGACGTCTTTTGACTCCAGAGCCATACCGCATTTCGGGCAGGCGCCGGGATGATCCCGGATTACTTCCGGATGCATCGGGCAGGTGTAGACGGTTCGTTTTTCAATGGCATCGGCCGCTGATTCCAGAGCCATACCGCATTTCGGACAAGCACCCGGCGTATCGCTTTCGACACCAGGACACATGGGACAGTAATACCGGCTTCCTTTCTGGTCTGGCGGACGGGGGACGGGAGTCTCTCCAAGAAACCGTTTTCGGCATTGTTCGCAGCAAAAGTAATAGGTAGTCCCGTCCTTTTCAGCAGAGATGCCCTTTGCTTCGTCCACCGTCATACCACACACCGGATCAATCGCCATGATATAATTCCTCCTATGAGGGTAGAAAAAAAAGGAGGGAATGCTGGCAGACAAACCTGCTGCTCTCAGTATAGCGCAGCAGAAAGAGGGATTGAAGGGAAAGAATAGCAGGGGAGTGGAGCAGGAGTAGAGAGCAACTGAGCACTGAGCAAAGAGACTGGTACGAGTCGCGGGGTGCGGGCTACCGGTTTCTTGCTTAAGAATGAACTCGCAACCCGTAATCCCGCGAAGCGGGTTACCCATCAGCTCTTCTGGCCCGCGAAGCGGGTTACCCATCAGCTCTTCTGGCCCGCGAAGCGGG